>JAZGFD010000352.1:0-18618 GCA_036479115.1 Saprospiraceae bacterium | reverse complement strand
TTAAATGTAATTTTACAACTACAGAATCACAACTCATTTAACTTCAAAAATGGTCTCTTTTCATCTAATTTTGCAAATTTTTTTGTATTACATTCTGTGTAACTGCAACATATTTCAACTTCATTACCAAAAAGAATCCTTGTTTTTTAGCCAGAAATGGCTACAGATGTGTAGTTGTTGAAGTATTAAAAAAGCATTTTTTTTACTTAAATTTTACTGTAGTACTCGTACTTTTATTTTGAATACAAAAGTGTAAATGGCAAGTTGTACAAAATTTATTTTTCTGAAAATATATATTCTGACATGATTTTATCTACTATTGGTAGGGCAATATAATTGTAATTATCTTTCTTAATTTCAGAAGTAATTACCAGTTATTAACTGGCAAAAAGGAGTTGAAGTATTTCGCCATTCCGTTTCTTTCAAAAGTAAGCAGCTATTGCGCATGAAATATAAGGTTAACAAAGAAATACTTGGTCTGGCTATCCCTAATATCATTAGCAATATATCTGTGCCTCTTATTTCTGCCGTTGACACCGCATTGATGGGTGGGCTGTCTATTAATCATTTGGGAGCAGTGGGATTAGGAGCTATGATCTTTAATTTTCTTTATTGGAATTTTGGCTTCCTCAGAATGGGTACAACAGGCTTGACTGCACAAGAATATGGTAGGTCAAAACATGCCAGTGGCAATAAAATTTTGTGGAGATCGGTAAGTATAGCAATAATAATCAGCTTGATCATTTTAACTTTATGCATTCCACTAAGCCATTTTAGCCTTTCGCTGCTTAATGTGTCAGATAGTCAAAGCCCACTTGTAGAAGAGTATTTTTTTATAAGGATTTGGGCAGCCCCTGCAACGTTGACATTGTATGTCTTAATGGGATGGTTTTTTGGCAAACAAAATGCAGTACTCCCTCTTATTATTACTGTAATAGTCAATGTTGTGAACTTGATTTTTAGTTACATATTCGTGGTACATCTGAATTGGGATATTGCTGGAGTAGCTTATGGCACTGTCATCGCCCAGTACTTAGGAGTATTTATTGCCTTTGTTTTAATTTGGATAAAATACCCTTCCATTGTTATCAAGAGTTGGCCAAACATTATTGGAAAATGGAAGGAATGGGGAATGTTGTTCAAAGTCAATGCTTACTTATTTGTTAGAACAGTATGTCTCACTTTTGCTTTCGGATTTTTTTATTCTAAATCTTCAGAAGGAGGAGCTATTATCCTAGCGACAAATGTCGTTTTACTACAGTTTTTAAATTGGCTATCATACGGAATAGATGGGTTTGCCTTTGCAAGTGAAAGCCTTGTAGGAAAGTACTATGGAGCAAAGCAATCCCATGTGTTAAGTAAGGTGGTTAATATTTCTTTCCTTTGGGGTTTGGGCATAGCGGTTATTTTTTCATTTCTATATTATTTTTTCGATTTTCATTTCATAAGAATATTTACAGATGACCCATTCGTTTTTGCTGCAGCTAGAGAGCAGAAAATATGGATGGTCATTTTACCTGTTGTTGTTTTTGCATGTTATATATGGGACGGTATCTTTATTGGTCTTACAGAGGTAAAGTGGATGATGATATCAATGCTTATTTCTCTTACAATTTATCTAGGGTATTATTATGGCTTAGTAGCCCAAGGTATTTCAACCCTATGGATGGCTCTGATCATATTTTTATTTATTAGAGGAATTTTACAATCAATCATCTGGTGTAAAACTATAAAGCATCAAATTCAAATTTGATGTCTGATTTACAACATGTTACATATAACATATATTTTTAATGTATTTTTATTATATTTACATCCTCATTTTTTATGATATGAAAAATAACTCATTTATGGGATTTTATATTTGTAGGATTTTATTGTGGGCATCATAGTGATAATATTGTACATCATTTGTCTATATTTGCCCTACTTAACCGGCAAAGCTGGAAGAGTACCCGTGAGATTAAACTAGAGCCGAATGTTTCGAATCCTTTGGATAGCAATATCAATAATTTGTTTTTCCCCTCTTATGACTGCTCAGTCGTATAGAACAATGGATGGTACCTACAATAATGTTGAGAATGTACAGTGGGGATCTAAGGGCAATATTTTAAATAGCATAATATCTTCAGCTTTTGCTGACAGCATTTCAGAATTGGCTGGAACAGATAGGCCCAATTCTAGGAAAATAAGTAATTTAATATTTTCACAAACTCAAAAAATTAATAGTGCACTTTCATTGAGTGATTATTTGTGGGCATTTGGGCAATTTATTGACCACGATATAGTATTGATTAAATCTAATCCATTCGAGCCATTGTTTATTACTGTGCCAGATGATGATGAAATATTTGAACCGGGTAGTTCTATTACAATGTTTAGATCAGAACCCGCTAAAAACAGTGGTACTGTAAAAGGGAACCCTAGGAAATATGAGAATGAAGTTACCGCATATGTTGATGGTTCTGGAATATATGGGTCAGATGAAGTAAGAGCAAAATGGCTCAGAACGTTTGAAGGCGGTAAGCTTAAGACATCAAAAGGTAACCTTTTACCATGGAATACTGTCACAGGAGAATTTAATGATGCTGTAGATAGGAATGCTCCATTTATGGAAGATGCTTTTGGCCGCAATCAAAAATTATTTGTAGCAGGAGATGTAAGAGCCAATGAAAACCCTCTTCTCATTTCATTACATACCCTCTTTGTAAGAGAACATAATAGATTTGTTGAAAACTTGAAGCAAGTGGAACCCTCTCTTTCTGATGAAGAATTATATCAAAGAGCAAGGCGTAAAATATATTCATACATTCAGCATATCACATTTAACGAGTGGCTGCCTGCTATGGGAGTAACTATGCCTAAGTATTCAGGATACAGGCCAAATGTGAAAGCACAAATTTCTAATGTGTTTTCAGCAGCAGCTTTTAGGCTTGGGCACACATTAGTAAATTCTGATGTGCTAAGAATGCAAAATGATGGAAGCGAGATAAAGCAAGGCAATATCCGTATAAAAGATGCTTTTTTTAATCCATTGACAATTAATTTAGCAGGGGGAATAGAACCTTATCTAATTGGGATGGCTCAGCAAGTGCAACAAGAATTAGATTCCAAAATAATAGACGATTTAAGAAATTTACTTTTTGAAGGGTCGCCATTTGGAAATTTGGATTTGGCTGCAATAAATATCACCAGAGGGAGAGAAAGAGGCTTGGCAGATTACAATAGCATAAGATCAGAGATAGGTCTTCCTAGATTGACGGCTTTTGAGCAATTCCCTCAAACCAATGAGAATGCTCTTGCTTTGAAAAGTATATATAAAGACATTGATAAGATAGACCCTTGGGTAGGCATGTTAGCTGAAAAACATATGCCTGAGGCAATTTTAGGTAATACATTGATGCTTATTATAGAAAGGCAATTTCAGAGACTTCGTGATGGTGATCGGTTTTATTTTGAAAATGATCCAGATTTATCCAATGAAGAAAAAGAAGTAATAAGAGATATCACTTTGAAAAAACTAATCATGCGGAATGCTAACATCTCTGCTATGCAGGATAATGTGTTTAAAGCAATGGATAGGAATGATGTCCCTTTTGGCCCGACCATACATCAAGAGTCTCTTAGTGCAGCTATTTTTCCAAACCCAAATAACGGCGACTTCACTGTAAAAATTTATGAGGATGGAATTACTAGCATTAAAATAAGCGTCTATGATGCTCTCGGAAAATTGATTATGACTAACAATTATAATCTCCGCGATGGGAATAATTTTATTCCAGTTACCCTTCCTACAATTGCTCCTACAGGATTTTATAACGTTCTCATTGAAAAAGAACCTATCGGCTACACCGTGCTGAGATTTGTGAAGAAATAATATTTACAAATTTCTTACTTCCTTTTAATTGCTAAAATCTAGGCCCTTATTACGATAATAATTAATGCTTCTAAAGGGTTATCAAGTACATAAGTAAGTAGTGTCTTAACGAAATCACTAAAATCTAAGCACGCCCTGAGCGGCTTGTGCTGAGCGAAGTCGAAGGGTATTAAGAATCAAACTGTAGATGTAGCTACACATTTGAGATTCGCTAAGGAATAATTTTATGAATGACTTAACAATGACTTGCAGATAATTTTACAAATTGTTTATAAACAACTTCTATATCGATTGCGACCCCTTTACAATAAAGGAGTATTGAATATCAAGACAGCCGTAATTTTTCAACTGATTGCCTGATAAGCAGATTTTAATAGCATACTAACTGAGTAAATTTCCTTCGCCTCAATTTATCTACCCTTTAGAATATGAAGAATAAAAATATTCATTCGGTGTAATACGCCTAATATGTTCATTATTAGAGAGGTATATATTAATCAATATTCTTATGTATTCACTTATATTCTGTGTGTATATTCTTGGCACCCATTTTGCCATTTCTTACTCGATACAGTTTAACAAAGCACTATATAACTAACTTACATTACTATTTTATGACATCATTAAAAGTAGTATTAGCAGATGCCCATAGCCTCTTTTTAGATGGGTTCAGAGAGATTTTAATCAACCAAGGAGCACATCGGCTAGAGATACTTGGAACAGCAAATAGCAGCGTTGAATTAATTTCTCTATTGCGAAAAATGACTCCAGACTTATTGATGATGGAGCTCAACCTTACCGATGATAATGGATTATCAATTCTACCAAACATCAAGAAAGAATTTCCAGATTTAAAAATATGTATTGTTAGTGGATATACCGACCACAAGTTTGTAAAAGAGGCTTTTACAAAAGGTGCTGATGGTTATTATTCGAAGTACAATGATCTGGATGAAATAGAAGACTGTATCACCGATGTAATGGGAGGAAGAAGGTTTTTAACTTCTGGTCTCAATATTACCCCAAAGAAGAATAGTTTTTCCACAGGAATACCGAAGAATAGATTAGAAGATAGGTTTTTACTGCAAAGAAAACTCACCAAACGAGAGTATGAAGTATTAGAGCTCATTACAAGAGCTATGAATAATAAGGAAATAGCCGAAGAACTATATATAAGTGATCAGACTGTAGGAGTACATCGCAAAAATATTATGCGAAAATTAGGAGTACGAAATACTGTCAATTTGATAAAATTTGCAATAGATAATCAGTTGGTCTAACAAGATCACAGGGGGGACCCCAGCCCTTTATACAATTCTCCAATCATTTTAATTCTTTAAAGACTTTCAAAACGAAACCAAAATTGAAAGAATTAACGATGAGATATATTCAAAATTTGATATTTACACTTTTGCTTTTTGCCTTCAATTCTGGCTTATATGCTCAATGTGTATCAGGATCATTTAATTGTAATGATACTATTCAAGTATCTGTGGATGAGATGTGTGAGGCCATCATTAGTGCTGATTTCATATTGGAGCAGCCATCTGCTTCATGTACATATGATCTTCAGTTTTTTGATGAAAATGACAACTTACTCAATGTGCCTAATAATACACTCACAGTAGCACATGTAGGCAGAACCATCAAGGTTAAAGTAAGAGAGAATGGCGTTGCTAATCCAAATAGCTGCTGGGGTTACATCAGGGTGGAAGATAAGATTGCGGCAATAATAGAGTGCCCAGAATTTCCAGATTTGTCTTGTTTGGATTCTGATCAAAATGATCCTGGCAGATCTGACGAAGAGCTTGCTGCCTATATAAGAAGGCAAATTCTTACTCAAGATGGAATTCAGGATAATTGTACTGATACAGCAAGTTTTGAGGTAAGTATAATTAGAAACAAGTTGCAACAACTCCAGTGTACAGGTGATTTTGGAGCGCAAAGATTAATAGAATTTGATCTTATTGGAACGGGTGGAAGAGTATTGCTCAACTGTGTAGATACCATTTTCTTTAGCAAGTTTGACACTGATGAGGTTGAGGATCCAAGAGACTTTATAGGCCCAGATGCACTAGAGTGCGATGGTACTTCGCGATTCGGAAATTGGGAACAAGATCCTGATCAAGATGTGCTCGATAAATTTAATATTAACATCTACCCAAATTTTTGGGAGCTGTTTAATTTGGACGAAAGTTCTTTCCCACACATTGGAGGCAGACCCCTAATTGAATATGATGAAGATTTAGAAGCATTTGTTAGAAAAGGATTCTGCAATATAAATGCTGCGTTTACTGACTTACCTCCATTCGAGATATGTGGCAAAAGTTATAAAATTATAAGAAGTTGGACAATTATAGACTGGTGTAAATCAAGTCCTCCCAGGATGATCAATCAGATCATAGAGGTAAAAGACACAAAAGCGCCTAAATTTACACTAGCTAATATTCCTGATGCAGATGCAGGATCAAATACTTGTACTATGGTCATTGACCTCCCTGTACCTGATGTTACTGATGAATGCAGCGAATGGACATATTGTATAGCATTTAAACTACCTGGATATACTACATATACAGTAGAAACCAAGTATCAAAATTTAGATTCTAAAGATGTGCCTGACCCTAAGATTCTTCCTATTGGTACGACTACTATATTGTATGCATTAAAAGATGAATGTGGAAATGCAGATACAATGAGAATGGATGTGGATGTAAATGATATTCAGCCGCCTATTGCAATTTGTGACACACGCACAGTATTGACTTTAAATAATAATGACAAAGGAAAAATATTCCCTCCTACTATAGATGATAAAAGTTTTGATAACTGTACAGATATTCTTGTATTCAGAATATGGAGAGAAGATGGAAAAATAGCCCTTAATGCTCCTGACAGCTCATTTGTAAAATTTGATGCTTTTGATATCGATAAAGATGTCAGAGTGATGTTAGAAGTAATAGATGAATCAGGTCTTAGCAATAGATGTTGGACTACAGTAGAAGTCAATAGTAATACCTCCGTGGCACCAGCTTGTCCCTCATCAGTCCGCACATTTGATTTTTGTGATGATTTTTCTTCATTCTTACCTCATGAAGCTGGATTAGAAGCAGTGGTAATAGATAGACAAGAAACGAGCTGTGGAGAAGGATACCTTCTGGTACAATGGATGGATACTACAAATAATGCCAATGCTGTATTGTGTGTAGGCGATACAATTTTCTTTGAAAGACAAAATAGTATAAACACGTCTGATTTTGCCTTGCCCTTAGATATTCAAGTCTCTGCATGTGATAACATTGCACCTAGCGCTCAAGATTTATTGAGCATATTAAATAATTCTGTGTCCTGTAACATAGAAGTAATATTCCAAGATGTCATATTTACTGAAAAAGTATTCAGAAGTTATACAGTAATTGACCTTTGTTCAAATGTGGCGCTTATGCATCACACTCAGATTATTGAGATTATCCCTTCTGATCTCAGTGATATAGATCTGAATACTATTTTTGATGTGCCTAATCCAGGTATCACTATAGAAATGGAGCCAGATGGCAATGTAGATATATCGGCAGCTTTTCTCAATGTAGCTGAAGGAGATGAATGTTATACAAATCTTGATATAAGAGTAAGAAAAAGAGGAGATGGGGCATTTACTGATTTTGTTACATTCACTTGTAGTGACCTGGCTACTTTTGTAGTATTTGATTTAGAATTGGCTCTTTTTGATACTGATGGCACCATCCTCTTAACTAAAACAACTAAGGTGTTAATTGATGACAGAATCGCAAGAGCATGCCCTGCTGGATCATTGACAATATCAGGATTAATTAAGACAGAATTTAATGAGGCCGTTGAAAATGTAAGTGTCAACTTAATATCCGTAGATAATATGATCACTTCTGCTACCGCATCAAGTGTTAAAGGAGTGTATGCATTTACTGAAATGCAACCAGATCAATATAGGGTAGTGACTTCAAAAAATGATGACATCATTAATGGAGTGAGCACTTTGGATTTGATATTGATTCAGCAGCACATATTAGGAATACAAGAATTTACATCTCCATATAAAATAATTGCTTCCGATGTCAATAATAATAATAGTGTTTCAGCTGTTGATTTATTAGAATTGAGGAAAGTAATATTAGGAATAAGTGATGCATTTACTAACAATACTTCATGGAGATTTGTAAAAGCATCAGAAACCTTTAATGACATTTTTAATCCATGGGGTTTTGACGAAGTGCATGATGTAGGAGGGTCTGGGGATTTTAATTTTATAGGAGTTAAAATAGGCGATGTTAACTCAAATGTGGTTGCTAATTCATCAGTTACCTCCCCTAGGAGTAATATCTCTGTTGATCTCATAATCAAAGGAGGAGAAATAAAGAAAGGGCAGAACACCCTCATAAGAATCAGCAATAATGGAAATGAAAACGCAGTAGGGTACCAACTGAAGATGAATATTGCCCCTAGTGCTAAAATATTGAATGTATATGATGGCAATCTCACCTTCTTAAGCAATGAACAATATGTTATTGCAGAAGATAATATCACTATTTCTTACAATGGAAAATCACTTAATTCAGACTTTTTAATAATAGAAATACAATCTGAAATTGATCTAGATCTATCGTCGGTTTTGTCAATGGATGATTCATTCAATAATGAAATATATTCACAAAATCTTAATGTATCCTCAGTTAAAGGCATCAAATATTTTAATTCCAATATTTTAGAAGTAACAGCTTTTCCTAACCCGTTTAGGGATAATACTACATTGCATATTTTTAGTGAAAATGATAAAATGGCAAGGATCAGTGTATATGATATCAATGGAAAGAAGATTCATGTTAAACCAAATGTCCTCTTAGAAAAAGGAGGCAATCAGATAATGATTGAGTCGTCTGATTTGTTAAATTTATCAGGTATATATTTCTATGAAGTTAAAATGAATAACAAAAGTATAAGAGGTAAGATGATTTATTTGGATTAATGAAGTGAAACTTAAAGGGTCTACTCCGCAATATCCGTTTTTAATGAAAATTAACTTTGGCTAAGAAGTTACAACCAAAGAGGAAACTACAGGTGGAGCCAATTTTGGACAAAAAAAGTACTCACCTGAGTAGGTTACCTAAAGATTAATATACTATATCACTAATTTAATATGGAAAAGTTTATACTTCCCTTCTTTATTAACAACAATCATTATACATTTGCAGCGTTTAATAACCTTTAGCTGTCGATCACCTTGTTTTTCACTTCACTTTTTAGAAGTGCGTATCTGAATTATATTTTATAAACTAAAGATTGCTTTAGTCAAATCATCTTATATTTAAAGCTTAGAAGTAACTTTAGAGATTGACGATAAAAGCATCTTTTAATGAATAGGATTAGAAGAATAATATTTCTTTCAGAATATCGAAGGTTGAAGATTGTTTCAGACCAATTTTACGGTAATGGCATTTGTTTTTTTTCAAACAAACAGCCATTTTCCAAATTTCAAACCCGATTTCCACAAAGGAATACTAATATTTTAATCTAGTTCGTTGATTTTCACTACAATACTGTAGAAGTATTGTTAATTTTGTAGACTAATAGAAGATCATCCTTCATGAAAAAAATATACATAATAGCCCTGATACTTTCTTTTGCTGCAGTTTCTTTCTCGCAGCTTGAAGTTAATTTTAGCGATGCAGTGGCCAGCACACCTACTTCCATTGTAGATGTGGATATCACAGTTTCTAATTGGGATCAACTCATAGGAGTACAGTTTTCTGTGAATTGGGATCCAAATGTATTTGAATTTAGTTCGATAGAAAATGTAACTACAGATCTAGAAGAGTTTTCTCAAGGAGGTAATATTGGAACTCCTCCCTCCGCACAGGCCATTAATGAAGGCCAAATGACCGTATCATGGAGCCTTTCCAGCACTTTGCCAGCTTCAGTAGCTGACGATACAAGACTTTTTACTTTGAGACTTCAAGCTGTTGGAAATGCAGGTGATGAAACCAACTTGATAATATCCAACATCCCTCGTGTCACAGAAATACTAGATGCAAATAAGCAAGACCCTGGAGTCAACACAACAGGAGGAGAGCTAAAAATTGAAGGTGAAAGCAATATGGATTGCGTTGATATTATAATCGAAAATTTAACAGCAGAAAACGGTACAAATATATGTGTACCAATAAAAGTAAATAGATTCACAAGCATAGCAAGTGTACAGACGGGGTTGACTTGGAATAGCTCCATATTAAAATTTACTGGAGTAAATGATGGTGGGTTGTCTGGCATATCTACTAATGATAATAATGCGGATAATGGAGAGTTGCGATTGTTATGGTTAATTGGATTGGGAGATGATCCCGTAACTTTAGATGATGGTAGTACTATTTTAGAGGTATGTTTTGATGTGATAGGGTCTACAGGCCAAAGCACAAATATTAGATTTGAATCATTACCTAATTTTGCAATAGAAATTGCAAATGGAGAAGGGAATGCAGAAGAGGTGTGTACTGACAATGGGAGGTTTCAGGTAGATGGAATGGCTCAGCCAGAAAATGGAGTGGGTCTTATTGCTGGTTGTGTGGCCACTAACGGTGCATCAACCATTTGTGTACCTGTAACTACTAAAAATTTTAATAGTATAGCAAGTATCCAATCTGGTGTAAACTGGGATCCCTCAATAATTACTTTTACCGGTATTACTGATCGCGCTATAGAAGGAATAACTGTCAATGCTGCTGCTGCTGCTATGGGAGAACTCCGGCTGCTATGGATCATAGGATTAGGAGAAGACCCTAAGACAGTAGCTGATGATGCAGTTTTGTTTGAAATGTGTTTTGACGTGATCGGAATGAATGGAGATGAGTCATCAGTAGGCTTTTTAAGCCTTCCTAATTTTGCCGTAGAGATTGCAAATGGGGGTGGAATGTCAGAAGAATTCTTTACAAGATTAGGGAAAGTTAAAATTGGTAATGATGATGACGGTGGCGGGCCACAAAATGGAGTTGGTTTAATAGCTGGTGATGTGTGTACAGAAGGTGCTACAAGCATTTGTGTGCCAGTCACTACAAGGAGTTTTAAAAACATAGCAAGTATTCAATCAGGTTTGACTTGGGATCCGTCAATATTGAGCTTTACAGGAATTGAAGAAAAAGGATTAGAGGGAGTCACTGTCAATGCTGGCACAGCAGATATGGGACAATTAAGACTGCTTTGGATTATTGGTTTAGGCTCTGATCCATTGACTTTAGCTGATGATGAAGTACTGTTTGACATATGCTTTGATGTTGTAGGAAATGATGGCGATATTTCAGTAGTTGGATTTATGGATTTACCCAATTTCGCTATTGAGATAGCCAATGGGAATGGAATGTCAGAAGAATTCTTTATTGACAATGGGTCAGCAACTTTGGGTGTTGATTGTCCTGATATGACTCCAGGAAACTGCCCAGATGGACTAGGAACAAGCTTGGGACTTTTTGTTCAAAATACCACAGTAGTTGAAGGAGAAGAAGTATGTGTGGCCGTTCAAGTTGGAAATTTTAATGATGTACAATCTATGCAGTTTACCATTGAATGGGATGAATCAGTAATAGAATATGTAAGACAAGACAATTTTGGTTTAACTGATCTGGGCAATGCAAATTTCAATTTCATCTCACCCAATAAGCTAAGAGTAAGTTGGACACCACTTTCATCTTCCGGAGCTCTAGATGATTGTACTACCATTTTTGAAGTATGTTTTAATGGTATAGGGTCATGTACACAAATGGAAAGCTCATCAGTACTAATAGTAAGTGACGGAAATGTGCTTGTGGAAATTACTGATTCAAATAATGATGTACTAGACGTAGATCTTTTCGGAGGAGGAGTGACTATAGAAGAATGTACCGAGGATCCTCAAATAACAATTGATGAATTAACAAATATTACTTGTCCTGGAGATATGGACGGTGCGGTAGTAGTAACGGTCATGGGTACAGGAGGGGTAACATGTCAATGGACATCTTCTGATGGTACTGTAGTAGGAAGCGATTGTAATATTTCTATGATAGGAGAAGGCACATATACACTGACTGCTACAAATGGAGAAGGCAATACTTCAACAAAAGAAGTGACCATTGCATCACCTGATACTATAATTATCTCAGTAGATATCACTGATCGAGATTGTGATACAGAGAGTGCTTTTACAGTAAATGCATCAGGTGGTACATCGGCTAATGGAACATATACCTATTCTTATATGTCCTCAGTAGAGTTAGGAGATATGGCCAGCCACACAGCTATACCTGGTGGAGATTACACAGTTGTAGTAATAGATGATAACGGGTGCTCTATGAGTAGAAGTTTTACAGTGCTTGACTCATCTATTATTGTTGACTCCCAAGTAGCAGGAGTATCCAGTATGGATGGAAATGATGGAGGAATTATTATTGCCGCCAAAAGTTCTGGAGGTGATGTTACCTATGCTTGGGATGATGGTTTTGCAGAAGCAGATAGACAGGGACTATCCCCTGGCACCTATACAGTTACTATTACTGACGAAGCTGGATGCAGTAGTGTAAGAGTTTTTGAAGTAGACTGGGAAGCAGTTTTTGTAACTGATATTGTTATGGAGTCATCTGGAAGATTTAATGGTTTCGGTATCAGCTGCCCTGGTGATGACAATGGAATGATAAGTGGAATTATAAAAGGAGGATGTAATGACGGGCCAGTAATGGTGTCTATAAATGGTGAAGTAATAACACTTCCCATAACTGTCACCGAAGGCACATATATGATACTGGCAACTGATGCATGTGGCAATACCGATCAACAGATGATTGATATTAGGCCACCCGATCCTTTATCCCTTGGTGAGCGAGACCTTCAAGATGGCTGTGCTAGTATTGGAGGCAGTAATGGCTCAATACAACTGGGAGGAATACTAACAGGAGGTGCAGGAGAATATATAATAACTTCTTCAGAAGGAACCGTGGATGGTACACTTATAGAAGGATTAGCAGAAGGAACAATTACTATAAGTGTGGAAGATGTTAACGGATGTCAGGCACTTTTTGAAGACATTGTTGTTGAAACATGTGATGGGCCATTAGACTGTAAGGCTACCCCAATTATTTCACCAAATGGTGACGGTAAAAATGATATTTTCGTTTTTGATTGTTTAATGAGGAGAGGAATAGAACCTAACAAATTAGGTGTATATAATAGATGGGGAGAATTGGTGTTTGAAGCCGAGAATTATGATAATAGTTGGGCAGGTACAGATATGACTGGTAATCTTTTAAATGAAGGAGGATATATGTGGATATTAAAAGTATCAAGACCTGATCAACCCATAGATCTTTTTAGAGGAACAGTCACATTACTAAGATCAAATTAAAAAGGGAATCATGAAAAAATATATAATAATAGTTATTTCGATAGCATTCCTGTTAGGCATCAGTAAGGTCAACGCTCAGGTAAGACTTATAGGTGAGCAATCTGTCTATACCATGTATTATCTCAATCCTGTATTGGTTAACCCAGGAGCAACAGGATATGAAGGGTATCATTCCGTTGTTCTTAATTATAGAAAGGCATGGGCTAGCTTCCCAAATTCACCTAGTACTGGAACCTTGAGTTATAATGGCCCCATTGGAAACAGAATTGCGCTAGGAATTCTTGCTTATACCGATAGCTATGGAGCCTTTAATACCAATAAAGGACAAATTAGCTTTTCTTATAATCTTGATATGCCTAATAACAAATTAGGAATAGGTATATCAGCTGAATATATACAGCACAAACTAAATGGAGATGCAGTAGCTAATCCTCTTGTGGACATTACGGATGAAGAGATATTTTCTAGACTAAACGGTTCAAGATATTTTGATGCTTCTATAGGCATTTTTGGCATCTATGATGATAAAGTGACTTATGGTGTAGCATTGCCATCAGTAATAAGTCAAAGATTAGATGATGATTCTAACACTCTTGTAGGTAGAGATTTTGGTCTTATCGCTAATCTCGGATATAAATTTGATTTAGTCGATAAGGATTTAGTAATAGAACCTAGTATTTATGCTAAGCAAATAATGTTAGTGCCATTTCATGTTGATATCAATCTGAGGTTGGGCTTATTGGATGAAAAACTTACTATGGGTGTTTCATATTCTACAGGTGCTGAAAACAGATTAGGATTTATTGTAGGCGCATATCTTGACAATTTCGGTGTTTTTTATGGCTATAATACTTCGTTTAATCAATTTCAATCATTTAATAATGGCTCTCATGAACTCAGTCTAAAATTGAAATTGCAACCATTGAAAACGAGTCAATCACAGACTCAAGTTATCCAATCAAAATAGAAATCAAGGTTAGTAACTAGTTAGGTGGTGTGCTTTTGAGACCTATCTGTCAAAAAGGCAGGTAACAAATTGCTATTTTATTGCTAGACACAAGCTATATTTGTATGAATAGCAGTGCCATTACTAACTTATTTTATATAAGGATAAAAGAGCTTTTTTTAGCCAAATTTGATACCCCCTGAGTAGCTGCAAAGTTTATATGTGATTGTAATCTGTCCAAACAGATGATCTCCCTTAAATCAATACCATATAGTAATGATGAGCCCACTCCGGAAACACACAAAATCAAAAAAGTTTCTTTTGGCGATCTTTATATTTTTTTCAATTAGCTAATACTCAGGCATCACCGAATCTCAATAAATGTAAATCTCATCCAAAACAACTCATTTTGTGAAAAATGTCTGTTTCCAGAGTGGACTCAATGATTCCACTCCGAAAACTCACAAAATCACAAAAGTTCACTACGACAAGCTCCGCATAAAGCTTTTGGCGAACGTTACATTTGTAAATATTCAATATTGTAATCATCATTAGAAAGGCTGAAGGTTTTTAAGTTGAATAGCCAAGAGCAAAGCCCTCGGTTGAGTAGCGATAGTTGTGAATTGGCGGCGCTTTTGGCCAAAAAAATGAAGGGAGAATAGGCGCGGGATAACGAAAAAAAATGTTTTAGCCAAAATAGACCCTATCAGTGTAGTTACAAATAAAATTGATTTCTGATTCCGCTCCGAAAACTCACACAATCAAAAAAAATCACTTCGACAAACTCTGCATAAAGTTTTTGGCGAACGTTACATTTTTGGAGATTCTGTGATACTCAGATATCACCGAATCTTCAAAAAAGAAAATTTCATCCAAAACAATTTTTTTATGAAAAAAATTAATTCCCAGAGTAGACTCATTATTCAGCTCTGATAATATATTGGTATTTGAGCAAATCCGAATTAATACTAAATTTACTAAATCCTGCTTCTTCTAATTCTCTTTTGACCTCATTCTCAGCTATTTTCATTTTAACTGGTGGGCCTACAGGCAGGTCTTTTTTTAAAAAGTCAATTATAATCAATTCTCCATTTTCTTTTAATCCTTTTTTTACTTTGGCAAAATATGATTGTCTATTCTCAATATGATGATAAGTATTTACGATGATGACTTTGTCTACTTCCTTATCAGCGAGTAGCGGTGAATCGTATGGAATTTTTCTTATTATTAATTGATCATCAGATAGACTTAACTCTCCCTTTTTGTTATTCACATACTCAATGAACCTGTCGTCTACATCAGCAGAAATAACTTGTGCTCCAGCTGCAGCCAGCCTAAAAGCAAAATACCCTGTGCCTGCACCTATATCCATTATTTTAAGGCCCTCAATATCTCCTAAATATTCTATAACCTTTTGAGGCTGTTGGTATTCTTCCCTTTCTTTAGATTCAAATCTATTTACAAGGTCATTAAAAGAATTTTCATTCATATGATCATTGGCATGGCTGTGATTTTGATGGTGACTATGGTCATGGCCTTCTGGATGATGGTCGTGTTTGTGTTTACATCCTGATATAAAAATGATAGTAAATATCAAAGCAACAATATATTTTTCCATTGAACCTGTTTTCACAACTTATTTGATTTTGTGCAAGATACTACCGTTTATTATAAAAATCGTAACTACTCAGGTGGGGTCAATATTGGACAATAAAAGTTCTTCTCCTACCATAATTCAGCTTTTTTTTGCCGTAGCTCTCTGCTATGTTTCAAAAAATGAGGTTTATCTAGTAAAAAATAATAATTTTTTATCACAAAAGTGCCCACTTGAATAGTTGCTAAAAATCTTTGATTTTTTAATATTTCAGCAAGATGTTACAAAATTTTTACACATGACAACAACAATAGAGGGCTGGACCAGTCTACCATATCTACTAAAATTCTATTCCTACTTTGAACACTGTTCTATTTAGCCATGTATCATAAGAGTAACTTAGTGAGTTTCCAAAATTGTCAATATTAAAAGTACTACTGCCACTTGACTTTTGAATACTTTGGTGCACCGAAACAAGAATTCGAAAATTGTTTCTTGAAGAAAAATGAATACCTATGCTAGGCACAAACCCTAATCCCCCCTTCTTGTTCCTAAAAAAATCGCTATTTAAAAATCCATATCCAATTCTACCCGAAACGTACGGTCTTATATTGGTATCCAAAAGGTAATATCTTCCATAGGCTCCAATCACCCAAAATCCATCCGTACGCCAATCAAAATTATTAATGACCTTGGTGTTTTCCTTGCCGCCTTGAACTCCAACAGAAAATCTAGGACTCACTCTTTTGCCGAGAGTAAGATTAGAATGCCAATGCACCTCTTGACCAGTCACAACGCCAATATCAAAAGTTACAAAATATCCTGCTTTTTTATGTGATCGTTCCTTGAAAGTGACAAGCTTTCTTGTATTTAAAGTAGGCTTAGCGTTTTTTGCATTATAAGAACTTGCATCTCTGGTAATTCGTGCTAAATGCAGTTTGTTAACTTCAATTGTGTCAGTGACTTCACTCCAGAATAAGACAAGCCAATCTGATTCTTCGATTATTGTACCTATATATACGGATCCGTCTTTATGTTCGAGAATATCTTTGTTGATCCTATTCTTTTGAGAAAATACACTCCCAAATAAAAAAAGAAAAATAAAAAGTAAAAAACTTGTGCGATCCATGTTCAAAATGAGATCCAGCTGAGCAAAGAAAATTTAATAGTATTAGTTACAGAATATTGCCCAAATCCATGAGGCCCAGCGACTAATATAAGATCCATCCTAGTCGGATGACTAATAACATCATATGCTTTAAGGCTTTGATCATGTTTAAGAAGCACCAGGTGGTGTCGATCAGTAGCATCAAATATTTTCAAACCATTCTCTCCTTCACCAACGTAGAGCACATCACCTATAAGAGAGATTCCGAATGGGCTTAACATTTCAATTTCCTGAACATTCTGAGGAATTCGAACATCAGTAATATCCAACACTACAAGTGCATTCACATCACCTGGGCAGATATCATCGTCATCTGTGCGTAGTGTAACATAGGCTACACTGTCTATCGGATATACAGGATCACAGGATGTAGGATGCAAAAAACTGCCTGAGTAATGAGGTTTTGCAGGGTTGGTTATATTCAAGATTTCTATGGACGAAGAACCCCCAATAAATAGATGGTCTCCATTCGGATAAATCGATTCCATCTGTGACCCATAAAAACCTTCACCTAATAGTGCCAGTTCGTCATGATCACTAAAAACGGCCATTTTACTCCTGTTAATAGCATAGACATGACCTTTTGTCCTTGTGATTCTATTGACCGAGCCTATAGATTGACTGCTTCCTGCAAAAGAAGAAGGCACGGCGGAGTGCGTTATTACGGCCTGCAGATGATCAACATAAATATCGTTATATAAGTAATATTCATTCCAGAATTCTTGATCGTTATCTCTTATTTTTTCAGTAACTTTTTGAAAATCAAATCCTATTAAGTTTTCACCAGTAGAATTGAGCAGATGTGGTTGAAAATAGTTTTTCACTCTACTCACTAATCTGGGTTGCCTAGGAATAGAAAAATCAATCTTGAGCATGTCATAGTAACTCTCGGCAAATATAGACTGCTCGTGCACAAAAAACTCATGGTTACCTGGTACATTAATAAATGATATGGGTTGTGGGTTTTCTGGATTGGAATTGTCCAAAAGGTGAATACCTTTTCCCTCCTCGCCAATCAATAAAAATTGATCGCTTACAAATATTTTACCTGGGTTAGATATAGTTTGCACATTGCCCAACAATGGTATCTTTCTAATTTCGTCAAGATTACCATATTTAGCAATGGCTTTAGTATAAAAAATCTCAGCAGTATCATAATCTTTTGAGCAAGATGAGATCATTGCCATAGTTAGTAAAAGAATGAGAAAGCTTGTACTTTTCATAAAAAAATATTAAATGTAACTACTCAGGTGAGTCAATTTTGGTCAAAAACACCCACTTGAGTAGTTACTTGTAAAACATTAGTAAAAATGATCAATAATTTTCATACTGTCAATACAGATATTATTAAGTATTTCATAATTTAGAGCGGCGTGTGTACTCTTCTATTTTTGTGAATTTGATTACTAATCGCATTACTAATCTCTAGGAACATGAATTATTCGATATTAAAAAAAGACATTAAATTCAGAAATTTAAAACAAATATCAAATATTTCTTTACTTTTTTTCTTCCTTTTTGGATCGGTGAGTTCTATTGCACAATTCGCAAGTAAGTTTGAGCATAATGGAGGGAAAATATACACTTATGATAATGAACAAGGTAAGCTCCATCATTTTGAAGGAGTATTTTCTCT
>JAZGFD010000351.1:0-9353 GCA_036479115.1 Saprospiraceae bacterium | reverse complement strand
TACACCTTGCCATCGAAAACGGCAGTTTTGAGTCAAAAGAGATAAGCTTAGAATGGACTACATTCGACGGGGGTACTGGCCAAATGACCAATGCCCTAAGAAATGGTGAAATAGATGCTTGTATTTTACTAACAGAAGGTATAATAAAGGATATTATAAATGGTAGTAGGTGTAAGATTATTTCTGGATATGTCAATACGCCTCTTATTTGGGGAGTGCACACGGGAGCTAAAAACAAGCTAACTCATCAAACTGAAATCTATGACAAACAGTATGCGATAAGTCGATTTGGGTCAGGGTCACATCTTATGGCCATAGTGGATGCCACCATCAATGGGAAAAATATTACACAAGCCCAGTTTAACATCATTAACAATTTGGAGGGTTCTATTCAATCTTTAGTGAGTTTAACCACAGATGTATTTTATTGGGAAAAGTATACTACTAAGCCCTATGTAGACAGTGGCGAATTAAGGAGACTTGGTGAGTTTATCACTCCTTGGCCTTGTTTTGTCATAGCCGCTACAGATGATATAATTAGTCAAGAGTCCGCCTCCATAACGCGTATGCTTCATACCATTCATGATAGCTGTGATCTTTTCATGAGAACTAAGGATAACATTCCTCTCGTTTCAGAACGATATGGCCTTAAACTGATAGATGTAGAACGATGGTATCATGCTACAGAATGGGCTATTCATGGCTGGGTGAGTGACAAAATGTTGCAAAGTGTGATACACAATCTCAGAGTGGCTAATATAATAGACAGGAAAACGATAATACCAGAATTAGTCTGGAAAAGAAATTGATCAAAAACGAATGATTCGAGTAGGTTCGAATTAAAATGCAAAAATATTTTCTTTAGGGTAACTACTCCGATGCTGTGCTTTTTTTAGCCAAATTTGATGCCACCTGAGCACTTACTTCTTTAGAAAGTAGATCAGCTCCCCTTATGAGGAAATAAAAAGGCAATTATGAAAGCTATGATTAATGACAGCAACTATTCATAATATCACTACTTTATTAAATTTACATCAACACATGAAAAATATATGTTTTCTTGCTTTTATTGTTTGTCTATCTATAAGCATTGGCTGTAAAAACTCTAATCAAAGGAGTGACAAATATACGATCATTCAAAACGCCATCCTCTTGGATGTTGACAATTTAGGCAAAACGAATAACGATGTTAAAAATGCTTGTATTCTAATAAAAAATGAAGTAATAGAATGGGTAGGACAGTGTGCAGAAATGCCCACAATTCCTAAAAATTCCACAATTATTGATGCTTCTGGAAAATTTGTCATACCAGGATTATTCGATGGTTTTGCAGCCATTAATAACCAATCGTATTGTAATGCTTTTCTGTATATGGGCATCACTAATATTATTTCTGTAGATGGTGGACGTAGAGGCAAATTTTATGGAAATGGCAATCCGAGTCCTAATATTTATCGCCTAGAAGGTATTGGGGCTGAAAAAATAAATACAGATACTTTATTATCCCAAATGGAAAACTTCCACTCTCAAGGTTATAAAGTGATGCTATTAATGTATGGGTTGACTCCTAAACAAATCAAAACAGCAATCAAAAAAGCAGAAATGTTAGACTTAGCAACCATTGGGGAAATGGGCTACACTACTTATAAAGAAGGCTTTGATTTGGGTCTTGATGCCGTAGTCCATACTACGCGATATTCTTTAGATATAGCTCCTAGAGAAATGGCCGCGGCTGTTGCCAACGCACCTTTTAGTAATGACCTTAATAGCCCAAAATGGAAGTATTATAATTTTCTGACACACGTCAAGAAAGACTACAAGCCGTTACACACCCATGCTAAAAATATTGCACGATCTAACAGTTTTCTTATACCTACTAGCAGCCTTTCTTATCTCGATCTGCCAAATCATAAAAATCCATGGAATGAGCCCATTTCAAAAATTTTAAACATCAAAGATATTAACCGCCCTGCCGACCCAAAAACTGGCAATCACAGTATAGATAGCGTAGAACAGGCAGCATATACAAATTTGATAACCAATGAGTTATCAAACATTGAACCTATTTATTATCAACATGGTGCAAAATATCTGGCTGGTAGTGGTTCAGATGTTTGGGGCACAATGCCTGGCATTTCCTTACACACTGAATTAGAACTTTTACATAATAAAATTGGGTTAACCAAAAGAGAAGTTTTGGCTGCTGCTACTGCAAATTATTCGAGTGCATTTGGTTGGAAAACGGGTAAGATAGAAAATGGATTTGTAGCCAATGTGTTGGTACTAAATAAAAACCCATTAGAAGATTTGAATCATTTAAAAGATATTGAAATATTGATATTAAACGGAAAAATTATTGATAGAGAAAATTTGATAAATAGTGGCCAGATTATAGAGGAAACCCCGGAGAATTAATTTGACCTTTAGTGGGAATATTTTCTCAACTGAACATAAACGATCATTTTATATCCACTAAATAATAATTCTACATATTGCAGTTGCAATTTTCAAGGCACTCAATTATCAATGAGACATCTCTTTCCTTGAGGCTGTAAAACATATTTCGCCCCTCTTTCCTTGACGAAAGCAAACCTTTAAGTTTCATATTTTGTAAGTGATGAGAAGTTAATGATTGTTCTGAACCAATCTTGTGGCATATTTCACTTACCGAAAGTCGAGGGTATATCTCAAGAAGGTGTATTACTGCTAACCGCAGTGGATGGGCAACAGTCTTGAGGATATAAGCAATACGCTCTAGCTTTTCAGCTTCTGCAGCACTCAACTTAAAAGATTCTGTTATCTCGGTCATGATGCAAATATATAAATATATGGTGACTACTCAGGTACCATTAAAAGAGAATTAAGTTTGGACTATTTACATCATAGTTAAGTGCATATTGAGATTACTTTTTCTCAAAGTATCACAAACAGACCTTAGTGTACAGAAGCCGTGTTGACCTGATTTTAAACATGCCAGATATTTTAACCTTGACCTTAGCCATTCTAATAGCACGTTTAGAACCGATCTATGGATCCTGTAGGGATTTAATATTCGTAGGGTAGTATTATTGTATTGAAGAAATTCGACCCTGTCGGGGTCGAATGTACGATTATCGCCTATTTTTTATAATCATATGAACCATTCAGGTTCAACTCTGGGTTACTATTAATGCGAAAATAGCTTGTGTCTATCAAAACAAATGTGATTTTTAAGTTCAAAAGCACACCACCCGAGTAGTCACAATATATGATAATTACACATTGTGATAGAGCCAATATATCAATAGATTTGTAATTTATATGAGTACTGAGCGAAAAAGTGTATTAATTGGACTATCATTTTTCATGATATATGTAATATGGGGTTCTACCTATTTGATGCTTGCTTATGTTATTGAAGAAATCCCTCCTTTTTACACAGCATTTCTTCGATTTTTCATAGCAGCCGTTATTTTATTAATTATCTCATTGGCTTTTCACCAGTTTGATGGAGTAGATTTTAAAAAGGTAAAAAACTCTGTAATTGCAGGAGTGCTAATGCTCGGTATTGGTTCGGGGGTCACTTCGTGGGTATTACAATATTTAGATACGGGCTTCACCTCTCTATTAATATCTGCTGAACCTCTTGTAGTTGTATTCATGATGTGGATATCTGATAAAAAAAAGCCTTCCAATCAAGTTTTTATTGGAGTAGCTATGGGTATTATTGGAGTATGTCTTCTTGTGAGCCAAAATGAAATAGTGGCCAGCAGGGATCAATGGCTGGCTATATTAGCTATAGTTGGATGCCTTTTTTCATGGGGTATAGGGAGTATTTTTATTAGCAAAGCTGATATGCCACAGTCTTTTTTAGTCAATACTTTTATACAATTTACTTCAGGAGCGATTTTTACACTTATTATAAGTTCCATCTTTGAGGATATCGGAAGTGTTGACCTTTTTAATTTGAGTGATTTCACTTATTATGCGATGCTTTACCTTTCAATTTTTGGCAGTGTTTTGGCCTTTTTATCGTTCACATTTTTATTAAAAAATGTTACACCTGATAAGGTAAGCACTTCCACTTATGTTAACCCTATTATTGCTATTCTGCTAGGTTGGTGGTTTAGAAATGAACTGATTACAGGGCAGTCTATAATAGCTGCAGCAGTGATGCTTACTGGAGTGGTGATGATAAATTTTAAATTGTCAGCAGTAAGGAAAAGTTTTTACTTTCAGTTACCAAAGAAAAAATAAGCAAAGAGTATCAAGCTGACAACAACTGGAATAAAAATGCAAATAGAGGGTTAACAAGAACAATCATTTTTAGTTTTAATGCGTATACATTCAATCCCTAAATGCGTCTAATCATTTTTTAATTAATTAGACGCAATGTGGTTTTAATAATAAAACCTAATTGTTCATGGCTCCAGCATCTACCCATGCCTTTATTTTATCAAGGATAGATTGATCCAATTGGTTGCCATTTTTGGGCATCCTAGAAAATCCATCTTCCCAAAAAGTAGATCCTACAAGCCTACCAGAATCTGCTATTCCCTTCACTCCATTATATGTAGTAAGGCCAATCCCTGCAGCTGGAGAACTCCCAGAATGACACCCTGTGATAGAACATGATGTTGACATTACTGGAGAAATAAAAAGCTCAAATCCATCAGGATCTGGTTCATTCATATCAGGAGTCAAAACGTCCTCATCCTTAGAACAAGAAGAGATAAGAAATGCACATAATATAGCACCTAAAAACAACTTCAATTTCATTATCTTAGTTTTAGAGAATTTAATTTAAAAAGGCAAGTAATAATAACCTATTACCTAATACGGTTGAAAAATGAAAAATGTTGCGTTAGCAAATGTTTAAAACAAATAAAACAGGTTTTTATAAAATTTTTGTACCCCCTCATATGGGTGCTTTATAAGACAAAAATTTGTTATTTTATTATTAGATGAGACTCATTTTTATCAGAATAGTAGAGCTATTGTTATAAAATATAGCCGAAGAATATTGAAAAAAGCACTTATTTTAACCAAAATTGACTCCACCTGAGCAGCTACAAATTGTTATCCTCAATATTTTAAAACGCTTAGAGACACTTTAGTATCCTTGTCACCGCCTACATTGCATCACTAGAATGTGTGCTTGCAGTATAGAAAAATCAAAAGTTTAATCCTTACGAATATGTCAAATGAAATAAGATACTGAGTGAAACTTATTTTGGGTGTAATATTCTTTCTTGACTATAACATAATTCACTATTTTTGAAATCATAGAAAAAATGGGGCACTTCGTCGAAGTATTCCAGATGAAACAAGACATTTGACTGGATTTTGATTATTCTTGGAAAACTATGCTAAAAAAACTAAAATCACTGTTCGTAATCGAGGAAGCAGGAGGAAATATTAGTGCAAATACTGAAACTGCTGACAAAAATACAGCACCATCGGGTAAATCTTCTGCTACAATCAATTCATCTTCATCTGGTAAAGCGAAAAAATCATCACCTGTAGTCAAAGGAGCTCCACAAGAAAAATTTGTTAATATACTATTAGAAGCTGTTGAAAAAAACAATCTTGAAGGGTTTGATTATTTAGAATATAAGCAATCCTTACAGTCTCTTTCTAAAATGAACATGGACGAAACCACGCAATATAAATCTGCTTTTGCAATGGCATCCACCATGGGGGTAAGTAAAGAGAAGTTAGTGAAAAGTGTACATCATTACCTCTCAGTCCTAAAAAACGAAGAAACTAAATTTAACCAAGCACTAACAAGTCAAATAAATCATAAAGTAGGGCAAAGAAAAGAAGGTTTAAAGAGCTTGAAGGATAACATTAAAAATAAAGAAAGCCAGATTAACAAACTTCAAAAACAAATAGAAAGTCATAAAAATGATTTAGAAAAAGTAAAAGCAGAAATTGAAAATGCACAAAGTAAAGTGGAAGGTACTAAATCAGGTTTTTATGGTTCCTACAAGGTGGTAGCATCCCAAATGGAAAAAGATCTCAAAAAAATTAATGAATATTTATGAGTACTGAGTTTACAAAAAAGTCCTTTTGGAATAGACCGGAAGGAGTAACGGGCATCCTCTTTTTGATAGCAGTCGTAGTAGGAGTTGGATATACAGTAATGAGCGGATTAGGAGCCATATTTGCTTTTGCATCCACTACTTTAGGGTTGGCTTTGTCTGTAGCAGCCTTAAGCCTGATAGTATTTATAGCTTTAGATAGTAAGGCAAGGACACTAATGAGCTATATGTACAAAAGTGTAATGAGAGCCATTACTGGCCTTTTTGTACAAATAGACCCTATTGGAATTTTGAAATCTTATGTTGATGAACTCAAAGGCAACCTAAAAAAGATGAACAAACAGATCATCAAAATTAGAGGCCAGATGCACAAACTCAAAGAACTCATTCTTAATAATCAAAAAGCAATTAGCTCAAATTTGAATGAAGCAACTGCTGCAAAAGATAAAAAAAACAAATCTCAAGTTATCCTTAAAAGCCGTAAAGCAGGCCGGTTAAAAGAAAGTAACTTGAAACTCGAAGACCTCTATAAAAAGATGGAAATCCTTTATAGGGTTTTAATGAAAATGTATGAAAATAGCGAAATACTCCAAGAAGATGTTGCTGATCAAGTGGAGATTAAGGAGCAAGAATTTAAAGTTATAAAAGCAAGTCATTCTGCCATGAATTCTGCTATGGATATTATAAGAGGAAACAGCAATAAAAAAGAACTTTTCGAAATGGCTCTTGAAAATATTGCTGATGACGTAAGTCAGAAAGTAGGAGAAATGGAGCAATTTATGGAGCTTTCTGAAAATTTTATGCAAAGCATAGACTTACAAAACGGGATATTTGAAGAAGAAGGGCTCAAAATGTTGGAGAAGTGGGAGAAAGGAGGAATGTCTCTCATCCTTGGTGAAGAAAAGGATCAGCTTCTATTGGATGCAGCATCTGATCAAGCACTTGACCTAAATAAAAGCATGTTGAGTAAGGAAAATTTACAACGAGAGAATCAATATGATATGTTGTTTGATTAGTGCAAATTGAATGAAAACATTTTAATTAAAAATAAAATATTTATTCCTTTTTATTCAGGTTCAGTATTGATTTTCATCCAGATACTATGTTTTTATATCTTAATTTTTTATTTCCAATGGCCACCATCCCTAAAATTAAAAAGAATAAGCTCAATACTATTAAGCCCCATTGAGATAAAGTTGGTACAGGTACAGAACATGATAGACTCCACATTTCTTGGCCATGTATGCCATCATTTGCTTGGAAAAACAACTTGTCTCCCAATATCGTAAATCCTGAAGGCTCAGAATCCCTCCCTGAGTCAATGTCTTTTAAGAGCACAGTGCCTGCTGAAGTACCATTGCTAATCCATAGTTCTTGGCCATGGGTGCCATCGGTAGCCTGAAAATAGAGGCTGCCACCAAATACAGTAAACTCTATTGGGAAAGAGCCACAAGTGCCAGAGCAAATGTCTTTAAAAAGTAAAGTGCCAGCTACTGTACCATCGCTTACCCACAGTTCTCTGCCATAAGTACCAGCATTGGCTTGAAAATAAAGCTTATTGCCATATTCTGTGAATCCTGAAAGGGATGAACTACCTGCCGAATTGATGTTTTTAAAAAGTACAGTGCCAAAAGATGTACCATCGCTTACCCACATTTCTTTACCATTCACTCCATCATCAGCGGTAAAAAAGAGCTTTCCATTTAATTTTGCAAATTGTGACGGGAAGGAAATACCTGCTCCAGCGTTAATATCCTTAAAAAGGACAGTACCAGAAGGTGTGCCATCACTTACCCAAAGTTCTATACCATTGGCGCCATCATCGGCACTAAAATAGAGCTTGTCTCCAAATACAGTGAGGTCTCTAGGGGTAGAACCATTTGCTCCAGAGTTAATGTCTTTTAGGAGCATTGTTCCTGCTAGAGTTCCGTCACTTACCCACAGTTCTAGACCACTGCTCCCGTCATTGGCTCTAAAGTAGAGTTTACCATCAAACTCTGTAAATCCTCTAGGGTTTGAAAAGTTAGTGCCTGTATTAATGTCTTTAAAAAGTAAGGTGCCTGCCCTAGTACCATCACTTATCCATAGTTCTGCACCATTTAGGCCGTCATTGGCACTAAAATAGAGTTTATCTCCTAGTACAGTTAGTCCAGAAAGAGAAGACCACGGAGCACCAGGTCTAATGTCATAGAAAAGGACAGTGCCAGACGGTGTACCATCACTAACCCATAGCTCTTGTCCATTTGTACCATTATTGGCACTAAAGAAAAGTTTGCCATCGAACTCCGTAATTTCCGAAAGGAAAGAATTTCCCGTTCCTGGATTTATATCTTTAAAAAGAATAGGATCCGTACAAACAAACTGGGAGAAACCAGTAAAAACTATACAATTGAATGCTAATAATAATATAGAACTGAAGTCTTTTGTACGCTTATTAGTTTTCATTCATGTCTTCAATTGGTTGATCACCTATGAGTGGTGAAAAAATGTGTATGACCTTTTCAAATATTTTTTGAAAAATTAATCAGATAGCAATATACCCGAATTGTTTGTGGATAAGGAGTATTTGAACTTTTTTTGGTCATTTTGAACTGGGTCATTTATGTGATTAGCTTCTCTTTTTTTAAAATTGTTGGAGGTTTGTGCTAAAATTTAGTCAAGCAAAAAGATTTAAAACTTACCTGCTAAATATTTAATTTAGTAAGTGTTTTTATCAATGGGGAAAGTATTTTTAATATCGATTTTCAACAAAAAAGCATCACAAGCAAAATTGTTGTTGGTTTGGAACGTGTATCTGAAGTTTTTAAAGTTTTACTTTGGGAACACGCAAAAGTTATAGGTTTAAGCCCAATTCAAATTCAAATATTAATTTTCATTGCATATCATAAATCAGAACTTTGTAATACTAGTCATTTAGCAAAGGAGTTTAATATTACTAAGCCAAAAGTTAGTGACGATATTCGAGTATTAGATAAAAAGAAATACAGCATTAAAGGTTATTCATTATCCGATAGTCGGAGTTATTCATTATTATCTGATTTAGGAAAAAAACAGTTACAGAAACTGAAAATTTTGCAAATTCAATAGAAAAACAATTAAAAAATATTAAAAAAACAGATTTAGAAAATGTATTTGAAACATTGAGCAAGTTAATTTATCAATTAAATAATAACGGAATCTTGACTGTTCAACGAACCTGTTTTGGTTGTAAATTTATGATAAATCTGAAAATAGGAATTATTGAGCCCACTCAGGAAACAGACATTTTTCACAAAATGAGTTGTTTTGGATGAGATTTACATTTATTGAGATTCGGTGATGCCTGAGTAT
>JAZGFD010000350.1:0-4609 GCA_036479115.1 Saprospiraceae bacterium | reverse complement strand
CTTGTATTACTAGATGAGATAGGAAGAGGTACCAGTACTTATGATGGCATTTCAATAGCATGGTCAGTAGCAGAATACCTCCATGATGTAAATGTCAATCGCCCCAAAACACTCTTTGCTACGCATTACCACGAATTAAATCAACTTGCCGATAAGCATGAGCGTGTTAAGAACTACAATGTGGCTACTAAAGAAGTAGATAATAAAATTATCTTTTTAAGAAAGCTGATGCCCGGAGGTTCCAATCAAAGCTTTGGTATACACGTGGCTAGGATGTCAGGGATGCCGAAAGAAGTGCTAAAAAGGGCAACTGAAATACTATCACACTTGCAATCAAAAAGTATCGAAAATGATAATGATGTAAAAAACAAAGTGAAAACCCTTCCTAAAAACGATGTACATCAAATGATGATATTTGACTTAGTAGATGAAGATGTTATGGAGGCCATTCATGAATTAAAAAAAATAGATTTGAACACTTTAACTCCAATTGAATGCATGTTAAAGTTAAAGCAACTGACAGATTTAGCAGATAAGAATTGAGTTAACTTATTAAGGTGGATGCTTTTGAGTCCTGCCGGCCAATCAGTCGTAGTTAAAGAATTAGAAACTTCTCTCAGGTAGTTTCAATTTTGGCTAATAAATGTTCTTTTATCTCAAAAGCACACCCCCTGAGTAGTTACCAGAGTTAAAACCTTCCACCACCAGATTGTTGCTGTAGATTCTGCATCATGTTTTTCATATTATTCCCTTTGCTCATCATCTTCATCATTTTACGCATTTGGTCAAATTGCTTTATGAACATATTGATCTCATGAATATCCTTTCCACAACCTTTTGATATTCGTTTTTTTCGACTCATGTTGAGTAATTCTGGATTGTTTCTTTCTTGGGGGGTCATAGAAAAAATAATACATTCTACTTTGTCAAAGGCGTTATTATCAATATCTACATTCTTTGTCATTTTATTCATACCAGGGATCATGCCCATCAAACTTTTAAGATCGCCCATTTTCTTTATTTGCTCGATTTGCTTGAGAAAATCATTAAAATCAAACTTGTTCTTTTTGATTTTCTTTTCTAGCCTTTTGGCCTCGACTTCATCAAATTGATCTTGGGCTCTTTCTACAAATGAGATGATATCACCCATGCCCAAAATACGCTGTGCCATTCTATCAGGATGAAACATATCAAGGGCATCCAGTTTTTCACCAGTAGAGATAAATTTGATCGGTTTTCCTACCGTATACTTTACCGAAAGAGCAGCTCCTCCCCTACTGTCACCATCTAATTTTGTAAGAACTACACCATCGAAATTAATAACTTCATTAAAGGCCGCTGCTGTATTAACCGCGTCTTGGCCAGTCATAGAATCTACCACAAATAGTGTCTCATCAGGTTCTAATCCTTCTTTAATTTCGCTTATTTCATTCATCATTGCCTCGTCTATAGCAAGACGGCCAGCAGTATCTACTATCACTACATCATACTTCTCTTCTGTGGCAAAGACCAGAGCATTTTGGGCTATTTCTAAAGGGTTTTGATTGCCTTCTTCTTTGTAAACAGGTACATTAATTTGTTCTCCTAAAACACCCAGTTGATCTATGGCAGCTGGCCTGTATACATCACATGCTACAAGAAGTGGTTTCTTATTCTTTTTAGCTTTTAGGTATTTAGCAAGCTTCGCAGAAAAAGTCGTTTTCCCTGATCCTTGTAGTCCTGCAATCAAGATCACGCTTGGCTTTTGACTCAAGTTGAGACCTTCAGCTTTGCCTCCCATCAAAGCAGTCATTTCTTCCATGACTATCTTTACCATGAGCTCGCCTGGCTTTACAGACTTGAGTACATTCTGAGTACCCAATGCTTGATCTTTTATCTTGTCAGTAAATTCTTTGGCTATTTTGTAATTTACATCAGCACTTACTAATGCTCTTCTTATTTCTTTAATAGATTGGGCGATATTAACTTCGGTCAATTTGCCCTGACCTTTGATATTCTTAAATGCAGATTCTAACTTACCACTGAGACTATCGAACATTTTTTTAATTTATTTTTGGCAAATATATCATTACATACAGTGAATTGGGCAATAATATTGTGGTCAAAAACTTTTATTTAGAGCTATAATGAGTACTGTCGCAGTTTATTAAATGAATTCTCTTGAATGTGATGTTCACTTTTCAAATTTCAGTAAGTTTAGAAAAACGAAAATATCTCCATTTTATATGAAATATTTTAGCACATTTTTGGTATTACTTTTTCTTCTTGGCTTCATTTTTTATGATTCTAATCTGTTGATATTAAATAAACCCGTCAAAGTTTCATCAGAGAAGCATGTCAAAAGGAGAACTGTTAATACAGCCACTGATCAATACAAAGGAGTAAATATTTATCACAATGGTAATATTAAAAATACTCATGGCAGACATCTTACTAAGGATGGATATAACCTTGGTCTAAAATGGCAGTGTGTAGAATTTGTCAAAAGATTTTATTACAAAGTATATGATCACAAGATGCCAGATTCTTATGGGCATGCTAAAGATTTTTTTGATAAAAAACTCCATACTGGATGGAATGTTCGAAGAGCAATGTATCAATATGCTAATGGACAGGCCCTTTCACTAAAAGAGGATATGATCATAGTTTTTGACGGAGATGACCAAAATCCATATGGACATATTGCCATTATAACAGCCGTGACCAGACATAAAATCACTATAGCCCAGCAAAATTGGGGCAAACACACCAAAATGGACTTACCTTTAGAAATCAGAGATAGACAATACCATGTAAATCACCCTGATGTCTTGGGCTGGTTATCATTGTAGAGATTATGCAACTACTAAAATATGCGAATTTTATTCATATCTGTTCTATTGCTTGTGTTCACACCTTTATGTGGTCAATTCGTTTGGCAAGACACTGTCGTGGGTTTCGGCGTCAAACCTGATGTTGCTATTTTTGATGAAACTATTTATATTGCTTACTTAAGTGAAGCCAATTCAGGTTATGCAAAATGTGCCATTATCAATGACAATGAAATAACAAATGAAACCATAAGTTCGGGTTATTTTTACGGTCCTCTTGACATAAAAATTGACAAAGATGGTAACCCAAGAGTGACTTACCATGATCATAATACACAAGACCTAAGCCATGTCACAAGAGTTGCATCTGCATGGATCTTATCAATACCAGAAAGCGATGGGCACGATGGATGGGATGGCTCAATATATATAGATGATAATAATAAAAGTCATATTGTTTCTATAGACCCAAGTAATGGAGTGGAATACGCTTTGCAAACCGATGAGGGTTGGGTAGTAGAAACCGTAGATAGCAGAGACACCGATTACAAATTTGCCACCAGCATCGCATCCCATGATGGCAATATATTCTTAACCTATTTTATAACTTCCACTACGGAATTGGTATTTGCCGAAAAAATTAATGATGTGTGGTCTTTTCAAACCATTGATTCTGACGGTATATTTCCTTCTATGATTATTAATAGTGATGGAAATCCTGTAATCGCTTATTATCAGCGAGGTATTACTACAGACTACATTGCTATGGCAGAGAGGCGCAATGGGGCTTGGGAGATAGAGCGTATCGAAGAGATTGAAGATATAGTAGTGAATTTTACTGGGGCAAGAAAGATTGTCGACTTAGAGTATGAAAATGACACTTACCACATTGCTTTTTCTAATAAGAAAAAAGTGAGATATGGAACAAAAAATGAAAGCAGTTGGGACATCCATGATGCTTTCGTTGTAAATGATGAAAATCAAGTTTTGGGCCAACAGACATCTCTTGACATCAATATCAAAGGAATGCCTGTAATAAGTTTTTATGAACGTTCACAAACTGCGGAAGGAGGTGGTATTATTCACATGATAGAATCCTTAGAAAAAGACACCACCACTGGGCCCACTGATTCACCCATCAACTTTAAAACTACTAATGATGAAGGAAAAAGCGTAGATAACGTATCACTAGAAGTGAGAGATATTAACAATTCAATATTGCAAACTCTGTCTGATAGTGATGGTATAAAAATATCTAAATTAGATAAAAATGCGGCATTTTTGTGTGCTAAAAAATCAGACAACCCACAGACCAATGTGAGTGCTATAGATCTAGTGAGAATGACAAAAATGGTATTGAGTTCAAGCGGTCCCTGTAGAAAAGACTTTATTGCTGCCGATGTGAATAAATCTGGTTCTGTATCAGCCATAGATATCATCCTTACACTGAATGTAATCTTAGGTAAAAGTAGCGGTTTTCAAAATGATGATTCCTGGAGATTCTATGATTCTAGTATTGATGTGGAGGCTCTGACATTGACAGATATATATGACAAAGGGTGCATATCCATTGAGAAAGCCAAGGCTGATAAAGAAGCCATTTTTATAGGTGTGAAGTTAGGCGATATCATTTGCAACCCATAAAATTGGAATAATTGAGCCCGCTCAATGATGAGTCCACTCCGGAAACAGACATTTTTCACAAAATGAGTTGTTTTGGATGAGATTTACATTTATTGAGATTCGGTGATGCCTGAGTATCAGCTAATTGAAAAAAATATAAAGATCGCCAAAAGAAA
>JAZGFD010000349.1:0-8753 GCA_036479115.1 Saprospiraceae bacterium | reverse complement strand
CATTTGCCAAGGTCCCGCTACATTATCAGCAACGGCTAATCTTAAAAATTTTCCTTTATGATGAGCAAAGTATAAATAGTATTTACCCATAGGTTTTTCTATCCAGTCTGGCACCCTTATAAGCGATGGACCATTAATATTATTATAGCCGTATTGATCAGCTTCTTGCCTCAGTCGGGCATGCATATCTGTATGTATTATAGGTCTTATTGAAAGTCGATTGGCTTTGTATTTAATTGGAAGTGGCTCGTGGGATTCCAATAGTGGCGAAAATTGAGAGGGCAAGTACCAGAAATAATAAACTGCCCCAATCGCCCCTAAAAGTGCAAACAATAATATTATATATTTTATATACTTCATAGTTTCAGTCAAAGTGAATGTTGCCGCTTTTCAATGCAAAAGAAACATAAAACTCAGATAAGTATTAGAAAAAGAATAAAAAAGTAAATTGATTAAGTTGTATTATCATCTTTGTAACTTCTCGGGAGGTGTGCTTTTTTTAACCAAAATTGATACTGCCTGAGTAGTTACTCATCTTTTTATCAAGGCTTCTACCTATTGGTACAGATATCAAAATCAGTTAAATCTCTCTATGGCTTGGGCTTTATGGCTCAAGGAATAAAAAATGGTTTATTTCAAATTTTTTTATTCTTTTTCTACAATCAGGTATTGGGTTTAGACCCTTTCATCACTGGTGTAGCTTTGACCATAGCCCTGACATTCGATTCTGTTTCTGATCCTTTGATTGGTGCAATATCTGACCATTGGAAATCAGAAAAATGGGGGCGAAGGCACCCTTTTATGTTTGCATCAGCAATCCCTCTAGGGATCACACTTTATCTTTTGTTTCTTCCTCCTATTGGGATTAATGAAACTGGGTTGTTCCTTTGGCTTACTTTTTTTTCGATCTTGGTAAGACTCTCCCTTACTTTATTTGTGGTGCCAGCAATGTCACTAGGGGCAGAAATGTCAACTAATTATATAGAACGTACTTCTATCACTACCTACAGGGTCACTTTCTCCTCATTCATTTCTCCAATAATAATTTTCATTGGTTTTAGCACATTTTTTACTTCTACACCAGAGTTCTCAAATGGAATGTTCAATGTCGAGGCATATCCAAAATTTGCTTTGCTAGCAGGGTTTCTAGCTGTTATAGCCATTCTTCTAAGTACCTATTTTACAAGAGGAATCATACCTAAACTTCCAATTTGGAAGGGTGATGATAAAATGTCTATTAAATCTGTATTCAATACAATAAAACAAGCCACATCCCTTTCATCTTACCGCAGCCTCATTATTTACATTTTCATATTTTACATTGCAATTGGTATAGGTATCATTTTTTCTCCTTATTACATTACCTACTTTTTTGCCCTTAACGAAAAACAATTTGGTCTGATGTTACTCACATCGGCACCAGCAGGAATTATAGCATTTTTCTTAGGACCACTACTTTCAAGAAAATGGGATAAAAAAAATATTCTGATTTGCACTTCTATGCTCACAGGGTTCTTCTTTTCTTCTCCCTATAACTTAAGGTTTGCAGGATTTTTTCCAGAAAATGATTCCTCTTTTTTATTATGGCCTCTATTCATTTTGACCTGTCTAGGTTATACCTTTCTATGGATTTCCATAAGTGTATCTCATTCTATGATGGCCGATATAATAGACGAATATGAGTTAAATTATGGAATTAGGAATGAAGGTTTATTCTTCTCTACGCTTTTATTTGCTAACAAAGCTACAACAGGTTTGGGCTCACTATTTGCTGGTATTTTATTAAAAATTTTTGAATTTCCAGAACAGACAGATGTACAAGATATATCTGTTAATGCAATAATGGGTTTGGGTTGGGTAGGTGGACCTATTGTGTTATTTATATATTTGCTATCAATATTCTCTCTTCTTTTTTATTCTTTGTCTCGAGAAAGGTATGACACCATCAGAATAGAATTGGATAAAAGATATGAGGAAAACTTAAAAGTGTGAAAAAAAACTATATAATAGAAGCCTGTGTAGATTCTTTAAAATCAGCTAAAAATGCTGAAAAGTGCGGAGCAGATCAGATCGAACTTTGTGCACATCTTGATCTTGGTGGAACAACACCCACATTTACACTGATCAAACAGGTAAAAAGTTCTCTCAAGATACCTATAAAAGTAATGATTAGGCCTCGTGGTGGAGATTTTTACTACAGCGATGATGAAGTTGAAGATATGATAGATTCCATTTCTAAATGTAGATACCTTGATGTAGCTGGTGTCGTCTTGGGTGCTACCACCACCACAATGAAAAAGTTGGATATGGAACTGTTAGAAGAACTTGCTGCTGTAGCTTACCCGTTGGATGTAACAGTTCATAAAGTTATAGATGAATGTTCGTCACCAGTCAAAGAAATTAAAAGACTTAAAAAAATTAAGAACATTACCTCAGTCTTATCATCGGGCAAAGATGAAACTGCCCTAGAAGGAAGCGAAATGCTAAAAAAAATGATCATTGAGGGTGGTGATAAGATCACAATAATAGCAGCTGGAAAGATTACATCTGAAAACCTTTCAGAGGTACACCAATCTATAGGAGGAACGGCTTATCACGGCAGAAAAATCATCTGACATTATCACTTCGCTTAAGCAGTGTCTGAATAAAAACTCATCAAAATTAGAAATTGTTCTTTTAGCGATATTTTATTTTTTTCAACTCCTAGATACTCCAACATCACCGAATATCAAAAAACTAAATTTCCATCCAAAATATTCTATTTTATAAAATTCGACAGTTTCCGTTCAGACACTAAGTAAGGTCTCAATTCTGTAATCATCATAGAAAGCCTGAAGACCTATAAACTGAGTAGCGAAGAGCAACGCCATTTTCTGAGTAGCGATTGTTGTGATTTGGCAGCATATTTGACCAAAAATGATGACAAATATTTCCAGATACACAAGATTATAGAGTACTTACTAGCCTACAATAATGTGTGCTATTCGGTACATCTAATATTTACGACTAACTCCAAGGAATGTATTTGTTCAACGGTGATTGCAAGTGATGTGCTACCGGAGGGGGCATTGCACCTTGCATAGTGATATATGGGTTACTTCATTCCTCCAATCTATTCTTTAAATCCATTTTTATATGTAAAATTCTTATAATTTTGATTTCATTTTTGCTTTCTACTTTATAGAAAATAATATGAAATTTCACCCTTTGACCTAGGTAGTTTGACTTCACGTTCTGATAATTTCTCTTTTTTTTTGGGTTCTTTGCTAAACTCTGAATTTATTCTTGGATGATTTCAAAGTATTTTTTTGCTTGAATTACTGACCAATTTAGACAAGTATAATCCCAAATTTCGTCAATATCAATTTTAGCTTTTTTTGAAATTCTATATTTAGCCACTAAGTGTTTTTAAATTTGGCAAGCAATTCAGATAAGTGAGTTTTAGGGTCGTAATTTTCAACATAACCGCTCATTTCACCTACTTCTAATGCTTTTCGCAATGCTTTTAATTTTTGCTCCTCTTCTTCCAGAAGTCTTAATCCAGCTCTTATGACTTCACTTGTATTACTAAATCTACCAGATTCTATAGTCACATTTACTAAAGATTCAAAATGATTTCCCAATGAAATTGAAGTATTTCTCCCCATGATTATTAAGTATTGATTTGCAAATGCACCGTATATTGGTAACATTTAATAGTTTAATACACTACTATAGTCAAATTTATTTTCTGCATTTATCCCATAGTACGATAAGGATATAAATACAAGATTGCAACACTATTTTTTTTGTAAATATTCTTACATAGATCGCCTTTAAATTTTGGGTTACAATCCTTATTATTGCTATCTCTAAATTAGACACTTATGAAAATCAGAACAACACTTTTATTTATTTCTTATTTTACGTGCCTCAATTCACAAATTGATCTTACCTCGCCTCGGTTTGATTTTGAGCCAGAACTTACTTATAATTCTGAAATCACCTCTCCGGAAGAGTTTTTAGATTATGAATTAGGAGCGTCTTTTACGCTTTACGCGAATGCTGTGCAGTATTTCAAATTACTGGCTGATCAGTCTCCCTTGATTACAATGAATGAATACGGAGAGACCTATGAAGGGCGTAAATTATACAATCTCATCATAACATCTGAAGAGAATCACAACCGTCTACCAGAAATCAAAAGAGACAATGATCGATTGGCTGACCCAAGAACATTACTGCCCGCAGAGGCGCATTCCATCATAAAAAATAAGCCGGTATTCATAAGCTATAGCTATAACATTCATGGCAACGAAGCATCCAGCACCGAAGCTGCAATGCAGGTGGCTTACAGACTCGCTGCGGTAGACGATCAAAACACAAGAAATATACTCAAGAATGCAGTAATGATTTTTTATATCTGCATTAATCCTGATGGCAGAGATCGATATGTATATTGGTATGAAGGAGCCAAAAGAATGGTCATTGCCGATAACCCTTCAGATTTAGATCATAATGCACCGTGGCCTAACGGAAGAACCAATCATTACTGGTTTGACCTCAATAGAGACTGGATATGGGGTGTACATCCCGAATCACGAGGACATACTGGAGAATATCAAAAGTGGCTCCCACAACTCCATGTAGATTACCACGAACAAGGATATAATAACAATTACTTTACGGTGCCAGGCACTACACCCAGAAACCTACTACTACCTGATGCCTACGAGTCTTTGGCAGATACTATTGGGATGGCTAATATTAGAGCATTTGACAAGCATAAGATCAATTACTTTACCCGTGAAGCTTTTGATTTTTTCTATCCTGGATATGGATCCAGTTACCCCACAGTGATGGGAGCTATAGGAATGTTAACAGAGCAAGGAGGAATAGGAGCAGGAGTAGCCGTGAGAAATAACGATGGGAATGTATTGACATTAAGACAACGTATTTTTGATCACTACACTACTTCCATTTCTACTATCCAAAAAGGAGCTGAAAAGAAAGATTTATTCAATGACTATTTCTATCAAGCACTAAACCCTAAAAGTTCAAAAAGCAAAACAAAAGCATATATTATTAGAAATGAAAACGTGGGACATATTAAAGATTTTATCAATGTAATGTTGAGAAATAAGATAGAATTTTCTCAAGCTCTTCATCCGTTTTCAGCTTCATCAGCATATAATTACAGGACAGGTTTTTCGCAAAATGTGCAATTTCAAAAAGGTGACTTTATCATTAAAAATGATCAACCACGGCATCTTTTAATAAATACAATTATGACCCACCAAATGGGTATAGAAGATTCTGTGATGTATGATATGTCTACATGGTCAGCGCCTATGGCGTATAATCTCGAAGCTTATTCTACATCAAAAAATGTTTCTGTTAAATCATCTCCAGTAAAGGCTTCTAAGCTAGAAGAAGCCCACTACAATGGTGTTGACAATGCATATGCATATCTTATAGATTACAGTCAAAAAAATGCGCCCAAAGCACTTTCTATGTTGTGGCAAAAAGGGTATAAAGTAAGAATGGCCAAAGATGCTTTTCGGAATGGAGGAAATAATTATGGGAATGGGACATTAATTATATTAGTAGGAAGAAATCTCGACAAATCGAGCGCTATAAGTGCCGATATGGCCATCATTAGTGCGGAGGCAAGAGTAGTAATCAATAGTACCAGTACAGGCAGATCAGACCGAGGTATCGATCTTGCTTCAAGAGATTCTAGAGTTTTACACAAGCCAAAAGCCGCTATGCTAGTAGGCCAACCATTTAACACATATACTTGCGGCCAGATTTACTTTCTTTTTGATCAAGAATCTCACTTCGGGATAGACAGAATACGCGTATCGCAGCTGCAACAATCCTCTTTGCCTAAACTCGGCAGCCGATATGGATATGCTGATCTTAATGATTATGATGTACTTGTTTTGGCAGGAGGTGGCTCTTCGCTGAAGTATGTTTTTGATGATGAGGCTTCTAAAAAATTAAAGGAATGGGTACAAAACGGAGGCACCTTAGTCGCTACGGAATCCGCAGCCAATTACTTCTCTAAAAGTGCTAATAAAATATGGAATACTGACATTTTTTCTCCTGAGCAAGACACGAGTAACAGAGCTAAAACATTAGCCTATAATGACAGAAATGAGTACTATGGTAAAAAGAGAGTACCTGGTGCCGCCCTCTATAGTCATATTGATATTTCTAATCCATTGGCATTTGGCATGAAGTCACGTCTTTTTAATTTGAAATTCGGCAATAGTGCCATAAAGCCTTCTGTAGATCTGGAATCAGTAGGCCGCTATGAAGATAACGCTATACGACTCATGGCATCTGGTTATGCTTCTAAAGAAAATTTAAAACACCTTTCTGGAAAAACATTCGCTGCTGTAGACCACATTGGAAGAGGAAAAATCATCTATTTACTGGACAATACACAATACAGAATGTTTTGGAAAGGGCCATCAAGAATGATGCAGAATGCCGTGATGATAATGCATTCTATGTAGTGGGAGAACGAAAATTCTTCATTGTATTTTGCGAAAAAGAATGAAAGATGTTCGTACTATTGACCCAATATGGATGTTTTGGTTTTGTAAGTTTGAGCTCACTCCGGAAACACACAAAATCAAAAAAGTTTCTTTTGGCGATCTTTATATTTTTTTTAATTTGCTGATACTCAGGCATCACCGAATCTCAATAAATGTAAATCTCATCCAAAACAACTCATTTTGTGAAAAATGTCTGTTTCCGGAGTGGACTCAAGTTTTTGGAGTGGACTCAAATTTCCAAATAAATGCTCAAAGCATATTCTTAGAAGCCATGAAGGCAAAATGGCAAAATGGCAAAATGAAAAAGATTATATTTCAAAATGAGCCACTTTGATGCCGGAACAGAAATATGATTTTATATCTACACAGGAATTTGCACTTCGTTCAGGGAGCAGCTCATCCTTGAAATAGGTAATATGCAAGTGAAAAAATATGCTTAAGATATTAGATTAAATGGATGACCACTTGACGATACTTAAAGCCAAGTATTGCTCTGCTTTAGGGTCATAGAAATTGTGATTCCAAGATATTTGGCATAGTGACTGTTGATTGTAATAATTAGTTTAAAACATATACTCCATGTTTATTTCAAAAATAAAAGACCTAACTCGATTTAAAAAGCCATTAAATAATCTCTTGGATATCACAATTTTACAGGATCAACTGTGCAATGGATTGTATGGTGTAATGGACAAATCTTTTGCTAATAGAAAAAAAGATATTGTAAACACAAATTATACTGTAGAAGATATTGATAACATATTAAGTGGCTATGCTAAAAAGAATATGATCCTGGCCGCTGCATCTTCTATTGTGCCTGGACCACTGGGTATACTTGGAGCAGTACCAGAGCTAATATTGAATTTTGGCAACCAAATGTATATGATATATGACTTAGGATGTGCGTATGACAAAGAGAGTTTTATTAACAAGGACATATTATTGGACATCCCATTTGCTGCATTTGGGGGCAACACTAAATTGGGGGATATTCAATCGTATAGCGCTGATCTTCTTGATGCACCTCAAAAAGTGTTATTAGAAAAAGCCAAAACACTCGGGGGCAGTATTTTAGAAAAAACTCTAAAAAAGTCTATTGTACAATTCATACCAGTTGCAGGGCCTCTTCTTATGAGTATTTGGGCAAAGAAGACTACAGCCAAAATTGCTGGTATATCAAACAACTTTTTGGATCAGGGGGTAGAATATGTTGAACATGTCAAAAAGGAAGAAACGGAAGAAGTCAAAACACAATTGCAAATCGAAAAAATCAAAGGGCTTGCAAATCTCATTGAAGCTAACAATGAGATCAATGAAGATCAAATAGCCTTCATAGGCCCTATTATAGAAAATGCAAATATCTCTCAAAATGAGAAAAATCACCTTTTGGAAGAATCGCTAAAAGTAGATTCTAACTTCCAATTGGACTATCAATTGCTAAGGGATTATGAAGAGGATGATGATTTAATCACAGAGCTGATAATAATGGCTAAAAGGAGTGGAAATATTGATCATTTAGAAAGAGAGTATATTTATACAGTGGCACAAGACCTTTCATTTAAAAAGTCTATGGTTGATGACTTGTTAGAAGAGTAGTGAGAATATCGTTAATATTTTTTTTTGGATTTGATCTGAAATCTAAGCGCTATTAGTAACGCTTAGGTTTCCTATTTTTCTCTTTTAAATCCCAAAAGACCATCTATTTTAATTTAAAATTATCAATTTTTATTGATCTAATTTCCAATACGGCACCAGGCTCTGGGTAGTAGTTGACAAAATTTAATTTACAGATGTTATTAATGTCTAAGAGTTTCCCATCCTGCAATTCATCTTGTCTAAATTTTGACCACGGAATCCTAACCTTTCTAAAACTATTCACCACTTTAGGCAAGTCAACTCGTGGATGACTGCCCCCATGAATACAGTCTGTACCTGCTTCATTCCCTTCTCTGGCTTGTAATTTGATGGGTTGAGATGATTTATATACCAATTCCAGAAAACTAGAATTAACTGGTAATATAGTGGGAGGGCCATTATTTTGCCCACAAGGGGTAATCATTACGTTAAGCTCAATTTCACCTTTGGGCTCATTATTTACTGTCACTTTAATGAGATTATAATTTAGCCTGACATCATTAATTATCTTCTCGTCTTCTACAGATGGTCCTGCAAGATACCACGTATGGGATTGCACAAAATCAGTACTGA
>JAZGFD010000348.1:0-17957 GCA_036479115.1 Saprospiraceae bacterium | reverse complement strand
AAATCGTAGTTTTATTCCTTGTAATTTGAATATAAATGCGAATAATATTAACGATAACATTTTGCTGTTTTGCTCTTCCTTTTTTAGCTCAACAGTCACTGATCTACGAGCAAGGCAGTTTGGCCGAGTCTATTCAAATGATGGAAATGCCTGAGCAAGACAATGCCAAGCTCAGGAAAGAGAATACTGGAAAAGAATTTTCAGCGCTCACATTTGCAAAAGCAATAGATGTAAATATCGACTGTAATAAAGAAGGTACTTGGGAATCTATCCCAAATGAAAAACTCATGTGGAGGCTGATAATACACTCTCAAGGTGCATCTTCACTTAATCTGGCCTTCGAAAAATATATAATGCCTAAAAATGGCCAAATGGTTATTTATTCGGCCAATAGAGAATTTTTAGCAGGCCCCTTTACTGATTTTGACAATAAAACCAATGGTCAATTGTGGTCACCCATCATACGATCTGATAAAATTATAGTACAAGTTACTATCCCAAAAGAATCATTAAAAGAGTTGCAACTTGTAATAGGAAAAGTAAACCACGGTTTTCAAGGCACTTTAGAAAAGTCTTTTTCACAATCTTGTCATCTTGATGTTTTATGTGGTACAGCTGATGGGTTTTCTGAAGTAGAAAACTATAGAGATGCAATACGCTCAATAGGTGTTTATTCTATTGATGGTACAAGGCTGTGTTCGGGAGCTTTAATCAATAACACTAAGGACGATTGTCGCCCATATTTTCTTACAGCTAATCATTGTGGTGTGCGACCCGAAAATGCCAATACCGTAGTAATACATTGGAATTTTGAAAATCAAACTTGTCGACTTCCTAATTCAACAATCAGTGGAGGGCCTGGAAATGGAAGACTTGATATTGTCAATTCTGGTGTAAAAATATTGGCTTTCTACCAAAGTTCTGATATGCAACTCTTAGAACTTGATAATGAAGTGCCAGTTGAGGCCAATCCATTTTTTGCAGGCTGGAATATATCAAATATACCACCTGCAAATGCAGCATGCATACATCATCCCAATGCGGATGAAAAAAGAATAAGTTTTGAAAATAATACCCTGAGCGTATATGAAGATAATAACAAATTTTGGTATGTAGAAAATTGGGAAATTGGTAGTACAGAAGGAGGCTCTTCGGGAGCGCCATTGTTTAATTCTGACTTAGAAATTGTTGGCCAATTATTCGGTGGCGATGCCAATTGTGGCAATAATCTTTGGGATATTTTCGGCAGAATAGATCAATCTTGGGTAGGAGATGGCACCGTAAAAGGTGGCCTTAAATCTTGGCTAGATCCAGAAAATTCTGGAGTGACAAGATATCCTGGTCGAAACTGTTCTGCACTTCTAAGCGTAAACGAACCAGTAGTCAGTATTTGCAACAGAACTACTACTACACATTCGGTTATTCTATCTGCAAACAATGGTTTTACAGCAGCAGCAGCTCTTACTTATACAGTTGATATAGCTGGTATAGAGGTTTCATTTGAAAGAAATACAATTATGCCTAACAATACTGTAATAGCCAATATAAGTGTAGGAAGTACGGTTAAAACAGATAATTATGAATTAAAAATCACAGCCAATCAAAATGCTACCCAAGCCCATTCTTTTATCACCTTAGAAGTATCTAAATCTGTGCCCACTGCTATAAAAAGCATCTCTCCTACACCCTCCGGTACTGTGGGGACTCAGTTGGATTTTGAATGGAAAGACGACTATAATACTTATGATATAGAAGTTTCAAAAAATTCTAACTTTAGCCAACCACATACTGCTTCTCGTGACATTAATAATAATTTTTTAGGAGTAAAAGAGCTTCAGGAAGAGACAATTTATTTTTGGCGAGTCAGGGGCGTTAATGCATGTGGTATAGGTGAGTGGACAAATTTTTCATTTGAAACAGGTAAGATATTATGCCTTAGGTACACCTCGGCTGATCTCCCACAAACAATAGAAGAAACAGGTATTGTCACTGTAAAGTCTATCATCAATGTGCCCGAAAATCGTACAATAACTGATGTAAACGTCATAAGCATCGAAGGCAAACACAGTTGGGTGGGTGATTTGCAATTTAGGTTGATTAGCCCTTCTGGACGAGAAATTTCGCTGATTAATCAAAATTGTGATAAAGCCAAAAATTTCTTTGTAGGATTTGATGACGAAGCAAAAACTGGTGTGATTTGCCCGATCAACGACAGTATGATTTATCAGCCCATCCTACCGCTATCTCCATTGAAAAATGAATTTTCTGGCGGTTCATGGGCATTGTGGCTTATTGATTTAGCAGAATTAGATGGAGGGACATTCAACAAATGGGAGATTGAAATATGCACAAACCTCTCTAAAAACACAGTACCTACTGATGATATAGTTGAAAATATCATAAAAACATATCCAAATCCCGCTGGGGATATTCTTTATATTGTAGAACAAGAGAATATCAAAAATCCGTATTATTCCATTTACAATGCTGTAGGAGCTCAAATGAAAACAGGTGAAATGGGTGCATCTATTGACGTTAGTGACCTACAAAATGGCATATATTTTTTACAGATACGAGACGCCTCCAAAATAATTGGCATTAAGAAGATCATCATTTCAAAATAATTGACAACAGAAGATTATAAAAAATTACTACCCTCTCTCCCACGAGAACCTGGGGTATATAAATATATTGATGCCAATCATCGTATCATCTATGTAGGAAAAGCAAAAAATTTAAAAAATAGAATAGCCTCCTACTTTGGCAATAAAAAACACAAGTCTTACAAGACAAATGTGATGATTAAAAATGCTGATCGTATCGAGTACACTATAGTTGATACTGAACAAGATGCTCTAATCTTGGAAAATACTTTAATAAAAAAACACCAGCCGCGTTATAATATCAACCTCAAAGATGGTAAATCATTCACCTACATGGTGGTTAAAAACGAAAGATTTCCTAGAGTCTTCTTTACACGAAAATTAATAAAAGACGGATCTACCTACTTTGGTCCATATACTTCCAAATGGAAACAAAACCAAATATTTGAAGTGATAAAAAGTCTCTTTCCATTACGGACATGCTCATTTCTTCTTTCTGAAAAAAATGTCAACTCAGGAAAATTCAAAGTATGTTTAGAATATCATATTAAAAACTGTCTTGCACCCTGTGAAAATATGCAAACCGAAGAAGATTACGATAACAATATAGATCAAATCAAACATATCCTTAAAGGAAACCTCAAGCCTGTAAAAGACTACCTCAAAACAAAGATGGCTGAATATGCTGAAGCCCTTAATTTTGAACAAGCATCAGTAATAAAAGAAAGATTAGAGCTTTTGGATGTATACCAATCCAAATCCTCAGTGGTAAGCCATATTATAAAAGATGTTGACGTTTTTTCAATAAGTATTGAAGAAGACCAACTGGCATATGTGAATTATCTCAAAATTGTAAATGGCCTTTTAATTCATTCTGACACCATAGAATTGGTCATGAATCTCAATCAAGAAGAGTCTGACGTGTTGAGATATGCCATTACTCACTTCAGAGAAAAATATAACAGTATAGCTCCTGAGATTATTATTCCATTTCAAATAGAATACCCTGAAGATATTACCATAACCATACCCCAACGTGGTGATAAAAAACAGCTTATAGAGCTTTCTGCTAAAAATGTGTTTTACCACATGATGCAACAACGCAAGGAAAAAATTTCAAAAATTAAAAAACAAACTCCGGCGGAGCGCATTTTATCTACATTAAAAGCTGACTTGCAAATGGATGTAATGCCGTTGCACATTGAGTGTTTTGACAATTCTAACATACAAGGAACACATCCTGTAGCAAGCTGTGTGGTATTTAAAAATGCGCGCCCAAGTAAAAAAGACTATAGAAAATTTAACATTAAAACTGTAGAAGGCTCTGATGATTTCGCATCAATGGAGGAGGTAGTATATAGGCGGTATAAGAGGCTTCTAGACGAAGAAAAATCGCTGCCTCAGCTAGTAGTCATAGATGGAGGTAAAGGCCAACTCAGTTCTGCAATGAAAAGCATAGAAAAACTCAATCTTTCTAAAAAAATAATAGTAATAGGAATTGCCAAAAAACTAGAAGGGATATACATGGCTTATGACTCTATTCCGCTATACATTGATAAAAGATCAGAATCTCTGAAGCTTATACAACAACTGCGAAATGAAGCCCACCGATTTGCTATTAATTTTCACAGAGATCAAAGAAGTAAAGGTGCATTCAATACAGCACTCACTGAAATCAATGGCATAGGAGAAAAAACAGCACATCAATTGCTTAAAAAATTTGGAAGTATCAAAAGAATTAGGGATGAAAGCACTGAAAATATAGCTGATGAAATTGGGAATAAAAAAGCCTTTCTGGTAAAAAAATTTTTAGAAATAAATTAATTGCTAATTCTTAACATCCTGATTTGATGTTGGTTATATGTCCATGATTTGGTTGTGAAGGTTTAGCAAAATTAACAATTGTTTACCCCAACTATATCAACCGTAGTATTTACGACAATAGTAAGTTAGATAATAGTAAGTTCACATCTTTTTATTCTACATTTACTCACACAACTACATTACAATTGAAAATTATGACAATACTCATTTTTACTAAATCACCATTTCAATTATTGGTTAGAGTTTTATTTATCACGTCTTTTTTATTCTTTGTAGGTATAGCCCAAGGACAGGAAGAAAAAGGAATGGTTAAAGAAGGAATGGAAAAAAAAATAAAAGAAGATGAAAAAGTAATCCAAACATTCCGCCACACAAGAATTATTAATTCTCACTCTGTGGAGACATTACCCAAGCGTAAATTAGATTTCAGAATAGCCCATCGCTTTGGTGATATAGCCGGTAGTGCAGGGGGATGGCCCACTTTTTATGGTTTAGAAAATGCATCAGATGTGAGCATAGGGTTTGAATATGGTGTTACCGATAATATCATGGTCGGGATAAATAGAGCCAAAGGATCAGGCCCATTAAAACAACTTGTAAACACCATACTTAAGGTAAGAGTGATGAATCAAGAGGTTCATGGCAATTTACCCTTTAGTCTTACAGTAGTAGGCATTAATGCCTATTCTACAATGCCACGCAGTAATTCTCCCGAAGCACTTAATTTTTTTGAAATTGGCTCGCATAGATTTGCTTATCATCTAGGTTTTCATATAGCTAGAAAATTCTCTGATGCATTCTCTCTTCAGTTGAATGGAGCATGGACTTTTAGAAATATAGTCGATTTTGATGATCAAAATGACTTGCCCAGTGTTGGTGTTTCGATGCGTTGGAATGTTTCAAAAGCATTAGGAATAATAATAGATACCAATATGCCTATTGATTCTGATTTTCGCACCAGTGATAGAGGTTTTTATCCGATGTTAGGGATCGGGTTTGAATTTGACACCAGTGGAGGTCATGTCTTTCAGCTCAACCTCACCAATTCTACAGGCTTATCTGAGACCGATTTTATACCATATACAAAATCAAACTGGGGAGACGGGCAATTTCGATTAGGGTTTACTATTTCTAGATTATTTAGTTTATAAGAAAATGAAGTATTTAATATTTGTAATATTTGCTGCACTAGTCGGGACTTTTAGTGTAGAAGAAGAAAACCTAACTATTGCTCCAGATACTAAAATTTGGGATGTGTTAGAGATGTTAGGCGATGATGCCGGCCATGCAAAACCTAATATGTCTATTGCAAATGTGAGTGCAGAGACTGGTTATAACATTATTACACAAGGGTTTTCGGAAATACAAGGACAACCAAAGGCAAAAAGACAAAGCAAACATTTTGTATGCACATCTTGCCATAATATAGAACGAGAAGATCCAGATCTCACAGTAACCGACCCACAAGCAAGATTAGATTATGTATCTGCTCGAGGAATTCCTTTACTTCAAGGATCACCGCTTTACGGTGCCGCCAATAGAGAATATTTCTATAATGGATACTATGTTGAAAAATATGGTGCACTAGTAGATTCTGCCAATGAAAACCTAAGAGAATCAGTAAATCTCTGTGCATTAGAATGTGCACAAGGGCGCAAACTTAAAGAATGGGAAATGGAATCTATAGTGGCTTACTTGTGGGAAATACAACTTAAAATGTCAGACCTTAATCTTACAAAAAGTGAGATTAAATACATCTCAAGTGCAATAGAAGATTCATTATCTTGGGACAATGCTAGTGCTATTCTACACTCAAAATATCTCTCTTATTCTCCTGCAACCTTTGTAAAACCTCCTTCGGATAGAAAAGTAGGAACGGGTCTAAAAGGAGATCCTGATAATGGGCAAAAAGTTTATAATAGCAGTTGCTTACATTGCCATTATAGAAAAAAGTATTCCTATCTTAATTTAGATGATAATGACATGAGTTTTAATTATCTTAATAAAAAGATAGCTACCTATGATCGCCAATCGATCTATCAAGTTATAAGATATGGGACATATACTAAATATTGGAAAAAATCATATATGCCTCTATATACTCAAGAAAAAATGACGGATCAGATGTTGGCAGATTTAAGGGCGTATATTGAAAAGAGAGCTAATATTTGATTGGCTGTTTCTGCTCAGATAGCATCATTTTATACCTCAAACTAACACCGGTATTTAGTTAGGTGTTGTTAGAGGAGCGTGATATAGTTATTTTTTGAGATGTTTTTTGTTCGTCTTTATTCAATATTGTCATCTGCTTTAGATATTTACCAAGAAATATGCCGAAGTTGCTTAATAACAGATTCCCACTTTGGGATTTGGCTTTATCGAAATCAAACCAAGTTGCAGTTGAATAGATATCGTCAAAATTAGATAATTGCGTTCCAAATGGATGCAAAGAATTTCTTTCTAAAAGATAAGCAACAATCCTTAAAAACCCTTATTTTTATTTAGTCTGTAATTACTTTGTCTGTAACAAAAGGCTTTATCAAATTTTCTAAATTTGAAATACTCATGTGGTATCAATTTTGGGTAAAAAAAGTTCTTTTCCCGCTATAGCATTAGCACCTGAGTAATTACCTAGATTTAATATGCTTTGTTCTACTCTTAGAAAAGAGTAGTGATTGATTTTAATTGAGATGAATAAAGTTTAATATGTGTAGTTATTTTTGGCTTTCAGAGAATGATGTATCCACATTTTAAAACATAGGTTGCTTATATTCTCAGTAGTTACGGAAGAAGAACTTTTGTCTTTGACAAAATGAATTGCTTTTAATAAGTTTCCGTCCAGATTCTAATTAGGATGAGCAATTAAGAAATAAAAAACGTCACAATATGTCTCTTGTCAAAATAGAATCGTATAAAAACTATGAAATCCTTTATTTAAACAGAGGGAATGCCAATCCTATCAATGCAGACCTGTGCGGTGAGATCACAACCGAATTAAGAAGAATAGAGAATGATGGAAGTAAAAGAGGACTGATAATAACAGGTAATACACCAGGGTATTTTTCTGTGGGTTTGGATCTCAAAGAATTGTACTATCATGATGAAAGAACCATTGGGCATTTCTGGTATAAATGGGACGAGATGCTAAATAGTCTTATTCATTTCAAAAAACCTCTTATATCAGCAATTAATGGTCATAGTCCAGCAGGAGGATGCGTCATAGCTGCCACATGTGACTATAGAATAATGGCGGATGACGACAAGTATATAATAGGCCTTAATGAGACAAGTGTGGGCATCGCTGTACCCGAGAATATATTTCTTTTATACCAATTTTGGATTGGAAAAAATGCTGCATATCATTGCTTAATGGATGGTTCCTTACATTCTCCTTCTAATGCACTAAAAATTGGATTGATCAATGAGGTCTGTAATATTAAAGAAGTGTTGTGTCACGCAAAGAGAAAAATGGATATCTGGCTATTAAAATCCGATAAAATCTTACAAAATTCAAAAGCCAATATGCGCGCTCAATTAATCAAAGAACTGAAAGACATTGAGGAAGTATCTGACAAAGAAAAACTCAAGATTTGGTTTGACCCTAAATCAAGAGAACTGATGCGATCAATGGTATTGCAGCTGTCAAAATGACATTATGTCGCTAAATCCTCCTTTTATTGAGAGTTAACATGTCAAGTTCGCAGTTTTTATTGTTATATCTTTAGTGGAATAAAAATTGAAGAGTTATTTACTAACAATATATACAGAATGAGTCATTTTTTCCAAGAGCTTTCAGAATTGATTAATGAGAATATTGAGTTTGGCGCAATGATGCCACTCGAAGAAGAAAAAGAGAGAGAAGCGAAGGATTATCCAAGTGTACTCCCGGTATTGGCATTAAAAAATACAGTGTTATTTCCTGGGGTCGTTATACCCATAACTATAGGCAGGAACAAGTCCATAACAGCAGTAAATAAGGCTTTTAAAGACCACAAACTTATAGCTGTATCATCTCAAAAAGATACTACTAATGAAGACCCTAGTGGTGAAGATCTTTTTGAAATAGGTAGCGTGGCGCGTATTGTAAAAATGCTCAAAATGCCTGATGGTAGCACTACAGCTATTTTACACGGTAATAATAGGTTTAGACTTGATGGTTTGACCATGGAGGAGCCATATCTCGAAGGAAAAATCAGTATTATACCAGATGTCAAATCTGAAAGTTTGGAGTTTGAAGCTTTGATGTCTTCTGTAAAAGACACTTCTAGAAAAATTATTGAGCTATCTCCTCAAATTCCTTCTGAAGCTGTGGCTATGATTGATAATATTGATAACACGTCTTACTTACTTAATTTTATTAGCTCAAACCTGAATCTTGACAAAATAAAAAAACAAGCTTTACTAGAAGAAGTAGATGTATATAAACGGGCTGAAATAGTGATGGTTCAACTCAACTCTGAATTACAACTTCTAGAATTAAGGACAAAAATAGAAAATCGGGTAAGGACGGATATAGAAAAACAACAAAAAGACTACTTCCTCAACCAACAGCTTAAGACCATTCAAGATGAGTTAGGACAAAACCCTCAAACAGAGGAAATTAACTTACTGGAAGCTAAGGGCAAGAAAATGAAATGGCCAGATACTGCCAACCAACAGTTTCTTAAAGAACTCAATAAAGTAAAAAGGATAAACCCTCAAGTAGCTGAGTATTCCGTGACTTTGAATTATCTAGAATTAATGCTTGACCTACCTTGGGAGACTTTCTCCAAGGATAATTTTGATCTCAAAAAGGTAAGAAAAACCTTAGATAATGAACATACAGGGCTAGATGATGTAAAAGATAGAATAATAGAGCACCTGGCTGTATTAAAGTTAAAAGGAGACATGAAATCTCCAATAATCTGCCTTGTAGGCCCTCCGGGAGTGGGCAAAACATCATTAGGAAAATCTATTGCCGAGGCACTAAATAGAAAGTTTGCAAGGATGTCATTAGGCGGCTTACATGATGAGAGTGAGATAAGAGGGCACAGAAAAACCTATATAGGTGCCATGCCAGGGAGGATTTTAAAATCATTAAAAAAAGCAAAGACGTCTAACCCCGTGTTTATCCTAGACGAAATAGACAAATTGGGCAAAGATTTTAGGGGTGACCCTTCTTCGGCTTTGTTAGAAGTGTTAGACCCAGAACAAAATAGCACTTTCTACGATAACTATCTTGAGATGGAATATGACCTATCTAAGATCCTTTTTATCGCCACCGCTAATAGCCTTGGTTCTATTCAGCCAGCACTTCTGGACAGGATGGAGATCATCGAAATGAGTGGATACTCTACTGAAGAAAAAATCAATATTGCGTCAAAGCATCTGGTGCCTGACCAACGAAAAAATCATGGCCTTAAGGCCAGTCATATAGGTATTTCTAAATCGACAATAAAATCTCTAATAGAAAACTATACTCGTGAGTCAGGGGTAAGATCTCTTAATAGAGAAATTGGATCAGTCATGAGGTCAATAGCTAAAAATGTAGCTATGGAATTGGAGTACAATAAAAATGTTAAACCAGAACATCTTGAGGATATATTAGGGCCTACAAAGTTTTCAAAAGAGAAATATACAAAATATAGGATGTCTGGTGTATGTGTAGGCTTAGCATGGACAAGAGTGGGAGGAGATATACTTTTTGTCGAGACCAGTCTGAGTAAAGGAAAAGGAAAACTTACCCTTACGGGAAATCTGGGTGATGTTATGAAAGAATCAGCTACTACTGCACTCAGCTATATTAAAGCCAATCATGAATCTTTAGGAATAGATGGTGAAATTTTAAGCACTAAGGATGTACATATCCACGTACCCCAAGGAGCTATACCTAAAGATGGCCCTAGTGCAGGGATTACCATGTTAACAGCTTTGACTTCTGCTTTTACAGGAAAGAAAGTAAAAGATGCCATAGCAATGACAGGTGAAATTACGCTAAGGGGAAGAGTACTCCCAGTAGGTGGAATCAAAGAAAAGATGCTCGCTGCTAAAAGGGCAGGCATAAAAAAGATTATTCTTTGTGCGGAGAATGAAAAAAACGTAAAACAAATACCAGAAGAGTATTTAAAAGGCATGGAATTCATATACGTAGAGTATGCCTCTGAGGTAATTTCTTATGCTTTAGGAATAAGGTAACTACACGGGTACATCATATTTGGTTAACAAAAAACTCTTGTTGCCTTACTTTTTAGCCATTCTGGTTATAAATCTAAAATACGGCGACATAATCGAGATGCACTAACAAAATAGGTTAGTAATAGCTCTGCTATTCAAGCTCAAATGAGCCTCAAATAGTAAAAATAAAGACATTTTTTTATCTGCTTGTTTGACAGACAAGTCTCATTGGTAAATTTTAATTGAGCCCCTATTTACCAAACCAATTACAGAATTATTTAAAAATGGCAAGAATCGGATTGCAAGGAATGAAATTTTATGCCTTTCATGGGTATTATGATTTTGAAAGAAGAATAGGCAATGAGTTTATTGTAGATGTAATGGTAGAACTGCCTATGCCGTTAAGTCCGGAAGAAAAAATATCCAATACTTATAACTATGAGATGATATATGATTTAGTTAAAAAATTCATGGCTAAGCGTTATCTTTTGCTCGAAACCTTAGCTCATGACATTGCTAAAGATGTCAAAGATAGCCATGCTGAAATCACAGCTGTCCATATTAAAATAGAAAAGCTAAATCCTCCATTGGGAGGTAAAACTGATGCCGCCGTAGTAGAATTGTCATTTTTATAGTGATCAGCATGTTTTTATTATAAACTTTTTGATGTTTGAAGTAGATAAAAATTGACTGACTACTCAGGTGATATCCATTTACGGAATTAGAAATGTTTTCACATTTTTTTATATTTTGGTTGGCCAAAAAAAAGAAACATAGGTCTGTTTTTAACACAAAAATGTAGTACCTACTAAGGTCAGACTCACTGACCTGCATATTGAAAATCAGGCAGAAATAAAAATTTTCCTACAAACTGGCTGTCGGCTTATATTTCTCAGTTTAGGTGACAAGGTAAAAGAGATGCAACGCACCGCAATATTACTCAAAGCGACAACACAATTTACGTCAAGTCAAGAGTTCTAACGGTAGGCGCTTTTGAGACCTGTCTGACAATCAGGTAGGTAATAAATTGGCTCCACTTCAGGTAGTTACAAAAAATCTATATTCCCTTAGTTATACTCTGTACTATTTTAAATTCACTCAAAAACACCTTAGCTATTACTCTAAATATGGTGTAAGCCGGAATAGCCAAAATCATACCTGTCACACCTCCGAGTTTGGCACCAACGAGGATGACAACAAATATTTCTAAAGGGTGCGCTTTTACACTTTTAGAAAAAATATTAGGCTGTAAGATGAAATTATCAAAGAGTTGCATGACAGCAAATACCGCTACTAACTTGTAAATTTCAGGCAAGGTCTGAGTGTAAAAAGATGCTTCCATATTAGCCGAAATTGTAATCACAATACCAAACATGGCACCTAAAAATGGACCAATGTAAGGAATGACATTAACCAAACCTGCCAGAAATGCAATAAGCACAGCATTCTCAAACCTCAAAATGGTAAGAATAATACTTATTACTATAGTGATTATAGTAATCTGAGTGACTATACCAATAAAGTATCTGGCCAGTAGGTTTTCGCTATCCTCTATAGCGCTATCCACTTGGTTTTCTTTTTTGTCAGAAATAAATGTTTTTATTATTCGAGTAAAAAGCCCTGATTCTTTTAGAAAGAAAAAAGCGATGAAAAGTGAAGAGAGAATAGTTATCAACAAATTGCCAAAAAACCCTGCTATACTTCCAAATAAAGCAGGGATTTGGCCTGGGTTAAAAAAGCCAAAAAAACGATCTTTTACAGAATCGACAAATGAATCTGTATTGTTAAAAGATAGACTTCTGCCTTCTGACAATTCTTTAGTATCATTATCTAAATCAATAAAGATATTAATATGTGCGCCATGAGTGGTGTCCACCTTCACGATGTCATGATTGTTTATAATACTATTTTCATCTAGGGTTTTAAAATTATTGGGAGCAGGCTGCGGATGAATTAATCCTTTTTCTATCAACCATTCGTTCCAATCTTGAAGAGGTTCGTCCAAATTGGCTTTTACCGCTTCGTAGTCAATATTGGCAATATTTCTAGTCTGCTGTACTACACGAGGTATGAGCAGCCACATAAAAATAGACAGTGTTATTACAATGACTAATAATGTCAAAACAGCAGAAATCTGCCGATTCATTACTTTATGAAAAATCTTAAAAAGTGGTGCTCCTAAAAGACTTATTACCCAACCCAAAGCAAAATAAGTAAAAATATCACTGAATGAATAGATCAATAGTCCAACTAAAACAGTAGGTATGATAAAAATGAGATATCGTTGATATTGGCGTATTGGCATTTGCTATTGATCAGAATCTGTTACAAATTTAATATTACGTTTTAATCCTACGTATTTAGTTCTTTTTACTGCTGAACCTTTAAAAATATCTTCAAATATATCTTCAGATATATCCATCCATTGTTCTTTAGTCATATTGAGCAACTTTTCTTTCGGACTAAATTCGGGTTCGATATGCTGATGTGCAAAGCGATTCCAAGGGCATACATCTTGACAGATATCACATCCAAACATCCAATTTTCAATTTTGTCGCTGTACTTTTTTGGAATGGCATCCTTGAGTTCGATAGTAAGGTAAGAGATGCATTTACTGCCATCTAATACATAGCCTTCTGGAGAAATGGCATCTGTAGGGCAAGCATCAATACATGCCGTGCAGGTGCCACAATGGTCACTCACGGGATGATCATAAGCAAGTTCTAAATCACATATCAGTTCAGCTAAAAAGAAAAACGAACCTTTTTGTTTACTCAGTATCAATGTATGTTTGCCTGTCCATCCCAGGCCAGACCTTTTGGCCCAATCTCGCTCCATCACTGGGGCGCTATCTACAAAACACCGTCCGTGAAAATCTCCTAACCCTTCCTGAAGACGGAAGACCCATTCTTTCATCTTTTTTTTAATTACTTTATGATAATCGCGGCCGTAAGCATATTTAGAAATTTTGGGCGAAGTAGTATCATTTTGCCTTTGATCAGAAAAGTAATTATAACTTAAAGAAATTACTGATTTGGCTCCTTCTACAAGTTTGCGAGGGTCTACTCTTTTGTCAAAATGATTTTCCATATAAGCCATATCTCCATTATAGCCTGCTGAAAGCCATGACTCTAGTCGCCTAGCTTCTTCAGTCATGTATTCTGCTTTGGATATGCCTACTGAGAGAAAACCCATTTCTAAGGCGGTTTTCTTTATAAATTCTGATTTTTGATCAAGATTCATGAGCAGTTACATAATACTATAGAAAAATTCAAAGAGGGGTTTCATTTTACTTTAGTATTTGCAGTTTGGCATATTGTAGCATGATGCGTTTTTCAGGGTTATCCGGCACTTCGCTAAAGTGAATAGTAGCCACCATCCTTTCGTCAATTTTTATAACCTTACCTTCTCCAAATTTCAAGTGCATCACCTTCATTCCTTCTTTTATATTTTTAGAGTCATCGGCAATAAAATCCTTGGCATTGACTTTTGGCATAGGTGCTCTGCGCAACGGTTTGAAATTACCTAAAATTTTTGGAGTGCCAAAAGGACTGTCACTTTCTCTTTTAATCGGGATGATACTTTCTACATTTTCGGGCGGAATTTCTTCTAGAAAACGGCTTGGGTCATTAAATCTCATTTGACCATATTGGTATCTACTGTTTGAATGTGACAAAGTAAGGTATTCCTCTGCCCTAGTGATGGCTACATAAAAAAGTCTTCGCTCCTCATCTATCTGATTGGGGTCACTCAAAGCCATAAATGACGGGAAAAGATTTTCCTCTAATCCTACTACAAATACAGATTTGAATTCTAATCCTTTAGCAGCATGTACGCTCATGAGAGTAACCACATTTGTATCACTTTTGTCATCATCAGCATCAGTAATTAATGCAATATTCTGAAGATATTGAGCCAGTGATTTATCATTATCAATATTGTCATCTTCTACCACATCATCTTCTACAAATTCTTGCATGCCATCTAGCAGTGCATTGATGTTTTCGAGTCTACCCATTCCTTCCATGCTCTTATCTGCCTTCATGGCGCTCATTATTCCTGATTTCTTAGCAATAAAGTGAGCCGTCTCATAAGCATTTGACTCTTTGGCTTTTACCCTGCTCTCAGCAATAATTTTAGCAAAACCTGCTAAAAGAGATTCCGTACGAGCAGTGACCTTGAGATGTGGCAAGCACTCCCAAAGACTCAGTTGATTGTCTTCTGATAGTGCAAGCAGTTTTGAAACGGTGGTATTTCCAATGCCCCTTTTAGGGTAATTGATTATTCTTTTAAAAGCCTCATCATCTCTTGGATTTACGGTGAGTCGCATATAACCTATAAAGTCTTTGATTTCTTTTCTTTGATAGAATGACATGCCGCCATATATACGGTATGGAATATTATATCGTCTGAGGTTTTCTTCAAATACTCTAGATTGGGCATTGGTGCGATAGAGTATACTGATTTCCTTGTTTTCAAGAGCATATCTATTTTTTTGTTCAATAATGAGGTCAGCTACGCGCTTCCCTTCTTCAGAATCTGATATGGTCTTGATTATTTTTATCTTATTCTCTCCCTTACGGTCAGTCCATATCTTTTTATCAATCTGCCTTTTATTATATCCTATAATGCCATTGGCCGCTTCTACAATATGGTGTTGCGATCTATAATTTTGCTCTAATTTAAAAGTTTGGACATTGGAAAAATCATTTTCAAATTGTAGTATGTTTTCGATAGTTGCACCTCTAAAACTGTAGATGCTTTGAGCATCATCTCCGACAATACAAATGTTATTTTCACTTCCTTCATAACTCATGAATTGCTTTAAAATAGCATACTGTAAAAAGTTAGTATCCTGAAACTCATCTACCAAAACATGTTGAAATTGCCTCTGATATTTTTCTTTTACGTTATCAGGATTTTGATATAACAGTTTAAACATTTGTAAAAGCAAATCATCAAAATCCATTGCCCCTGCTCGTTTACATTTTAATACATACTTTTCATATACTTGGTGCATCAGGGGCATTCTGTTCATTCTGTCAGTCTGAAGGAGTTCTTCATCCCGAGCATATGCTTTTGGCGTAATAAGGTTACTCTTGGCTGATGAAATACGCGATCTTACTGTGCCAGGGTTGTACACTTTAGTATCTAAAGACATCGTTTTGAGTATCTCCTTTATGAGACTTTTTGAATCGTCAGTATCGTAGATGGTGAAGTCATTGGGATAATCAATACGATGAGCCTCTACTCTGAGAATACGGGCAAAAAGAGAGTGAAAAGTGCCTGCCCAAATTTTATTTGCTCGAGGCCCAATCACCCGCTCTATCCTCTCTTTCATCTCACGAGCTGCTTTATTGGTAAAAGTAAGAGATAAGATTTGCCAAGGAGGTACACCACAATTAATGAGATAAGCAATACGATAAGTGAGCACTCTGGTTTTTCCTGACCCTGGCCCCGCTATTACCATTACTGGCCCTGATATGCACTGTACAGCTTGGCGTTGTACATCATTAAGTTCCTCTAGATAAATGTGGGCATTCTGTAATTCATTCATGGTTTCGTATCAATTGCCAAAGATATAGCCTATCCGTGTGGATTTCTAATATTTTTTTCTCACGCTTTTAATTTACGTCACTATTCAGGTGGTGTGCTTTTGAGATAATAAATTGCTATTTTATTGCTAGACAAAGGTTATTTTTGTATTAGCAGCGGTTTTATGTCCTGCACAAAGTCTTTGATCGTGTATGAAGGCCAATTGGTGGGAGAATGTAAAATTAGATTCGGATTGAGCTTATTTTAGCTTTTATGAAATTCACAAATCATCCAAGCTTAATCCAAATTACTGGTAGAGAGCAGGAAGTGATAGAAAGTTATTGGCAAATGGATATATAGACTTACACACAGCACTACCAGCACTACCAGCACTACCAGCACTTACAAACAAAGTAAAATTGGCAAATAAAAATGAAAGACTTTTCTATCACATCTTTGAATAACTAGGAAGCTGTGAATCAACAAGAATTCCAAAACCGATATGAATATGATATTGAATCTGATCTTTTAGGGCAAGGAGCTTTTGGCGAAGTATATAAGGCTTATGACAACAAACTTGATATCTGGAAGGCTATTAAAATTGCTCGTGTTAAATATATAAACGGTAAAGAATTTTCTCTATTAGCAGAATTTAACGCTGTTGAGAATCTATGTGATCATAGAAATATCGCTCATTATGAGTCTGTATTTAGATTCAAACTGCCTACTGGCATCTATGATTTTGCGTTGATGCAGTATTATAAAAATGGAAACCTCAAACAGCTATTAGAAAAAGAGAAATTGAATTTTGGCCAAAAGGCAGAAATTTCTAAAGATTTATTAAAAGGAATTAAATTTTTACACGATAACAAGATAATTCATCGTGATCTCAAGCCTAGCAATATATTAATATCAGAAAGAAACGGAAGATTTATTCCGAAAATATCAGATTTTGGTTTGAGTAAACTCATCCACCAAAACGATATAGATAACATTTCGAATAGTTTTGGTGGAGGTACGCTGTCCTACTCTTCTCCTGAACAACTTCTTGGTAGAGATTTGAAATTCAATTCTGATTTATGGTCAATAGGTGTAATCCTGTACGAACTTTTTATCAATTCCATGCCTTTCATTGGCGAAAATGAGAATAGCAGTCCTGAGGCACAAAGGCAAATGATATATCAAAAAATAGTGAACGCTCCATTGCCTTCTGAGATTAATCAATGTCCTGAACCTTATCGTAATATCATAGAAAAAACGCTTATCAAAAAGCCCGAAGAAAGAGCACAATCGGCTCAAGAGCTGATTGACATGTTTGGAAAAGAAATTGAGAAGTCAGAAAAATCAAAAATTAAATTTATCAAAAAAAATAAAAAAGATGCAGAGACAATAGTAATAGGAGCATCCAGGTATGATGAAAGTAAAGAAAAATCAAATAAAAGAAAATATTGGGCTTTCATAGCAGCACCTATAATAATGGCACTCGTATTAATTGGTAGTATACAACTAGTGTCCACTCAGGATAAAAGAGAGCATACTATACCTATTTATAATGTCGAGATGATGCAGGATAGTGATAATGACGGAGTGCCTGATGTCAGAGACAAATGTCCTGGCCATGATGACCGCCTTGATGCTGATAAAGACGGAGTGCCCGATGGGTGTGATATATGTAATGGTTATGATGATAAATTGGGTGCTAATAATAAGGGTATTGCTGATGGATATGAAGTAAAAATCATCCCTCCCCCTACTCTAAAAGACAGCGACAATGACAGCGTGCCTGATAAAACAGACAAATGCCCTGACCATGATGACCGCCTTGATGCTGATAAAGACGG
>JAZGFD010000347.1:0-6230 GCA_036479115.1 Saprospiraceae bacterium | reverse complement strand
CGATTACTAAAATTCTTTTAAATTATTAGGAGATTTAGTCAATTTGGAGTTTGAGAAAATTTAAACGACACTTAGGTAAATTGTAACTACTCAGGTGGGCGCTTTTGAGACTAAAATTGAGTCCACTCCGAAAACTCACAAAATCAAAAAAGTTCCTTTTGGCGAATTTTACATTTTTCTCAACTCGCTGATACTCAGGCATCACCGAATCTCTGAAAATGTAAATTTCATCCAAAAAGATTCTTTTTCTGAAAAATGTTAGTTTCCAGAGTAGGCTCAACTTTTGAAAAACAATTGGAAGAAATTTATGGATTTACACCAAAAGCATTTGAATACAGCAGTAAACGACTAAATAAAGTTACCAACTTTGTAGAAGAACAGCATCCACAAATAATGGTAATGACTTTAGCTTCTTTCAACTCGGAGGACAAAATTTTAAATCAAGCCAAAAGAGAAGATTTATTTGCAAATATTCCATTTATAGAAGCTATTGGGCGAACAAATCCAATTATCATAATGGATGAGCCACAAGAAGGAATGGACACGCCAAATTCCATTAAACAAATAGCTAAACTCAACCCTCTTTTCAAGATTAGATATTCAGTGAGAATATACATTTGGGAACAAATAAATAACCCAAGTTTTAATTCCCCCGAATTCGAGGGAATTAAAAATCAAGCAGGATTAAATCGTTTTACACTTTCTGTTAAAAAATGGATTAATGCTACAAATGCAATTGGACTTGCTGCAAAAACAGGAAGGTATGGAGGAACTTTTGCCCATTCTGATATAGCATTTGAATTTGGAAGTTGGCTAAGTCCTGAATTTAAGTTGTATTTAATAAAAGAGTTTAAACGTCTTATAAAAGATGAAAACAAAATACTTGAATGGGATTTTCAGCGAACCTTATCTAAAGTAAACTATAAAATTCATACAGATGCCATAAAGGAAAACCTAATTCCTAAGCAAATAAATGGTAAACAAACGGCTATCATTTATGCCAATGAAGCAGATGTGTTAAATGTTGCTCTTTTTGGAAAAACTGCCAAGCAATGGCGTGATGAAAACCCCAATGAAAAAGGAAATATCAGAGATATTGCAACCATTCAACAATTATTTAATGCTTTTTAGAAGATATGGAAATGGAAGATTGAAAATACATACTGATAAACGGAAAATCAAAACAACTTGAGATTCAAAATCCTGAATATGATAAAGCAACAGACCAATTGGCTTCAATAGAAGGTTTAAGACCAATTCAAAAAAAAAGGATTCTGAGGACACTAACCGTTATAAACATGCATACGAAAAAGAAATATAAAAAACCTACACCAATACAGCATATATTGCAATTCAGATGAATACTCCGTATAAAATATTGGGCGTAGATCCTGGTACTAATATTACTGGTTACGCTATTATAGAAATAAAAGGAAGTGAGCTAAAAGTGGTTACTGCTGGTATTTTCAAATTGGCAAAATTTGAGGATCATCAAACAAAACTTAAAGAAATATTCCTTCAACTTCAGGAAGTGATAGAGACATATTTGCCGCGAGATCTGGCTATAGAAGCCCCTTTTTATGGCAAAAATGTACAGTCTATGCTTAAATTAGGAAGAGCGCAGGGAGTAGCAATGGCTGCTGCAATGACAATGGGTCTGAAAATATATGAATACGCACCTAAAAAAATAAAACTATCTATTACTGGCAATGGCAATGCCTCTAAAGAACAAGTACATGCCATGCTCGAACAGAGGATGAAAATTAAAATAAATGATAAATATCTAGATGCTTCTGATGCTTTGGCCACAGCGGTCTGCCATTATCAGCAACAAGGTAACAGTACTGGTGGGCAGAGAAAACATAAAGATTGGTCTTCCTTTGTAAAATCAAACCCTAGTAGGAAGATTTGAAGGCAATTATTTAACCTGCATCAATTTTGACTAAAAAAACTCAATAACCTTGTGACCCAGAAAGATTTGTTATCATTTTTGGTCAATAATTTCCCAAATCACTACCATCGCTATTCATCCAAGGGCGTTGCCCTTGGTTATCAGCTTAAAAGCCTTCAGCCTTTCTATGATGACTACAATATTGAGTACTTATTGTCTGAACGAAAACTCATCAAAATTAGAAATAGTTCTTTAGGCGATATTTTAATTTTTTTCAACTCGCTGATACTCAGGCATCACTGAATATCAAAAAACTAAATGATCATTCAAAATATTCTATTTTATAAAATTCGACCGTTTCCATTCATACACTACCTACTTTCTAAAAAGTGGAAATGTCACTAAAAATTATCATTTTGTAAAAAATGATAATTTTCGTTCAGCCACCTAAATATGTAGAACAATATTTGTGCTTTTTAAAAAAAAATAATGATTTATAATAAACTATAACCAAGACGATATATTTCCTGCTATATTTTGAAACTCCTGAGTATCCAGTGAAAGTTTAGGCCTAGTAAAATTCATATCATTCATAGTATTGATTGGGATAAGATGAATATGAGCATGAGGCACCTCTGTGCCCATAACCACTATTCCGATCCTTTCACAAGGAAAAGCTGACTTAATAGCATGTGATACTTTTTTTGCAAAAGAAAAAAGGCCACTATAGGTTTTTTCATCGAGGTCGAAAATATAATCTATTTCTTCTTTAGGAATAATAAGGGTATGGCCTTTCATCAATGGATTGATATCTAAAAAAGCATAGAAATTATCAGTTTCTGCAACTTTAAATGACGGAATTTCTCCTTTTATAATTTTAGAAAAGATGCTGGCCACAGGTTTAAATTGTGATATTTATAATTTCAAATTTTATAGTACCTCCTGGTGTTGTTACTTCAGCTATTTCTCCTACTTTTTTACCCAATAGTCCTTTTCCTATAGGAGATTCTACTGATATTTTCTTCTCTTTTACACTCGCTTCCGATTCTGACACCAGCTTGTAAGTCATTTCTTTCCCGACGGCTATGTTTTTTATAGTCACCTTAGTCAATACTGACACCTGTGAAGTATCTACCAATGACTCATCTAGGATCTGTACACTTGCCATAACTTTCTCCATGCTATTTATTTTTGCCTCTAGCATTCCTTGGGCATTTTTTGCAGCATCATATTCTGCATTTTCTGATAAGTCGCCTTTTTCTCTTGCTTCTGAAATGGCCTGAGCAGCTTCTTTTCGTCCTACCTCTTTGAGCTGTTGTAATTCATGTTTTAATTTTTCATAACTCTCTTTGGTCATGTATGAAATATTACTCATTGCTTCTTCTTTTTAATTCTTTCTTTTGAATGGTTATCTTTTTTTTGTAACTACTTCGATAAATCAATTTTGGTTAAAAACAGATATTTTTTTCTCAATAGCATACACCTGAGTAGTTGCACTTTATTATTTTCATGAGAGGTAAGCTCACTCAATTAACCTCTCAATTTTCATAAAACAACATTCTATTTTCAATTCGGCAATTGAAGGTAACAACTCAGATGTACTTTTATTGAACTTAAATTGTATCTACCTCAGCAGTTACAATAATTAAGAAGAGGACGTCAAAATGAAATGACACCCTCTATCCTCACAGTTATTGCAAAGTTATATTAAAACAAATTATAAAGTCAAATCTCTAATTTTCTTATTTTCCACAACATACTTTCTGCTATTCTCAACAATGACTCTTCTGTCCATCCTGCTATATGAGGTGTGCAGATTACATTCACTCTATTATAAAGGTCGAGGTACATTTTCATTTCTTGCTGAGTGAAAGTACTCGAGTTTTCATTTTCAAACACGTCAAGACATGCTCCAAGTATTTGCCATTTGTCTAGAGCCTCTATCAAGTCAGAAATCACTACGTTTTTTCCACGAGCAGTATTTATAATATAAAATGGCTTTTTACACTTTTTAATAAAATCTGAGTTCACATATCCTATAGTTTCATTGGTAAGTGGCAAATGAATTGAAATAATATCAGCTTCATTGTGGATCTGATCTAACAAAATTTTATCCTGATAAGGTGCCTTATACTTGTCATATACGATGATTTTTGCTCCAAAAGGCTTTATCAATTCATGAAAAGCTGTACCAGTATACCCATACCCTATTATACCAATGGTTTTTCCTCTTATCTCAATTCCACGATTTTCTTCTCTTTGCCAATTTAGGGTTTTTAGTTGCGCATTGGCATTCTTTATATTATTAAAAAGGCAAAGGATCATCCCCAAAGCTTGTTCTGCTACAGCACCACAATTGGCTTCAGGAGTGCGCAAAACATGTATTCCTTTTATAGCGGCATATTTTAGATTTATTATTTCAAGGCCAGAACCCAATCGACCAATAAATTTGAGGTTTTCAGCTTTATCAATTAACTTTTTATTACAGATGGTTTTGCTATTCACTATTACTCCATCATATTTCTGAATGATAGCAATAGTTTCACTCAAAGTCATTTTTGGGTGATTGTTCACCACAAAGCCATCCTTTTCCAATTCTCTTGTAAGTTTTGGATGAACCTTGTCAGTAATTAGTATTGATTTTTTCATGTAAGCCACTATATACTCAAATATCAATATTCAATCGGATATTTATAATAATATATTAGTGATATCTACTTTTAGTGTTCGTAGGAGCTCAATATCTTATGTAACCTAAAAGATTTGTTATCATTTTTTGTCAACAATTTCTCCAAATCACAACATTGAGTCCACTCTGAAATCCGATAATTTTCACAAAATGAATTATTTTAAAATATTTTATCATTTTTGAGATTGTTGATGCCTGTGTATCAACAGATTGGAAAAGAAGATAAGGTCACTAAAAGATTTATGCAAAGCTTGTCGAAGTAAACTTTTTATACTTTTTATGTTTGCGGAGTAGGCTCAAATATTCTAATCAGAATAATATTTCAAAATTATCTTGCAGCTTCTCCGCACAGCAGAATGACTTATTATTATAAAGCATAATATCAATTGTTGAGCAAGATATTCTCGCAGAGAACACTTACTCAACATTAGATATTATTGTGTAACTATTTAGTGTCTGGACGAAAACTCATCAAAATCAGAAATAGTTCTTTTGGCGATATTTTATTTTTTTTCAGCTCGCTGATACTCAGGTATAACCAAATTTCAAAAAACTAAATTCCCATCCAAAATATTCTATTTCATAAAATTCGACAGTTTCCGTTCAGGCACTATTTAGGCTGAGAAACTTCGCTCTTTCCCCCAATTTTAAAAAACTCCTGAGCTACCACCTCAGTAATGTATTTCTCCGCACCACTATTATCCAAATATTTTCTGTATGTGAGTTTGCCTTGTATAGCAATCTCTGATCCTTTTTGAGTCATTTTGTGAATATGCTCAGCTATCTTACCCCATGCAATCACATTATGCCATTGTGTGATCGTCTGTTTTTCACCCTTTTGATCTTTGTAGTTTTCATTTGTAGCAAGGGAAAATCTCACCACTTTTTTATCATTTTCAAATGATTTTAACTCTGGATTCTTACCTAAGTGTCCGATGAGTTGTACTTGATTTCTAATTGAATTCATAACTTAAGAATTGTATTTAATAATAATAATGTTGCATTCTATACTTAATCAAATAAGCTGTTAATGCATTGTCGATACAAAGATGAGCGTGATAAAAAGTGAGAGCCGTATAATAAACGATTGTATTCGATTGTAAACGTTTGTAAACGTTTACAAAATTAGTAAGTCGTTGATTAACAATAATTTATGCTACGTCCTTGTGATTGTGTAACTACACAATATCTTATGAAAACAGAAAATTTTGTCATCATTTTTGATTAAGAATACTCCTATATCACAACATTCGCTTCTCAACCAAGGGAGTCGCTCTTGGTAATTTGGCTTAAAGGCCTTCAGCCTTTCAATGATGATTAAGATATTGAGAGTTTAGTGCCTTGACGAAAACTCATCAAAATTAGAAATAGCACTTTTGGCGATATTTTATTTTTTTTCAACGCGCTGATACTCATGCATCACCGAATATTAAAAAAATAAATTCTCATCCAAAATATTTTCTTTTATAAAATTTGACAGTTCCCGTTCAGACACTACTTACAAATGTAAAGTTGAGCCCGCTCTGAAAACAGATAATTTTCACAAAATGAATTATGAGTCCACTCCGGAAACAGACATTTTTCACAAAATGAGTTGTTTTGGATGAGATTTACATTTATTGAGATTCGGTGATGCCTGAGTATCAGCTA
>JAZGFD010000346.1:0-15321 GCA_036479115.1 Saprospiraceae bacterium | reverse complement strand
TATAGGTATAGATATATGATGCATCTCTTACAGCTTCCATCTCTGTCACAAAATGATTGTGCCAAAAGAGGGTCATTTGTTCTCTTATATTCAAATCACTGGTGATAAGATTATCCAATTGCCAAACGATGATTGCTCTTCTCCTGTAATTTGAGATCATTGATGCTGTCGGTCCTCTTTCTATGGGTTTTCCTACAAATGATTCTCCAATAGATACATGAGGATCATCCTCAAAACGATAATTTATCGGTTCAGGAGGAAGAGGGATATCTTGAAAAAGACTTGATAAAGTAAGGTCAAGTGATGAAGCCGCTGCAGTTTTTATCTGTTTTCCTGTGGCTCCAAAAGTGGTTCGTCTTAACAAATGAGCAGCGGAGGTTAAATCCCAAGTCCCTTTAAATTTTTGAAGCCCATCAAAGGCACAAGAATCTCGTTCTTTTATTATTGTTCTTTTTCCTTCAATAGATGAGATGGTTGTAGGAGTATACTGATTTTTCATATATGTATATTTTGAGCTCTCATTGATATGACTGCTTAATATTTAAGAGGTTTAAAAAAAGGCTTTTAATTCATCATTCTGCTTTTTTTAGAATCATCTTCAAGCCTACTCTGGAAACTATCATTTATCATAAAATGAAGTAACTTTTTTTGATTTTGTGAGTTTTTGGAATGGACTCAACTTTACTATTTCGTCATTTAACGAAAACTCATTAAAACTAAATATATTTATCACCTTATTTTTATCTGGTTATGCATCTATCTTGACTTGATTTTACCTTGCTAGTTGAATCTACATTGCGTTGCCGTATGTACGATTTGTGTTGCCACATGTATGATTTCTTTTAACGATATTTCATTTTGTATAAAATGATAGTTATCGTTCTACCACTATTTATACAAGGAGTCAAGAATAACATTGTACTTACTTTATCTTAATTATTTTTGGAAGTTCAGAACTCCTAATTATTAGAGATTTAGATATTGACAAATTTTAAAGAGTTGAAGGTCAATTGGAATTGATAAAAACAAATAAAATCCATACCGATGTGGTATAATAATTCTAACACAATTTGCAATAAATATTTGCCTATTTATATGTCATTATCAAATACGAAAAAATGCTTAAATGAAATATAAAAATGCCATTATCTTCACGGCTATCTTTACTTTGATACTTTATAATATTCTTCCTTACAGTTCAGTATTTGTAGAGGAAGTATACAGTGGTGGCCTATTCCAATACATTAGATTAATACATGACAATACCATAGGATATATGCCTTTTGCTACAGTCTACTTAGTGGCTGGGGCGTTGTTTTTTCTGTCATTTTCTTACTTCAGCTATTTTAAGAATAAAGTGATTCGTTATGCTCCATTTTGGAAATGCGTTAGCGTCTTGTTGTTTGATTTGTGTGTGTTGATTTCTATCGTTCTCATTTTATTTTATTGGATGTGGGCATTTAATTATAAGCGCCTAAGTTTTGAAGAAAAGAACAATTTGGCTAAAGTGGAAATTACTGAAGATTGGTTATTTAATGAAATAAAGATTACCCAAGATACATTGGTGGCATTGTATGGACAAAGGTCGCTGCAGTATAATCATGAGGCAACTGAGAAATTAGTAAGAAACTCTATCGCTAAAATATTATACAGTACTGACTATGAAGTAAGTGGCAAAGCTCGAATCCGTCAGTTACAACCCAAAGGGTTTCTATTGATATGGAGTACAGCAGGAGTTTATTTGCCTTTTGTATCAGAAGGACATATAGACAAAGGGCTTCCTACATTAACCAAACCATTCACACTGGCTCATGAGATGTCTCATGCTTACGGAATACCACAAGAATCTACTTGTAATTTTACCGCTTTTTTAGCCTGTATAATAACAGAGAACCCTTCCATAAGATATAGTGGATGGCTGGGATATTTCAGATATTTGCTTTCTGCTGCTCGTCGTACTAACCCAGAAAGGTATAAAGCGTTCTATCAAAAGTCTATTAATTCGATGATAGTGTCAGACTTACAATTGATATATAATACGCTCAATGAATACCCGGACATCTTACCCAAGTTAAGGTATTTTCTCTACGATTCATATCTCAAAAGTCATGGTGTAACTGAAGGAATGATTAGCTATTCCAGAATGATATATCTAGCAGCATCTTGGAAGAGTAAAAATGGAAATTTTATTATTGATTAGGATACTCTTACTTGTGATAGATTAAGGTAAAACTAGGACTTATGCCCAAATTTTGGTTTGATCTTGATGCAGCGGCTATTCTCATTTTATTATTGATATTGTATGAGAATCCAAGGGCAATACCATTATCAATGGTATTCATCCCCAGTTGAATATTGAGAGAATCTATAATATGATAATTAATGCCAGTAGAAAAGGCAGAATAGTTTTCAAAATCTGTTCTTATTTCAAGCAACCAATCCACTTTATTAGATATGGTATATTGAATTCCCGTAGAAATATTAGTGTGCATTCTTAGATAGCCGTGGTCTGGTGATGAAAATATATTATAAGCTGCGACTCCTACACTGATATGCTTAGTAATTCTTGATTTCAGACCTATGTTTAAATCTACATCACTTTGTGAGCCATATTCATCTATTGCCAATTGATAGTAATTTGCAGTGCAGCCTATATAGGTGTTTGGACCAATTTTTCTAGAGTATGACAAAGAAAAACGCTTTTCTTGGTACTCATTTATTCCAAAAAATCCAATACTCACTCCTATATAATCTTCGGATCCAATACGTTTAATAACGCCTATATTGGTAGAATTTAGGGAAGAGAGAAAGAATCTTTGTTCGGTAGATGCCATAATTGCAAATTCGTCATTGGTCTCCGCTATGGCTCCAGGATTGCCCAAAAGACTATTAATTCCTTTGAGTACTGATGTATTTGTACCTAGAGCCGACTGTAAACTTGACATATATTTGATTCCATTGGATTGCGCGCATAAGTCGTATGTAAGAAATACATAGGACAAAATAACCAATGTGATCAGATTAATTGATTTAGAAAACATAGGATGTAATATACCCAAAATGATTAGAGATTTCGATTTGGATAAACTATAAAGACATGAAAAAATAAGAACATGAAAAGAATAAAAATTCAAAATTCTTAACGATGAGGTATATTGGCAAATACTCAGGTGGTTTGCTTTGGATATAAAAAAAGTTGTTATTTTATTGCTAGACCCGGGCTATTTTTGCATTAATAGTTGGCTATTACTAACTTATTTGTAACTACATAGGGGAGGGCACTTTTTAAGATAAAAAATTGTTGTTTTTTGCCAGATAATACTCGTTTTTTGGAACATAGCATAGCTATGGCAAAAAAAATAGATGAAATATGAGCCCACTCCGGAAACAGACATTTTTCACAAAATGAGTTGTTTTGGATGAGATTTACATTTATTGAGATTCGGTGATGCCTGAGGATCAGCTAATTGAAAAAAATATAAAGATCGCCAAAAGAAACTTTTTTGATTTTGTGTGTTTCCGGAGTGGGCTCAAATATGGTAGGAAAAGGACTTTTTTATCCAAAATTGGCGCCACCTGAGTTACACTTACTTTATGTGTTAGTGAATCTCGGTTATGTTGCCATATCTTCGATTTGAGATAAGAATTGTCAAAGAATAGTGATAAAAGAGCTTTTTTTAGCCAAAATGTGATACCACATGAGCGGTTACGTATATTGAATCTATTACTAAAACATTCTTAGCTATAATGGCCAATTTTAGAAAAAATCATCTACAAAAATCCAATCCATTCATTGGACTTACTTTCCGGGTGTTTGTAATATTTATCATTTTAGTGATTTTGTTTAAAGGGGTTTCAAAATATTATAATAATCAAAATATTGAAACACCAAAATTTGAATCACAATTCCGTCAGGCAGATATAGAAAGAGATTATTTACCGAAAAGCAGTGTGAAGTTGGATGTTATTCATCACCAATACTATTCGTTGGGATATGACGAGAAACATGAAATTTCACATTGGGTGGCTTATATCCTTACTAAAAATGACCTAAAGGCACGAAATGTAAAGAGGTATAGGGATTATATTCAGGACCCATTGGTTCATACCAAAAGCGCTCATTATAAAGATTACAGTAAGAGTGGTTACACAAGAGGGCACTTGGCTCCAGCAGGGGATATGGCGTTTAATAAAGCAGCAATGAAGGAAAGTTTCTACATGTCAAATATCACACCTCAGCTGCGTCAATTTAACAATGGTATTTGGAAAGAACTGGAAGAGAATGTAAGAGATTGGGCCTATTTTGATGATAAATTATATATTGTGTCTGGTCCAATAGTAAATTCTATTGAGAATGCAATAGGTCGCCAAAATAAGGTGGGTGTTCCCGAATATTTCTATAAAGCAGTATTAGCCTATCAAGGCTCAAAACGGAAGGCGATAGGGTTTATCATCCCGAATGAAAGAAGTGACGAACCTCTAGCAAACTATGCTGTAAACATAGATGAAATTGAAAAGCGCACAAACCTTGATTTGTTTGCCGATATATATACCGAAAATGAAGGCGCTCAAATAGAATCAACATTTAAATTAAGTTCGTGGAAAATAAGTAAGAAGCGGTTCAATTTAAGAGTGAATAAATGGAATAAAGAATGAGTAAAGAAAAATTTCTAAAGGAGATAGGCGAGGGCTATAAGTTTGAAGGCGATTCTATTCTTCTTGGTGGTGCTATGTATAATAGTGTGTGTCAAAAAGAGTCATTTATAAGATTGCCTCTTCGCACTCTAAATCGACATGGGCTTATTGCTGGAGCCACAGGGACAGGTAAAACCAAGACCCTCCAAATATTAGCAGAACAATTATCAGCTAGAGGCGTACCATCACTAATCATGGATATCAAAGGTGATCTGAGCGGTATCGCAAAAGAAAGTAAGGGGCATAAGAAAATCGAGAAGAGGCATGAAATGATAGGATATCCTTTTTTATCGGGAAACTCTCCCGTTGAGTTTTTAACATTAAGCGAAGAGCCGGGGGTAAGATTGAGGTCCACCATTTCTGAATTTGGTCCTATTCTTTTGGCTAAAATTCTTGACCTTACCGATGTTCAAGAAGGAATACTTAGTGTGCTATTTAAATATTGTGATGACCGGGAGTTACCACTTTTAGACATGAAAGACTTGAAAAAACTTTTAAATTATTGTGTTGGAGCTGGAAAATCAGAAATAGAATCAGAATATGGAAAAATGTCTACTACTTCTGTAGGTTCGATTCTGAGAAAACTTGTAGCTCTTGAACAACAAAATGGTGATGTGTTTTTTGGTGAGCCCTCATTTGATGTCAATGATTTGGTAAGGATAGATGAAAATGGTTGTGGGATAGTCTCTATCCTTAGACTTACTGACATTCAAAATAAACCCAAGCTCTTTTCTACATTTATGTTACAACTTTTAGCTGAGATTTATACAATTTTCCCAGAGGAAGGAGATTTAGACAAACCCAAGTTTTGTCTTTTTATTGATGAGGCACATTTGGTGTTTAAGAATGCTTCTGATGCTCTTTTAAGTCAAATAGAAATTATTATAAAGTTGATAAGATCAAAGGGTGTTGGGATATTTTTTATTACACAAAACCCTGTTGATATCCCCGATGCGGTATTGGGCCAGCTAGGGATGAAAATACAACATGCACTGAGGGCATTTACTGCAAGAGATAGAAAAGCCATAAAATTAGCTGTTCAGAATTATCCCGATTCTAGCCATTATAATGTTGAAAAAATCATAACAACATTAGGCATCGGAGAGGCACTATTTACAGCTTTAAATGAAGATGGTATTCCTACACCTTTGGCTCAGGTAATGTTAAGAGCTCCTCAATCAAGAATGGAAGTGCTTTCAGAAAATGAGATCAATGATATTCTCTTTAAATCAGAACTTATTAACAAGTACAATGAAGAAGTAGATCGAGAAAGTGCCTACGAAATCCTGAGTGCCAAAATAGAAGAATTTAAGTCAGAACCGCACCAAAATAAAAGAAGGTCACAACGAAGAAGAGAAAAATCAACTTTTGAAAAAGTCCTTAATAGTACCACTACCAGACAAATAGGAAGAACGATTGCCAGAGAATTAACAAGGGGACTATTAGGGGCAATGGGTATTAATACAAGGCGAAGAAGAAGAAGGAATAATTTTCCTTGGTGAGGCCTTTTTCGTTATCTATTCATGTGGTTCGTTTTAATAAAAAATGATACTGTCAGAATAAATTCTCTGCTACTCATTTCTTTTATTTATTACCATACGAGTGTGTGAATGCGTTGAGGTATCATGGTGGTTGTGCTTTTGCACTTTACCTGCTGTGTAGATAGTCACAAAAGTTTTCCAAGGTGTAGATTTATGAAAGTCTCCATTAAAATATGCAGACATTAACTCCATTTCCAGAGTATTTCTAAACCCGCCAATAGCTTGAAGCAAGTTGGCCTCTTCGTCAAGAAAAACAATTGTAGGTAGTTTCTTAAGCTGGTTATTGGTGATTTTGGAAGCCAACTGATGATAGCCACCTCTCCAAATACTATTTTCAAGTTTATAAATTTTATTTTTAAACTCTATAGGCTCTTTGCTTTGTGCATCAAATTTTACTGCATAGTAATAGTTGTTAATATATTCCACAAGCACAGGGTCTGAAAATGTAGTTTGATCCATTTTTTTACACCAACCACACCACTCTGTATAAATGTCAACAATAATTTTCTTCTTCTCTTCTTTTGTTTTTTCAACTGCCGCTTCCCAACTGAGCCAATTGATAGACTGACCTGATAGCATCATACTACTCAGAGACATGAAAACAATTAAAATATAGGAATGAAATGAATTCATCATATTAACACTGGACAATAGAACTTCACAATAATAAATCTATTTATCACTTAATTTCAATATTTTTAATACGTTTAATCTTTATTTAACCTCTGCAAAACTCTTCATTTCTAATATGATGAATTTTATCTGCTTTCATGTCAAAAGTTTTAATCAAACGGCCTGTGATGTTAGGAGCTTTTATTCCTTCATTTAAAGAAACCTTTTCAGCAGTAATAATGAAAGCATCATGCCAAAGATTTTCTTTCACAAACCACTTAATGATTTTCTGCCCCCCTTCTATTATCAAAGAGTGAATCTTATAAGAATAAATAACTTCAAGAATCTTTGCCAAACTCCAAAATTCTAATGTTATTACTTCTTTTTTATTTGTTGATATCTGATAATTCTTTTTTAGGGTAAAAATAAGAGTTTGACCTTTGTCCCTCAGCAAAGCGGCACTTTTGGGAATATTCTCATACCGATCTAGCACAATTCTTATAGGATCAGAGCCGGGGTAATGTCTTGTGGTAAGATTAGGATCATCGATTATACATGTGTTGCTCCCTATTAGAATACCATCATTCTGTGCCCTTAATTTGTGGGTGAATATGGATGTATCTTCAGAACTAATTTGAACTCTCTTTCCTTTTTTCCCTATAAAATTATCGTTACTCTGTGCAAATTTAATTGTAATAAATGGGAGGCTTTGCAGATTGGCGTTAAACCTTCTTAATATACTTTTGCCTTCATTTTGAAGAATTCCATATTTTACTTCTACGCCGCGAGATTGTAACAAATCAATACTTTTTCCCATTACTTTAGGGTTCGGATCGGTAGTAGAAATGACAACTGTTTTAATATTATTTTCCAGTATAGCCTGAACACAAGGAGGAGTTTTTCCCCAATGATAACATGGCTCAAGAGAAATGTACATTGTCGAATGTTTGAGCAACACTTTCTCATTTATTTTCACACTCCTTAGTGCATTTATTTCAGCATGTTCTTCACCATATTTTCGATGATAGCCTTCTCCAATTATCACATTGTCATGTACTATTGCAGCACCTACATGAGGGTTAGAAAGAACATCTGAACCTCCCTTTAATGCAAGATCAAAACAACGGCGCATATAGATGTCATGGACTGTCATTTTAATATATTAATGAAACGCGAAGCTGCGATTCGGGCCTCTTCTATATTTGTCATATAGGAGAACGAAAATCTTACTACTTTTCTTTTTTTATTTGCTCGGATGGCCTCTAATACGTGGCTTTCATGTTCTGATCCTGAGCTGCACGCACTCCCAGAAGATGCACAAATACCAGCAATATCCAGATTCATCATTATCATATCACTCCGGTCATCTCGGGGTATACTCACGCTCAAAATATGAGGCGCAAAGAACTGATCTTGATTACCCATAAATTTAAAATCTTTTCCTGAATTCAATAAAGAATTTTTAAAAATTGCCCTTACTTTTAGGATATGGGCCATCCTTTCTTCTCTTTGCTCATTCCACAATTCTACAGTCCTCCCCAAGCCTACTATGCCATATAAATTTTCTGTGCCAGCTCTCATATTTCTTTCTTGGCTGCCTCCATACATCAACGTCTTTATGCTTGTGTTACTATTGATATATAAAAACCCGCACCCTTTAGGGCCATTGATTTTATGCGCTGTCCCAGAAAGGAAGGTTATTTGAATTTTCTGAACATCCATTTCATATTTAGCTAAGCTTTGTACAGCATCCGTGTGTAAAAGTGCTCCGTGTTTCACACATATATCAGATACTTTTTGCAAGTCGAGCATAGTGCCTATTTCATTGTTCACATGCATCAAAGACACCAGTGTTTCATTTGGCATTACACTCACTAATGATTCCAATTCAACGGGTGATATATTCCCACGTTTGTCCAATTGTAGAAACTTAACATCTACATCCTTATCAAGGGATAATATAGAATTTAAAACACAGTGATGTTCCGATTTAGCACTGATGATTCTTTTAATCTTGAGGTCTTTTACAGCTGCTTTTATTACAGCATTATTTGATTCGGTGGCAGAGGATGTAAAATATATTTCCCCTATAGATGAATGGATTGACTGTGCAATTATTTTTCTCGCATTTTCTATTAATATCCTTGTTTTTCTGCCTTGGCTATGTATAGATGAAGGGTTTCCAAAATCACCTTTCATTGTATTGGTCATAGCTAGGATTACCTCCGGATCGAGTGGGGTAGAAGCAGCGTGATCAAGGTATATTTTTTCTGCTATATTAAGCATAGGGCTTTGTTTTTTATAGTTTGGGCCAATTGCTCTGCCCTTTCTTTATTTACACTTTCTGCATATACCCTTATGATGGGTTCTGTATTTGATTTTCGGAGATGGACCCATCCGTCATCAAATTCAATTTTCAAACCGTCTACAGTATTTGTTTCTTTATTGGTATACTGTGATTCAAGTGATTTGATGAGACCATCTACATCCACCTCGGGAGCCAATTCTATCTTATCTTTTACAATAACGTAAGGATTGTATGAAGCCTTTAATTCTGATAGTGTTTGGCCTCTTTCAGCCATAAGATTTAGAGCAAAAGCAACACCCAGCAAACCATCTCTGCCATAGTGCAAGCCAGGGTATATTACTCCACCATTTCCTTCACCTCCAATAACGGCATTGGTATCTCTCATCATTTGTACCACATTTACTTCTCCTACCGCACTTGCTGAATATTCCCCATGATAGGTGTGAGTAATATCTCTCAATGCCCGTGAAGAGGAAAGGTTGGATACTGTATTTCCTTTTTCTTTTGAGAGAATGAAGTCGGCTGCTACTACAATAGTGTACTCTTCCCCTATGAAAACTCCATTCTCATCTACTAAAGCCAATCGGTCCACATCTGGATCAACAGCTACACCCAAATTGGCCTTGTGGTCTTTAATGTAATCACATAACTCCCCTAGATTTTCAGGTTTAGGCTCTGCATTGTGATTAAAGACACCATTTATATCACCATTGATAATAGTATAATCACATCCCAATGCATCTAATAAAACAGGCATTGCTAACGCACCAGTAGAATTCACAGGGTCTACTACTACTTTATACTTTTTTGATTTTATTAAAGGAATGTCAAGAATATCAAGATTGACGATACTCTGTACATGACGTTGAATAGCATCTTTTATATGACCTATTTTTCCAAAATTATCAAAACTTACAAAACTATAATCACTGTTTTCTATAGACTTAATAAGAAATTCTCCTTCCTCTTTACTTAAAAATTCTCCTTTGTCATTGAGTAATTTAAGCGCATTCCAATTCATTGGATTGTGACTGGCACTTATTATTATTCCACCTTGGGCATTTTCTAGCATGACGATCATCTCAACAGTCGGCGTAGTGGAATAGTCCAAATCTAACACATCTAAACCACTCATTATCAGTGTGTTAATAACTATATTTTTAATAGCTTCTCCCGTGGATCTTCCGTCGCGGCCAATGACAATTGTAGCCTTTTCAAACCTCTTTTTAATAAAAAATGCATACGCGGCCGCAAAAGATGTGATCTCAATGGGGGTAAGATTTTCAGTAGGCGCTCCTCCTATAGTTCCTCTAATTCCGGAAATCGATTTTATTAATGACAAATTGCTTGTTATTTTGTTGGTGCAAATGTATAAACTCTTTGCCTCTACATGGAAGATATTATTCACATAGATTGGACTCTTTTTTACTTAATCAATACATCTTTGAAGAATGTTTTTTTTGATCAAATCATGCCTATCATGAGGGAAAGGAATACATGGATTCCTTTTTACATGATTATTCTATTTTTTACTTTTTATAAATTTTCTTTGCCAAAAGCATCCCTTATTACTATCGGATTAATACTTACTATAGTTTCTACTGATTTTATTTCTAGCCAAGTTATTAAGAAAGCTGTAAAACGACTTCGCCCATGTCAAACTCATCTTTATAAAATGGACAATAGAGATTCTTTGGTACACTGCGGAAATGGATATAGTTTCCCTTCTTCCCATGCCGCCAATCATTTTGCTCTTGCTTTTTATATGATATTCACAGGAATGATAAGGAGAAAATTCTTGATTGGATTTTTTATTATTTGGGCCAGCACTATTTCATTTGCACAAGTATATGTAGGACTCCATTACCCTTTTGACATCTTAGCAGGAATGATATTTGGGACTCTCATGGCTTTGTTGTTTGGTGCATTTACAAAACGAGCTTTACATATTCTAAAAATTTGACTTCTTAATAGGATAAAGCAAGTTAACTACTCAGGTGGTATGCTTTTGAGATAAAAAATTGTTATTTTATTGCTAGACACGGGCTATATTTTGTATTAATAGCAGCGCTATTGAGATTTAAATTGCCGAAGTATAGGGACAAAAGACTTTTTTATCCAAAATTGATACCACCTGAGTAGTTACAGATAAAGTGAAGAAGAGGGCATCTGCTCAAGAGGCTATTTTTGATGCCTGTTCACTATTCAGCCTTTTCTTCTTTTTGCGCCAAATCTTAAAAGCGCCTACTTGATTGGTTACGGTAAGAGATATTAAATTAATAACTACATAGGTATTGTCTGTCGACTTGACCAAAAATTAAAAAAGGCCTACCAACAATGTTGATAGACCCTCATATTTAGCTTTTAAGCTTTTAGATTAAGCCAGTGTTACATTCACCGCGTTTAATCCTTTTCTGCCTTCTTCGACATCATAGCTTACTTTGTTTCCTTCGTAGATTGTATCGGTTAATCCATTTACATGAACAAATACATCTTTACCACCATCATCTGGTGTGATGAATCCGAATCCTTTGCCTTCGTTGAAAAATTTTACTGTACCAGTACTCATTAAAAATTATTATATATTAAAAAATTATTTTCGTCGGCTTAAAACAAGCCTTCGATTTCTATTAATACAAAAGTAAGCCAAATAAAGTTCCCTTATATGAAAAAAATTGATTTTTAATTAGATATTAACTGTTCAAGTGGAGTTTTTTTACTCAAAATAGAGAGTTTTACTTGGATATTACTTTTTTTGGGTGCAATTCAAAGTGTCATATATAGTGTCAGAACGGAAATTGTGGAATTTTATAAAATAGAATATTTTGGAAGAGAATTTGGGCTTTTGGTATTCGATGATGCTTGATTATCAGCGAGTTGAAGAAAATTAAATACCGCCAAAAGTTTTATACAGAGCTTGTCGGAGTGAACTATTTCTAATTTTGATGAGTTTTGTTCAGGCACTTTATAGTGTCTTTTATTTGAAAATTGGCTCCACTTGAGTAATTCTAGTGAAAAAAATCAATTCTTTTTTGTTAGACAAGGCTTGGTTGAGCGCTAATAGCAATGCTTTTACTAACTTGTATTATTAGTTAAGGAATCTCGATTATGTTTCTATATCTTCGATTTGAAGCAATAATAACTGCAGGATAACGAGAAAGGAGTTTTTTTTAACCAAAACTGCCCCTTCCAAAATAGGTACAAATACCATAAAATGATTTGTGTTGCATTTATTTGATGAATTCAAGGTTGTAAAAAATAATGAAACATACATATCATATTAATGGAATGACTTGCAATGGTTGTCGCAGTCATGTAGAAAAAATCCTTTACCAAGTGGATGGAGTGTCTTGTGCAACCGTAGATCTTAAAAAAGAAGAAGCGATTTTAGAAATGAAATCTCATATTCCTATCAATTATTTGAGAGAAGCTCTCAATAATGGAGGCGGAAAATATAGTATATATAGTGAAGGCGAAAAGCATCAACACCGAGAGATTAAAGAAGAAAGGCAAATACGGATAAATGGTACTGGTAACTTTAACTGCCCGATGCATTGTGAAGGAGATAAAATGTATGGGAAGTATGGGGATTGCCCTATATGTGGAATGGATTTGGTGGAAGAACAAAGCCAATCAGGCTTATATATAGAGCAATGGACGTGCTCGATGCATCCAGAAATAGTAAAAACCGAAGAAGGCTCTTGCTCAATTTGTGGTATAGATTTGATCCCTATGGATCCCGATCTTTCAGCAGAAGAAAAAAACTATAAAAAGCTTTTCTCAAAATTTTGGATTGCTCTTGCTTTTACATTGCCAATTTTTTTAATAGCTATGAGTGAAATGCTTTCCAATAATCCATTATATGATATTATGGAACCGAAATATTGGAATTGGATTCAATTGGTATTTTCCATTCCAGTATTGTTTTATGCTACTTGGATGTTTTTTGACCGTGCCTATAAAAGTATTAAGACATGGAATCTCAATATGTTTACACTTATAGGAATAGGTGCCGGTGTGGCTTGGATATTTAGTGTGGTAGGAATGCTTTTTCCTAGTTATTTTCCAGATCAATTTAAAACAGAAACAGGCAATGTACATGTATATTTTGAAGCAGCTACTGTAATTCTTACTCTTGTCTTAATGGGGCAACTTTTAGAAGCCAGAGCGCATAGTAAGACAAATTCAGCAGTAAAGGAGCTATTAAAACTTGTACCAAATAAAGTGCTAATTATTGTAGAGGGGAAAGAAGTAAAAGTGAGTATTGAAGATATCGTATTGGGCGATATTTTGAAAATAAAGCCAGGAGATAAAATTGCCGTTGATGGTGTTGTAATTGAAGGGTACTCCAGTGTGGATGAATCGATGCTTACAGGAGAGTCTATTCCAATTGACAAATATGAAGGTGACAGGGTGAATAGCGGTACCATAAATGGCAATCAATCCTTCTTTATGAAAGCCGAAAAAGTAGGAAATGCCACCTTATTATCACAAATAATAAAAATGGTCAATGATGCGAGTAGAAGTCGCGCTCCTATTCAAAAGCTAGCAGATAAAGTTTCGGGATATTTTGTTCCTATTGTAGTTATAATATCCCTTATTACCTTCATAGTATGGTCAATATGGGGCCCAGAACCAGCTTGTGTTTATGCTTTGGTCAATGCTATAGCTGTTATGATTATTGCCTGCCCATGCGCTATCGGTTTGGCCACACCTATGTCTATTATGGTAGGTGTGGGAAAAGGTGCACAAAATGGTGTATTGGTAAAAAATGCAGAAGCACTAGAAAAAATGAAAATGGTTAACACCTTGGTAGTTGATAAAACAGGGACAATAACAGAAGGCAAGCCAAGTGTAGAAAAAGTAGGTATCTGTGATGAAAAATATAGTGAAATCGAATTGTTGAAATACATCGTTTCATTAAACAGTAATAGTGAGCACCTTTTAGCTGAAGCAACTATAAAATATGGTAAAATTAAAAATATAGGTTATATAAAACCAGAACGATTTGCTGCTGTGGTCGGAATGGGGGTAGAGGGTATTGTAAAAGGTGAAATAGTAGCTTTAGGAAACGCTAAGATGATGAATTATGCCAATGCAGATATTCCAGTAAAAGTGAATGACATTGCAAGATCATATCAAAAACTAGGTAAATCTGTTTCATTTTTAGCTGTAAGTGGTAAAATTATAGGTTATGTAGTAATAGGTGATAAAATAAAGGAAACCAGTGTAAAGGCTATTCATGCCATTCAAAAAAGAGGCATTGACGTAATAATGTTTACTGGGGATAATCATAACACTGCAAAAGCAGTGGCATCTAAACTTAATCTATCTGGTTTCAAGGCAGATATGTTGCCAAAGGATAAACTAAAGGAAGTAGAAGAATTACAAAAAAAAGGAAGAGTTGTTGCAATGGCGGGAGATGGAATTAATGATGCTCCAGCGTTAGCAAAAAGTGATGTAGGTATTGCTATGGGCACAGGAACTGATGTTTCGATAGAAAGCGCTATGATAACATTGGTAAAAGGCGATTTAAGGGGTATAGTCAAAGCTCGTAACTTAAGTGTTTTTGTAATGAATAACATTAAGCAGAACTTATTTTTTGCTCTCATTTACAACATATTAGGTATTCCTATTGCAGCAGGTGTATTGTACCCGTTTTTTGGAATTTTACTTTCACCTATGATTGCAGCACTAGCCATGAGCTTTAGTTCCGTTTCTGTCATTGCCAATGCATTACGGTTGCAAAATATCAGTATTTGATAAGGAAAAAGAGTAGATGCAAAGCGAAAAATATTTGGTGTCAAAACTCAGGTAACTACTCAGTCAGGTGGGCGCTTTTGAGATAAAAATTTATTACTTATTTATTAGACGGGGCTCATATTTATCAGAATATCAGAGCTATTGTTATAAATATAGCCGAAGAATAATGAAAAAAGAACCTTTTTTAGCCAAAATTGACTCCACCTGAGTAGCACAAAAAATAGTAGTTAATTATTTTTAATAGCGTAAGAATAAACTTAGAATGAATACTATCATTGAGCCCACTCCGGAAACACACAAAATCAAAAAAGTTTCTTTTGGCGATCTTTATATTTTTTTCAATTAGCTGATACTCAGGCATCACCGAATCTCAATAAATGTAAATCTCATCCAAAACAACTC
>JAZGFD010000345.1:0-9501 GCA_036479115.1 Saprospiraceae bacterium | reverse complement strand
TTTTGACAAATAACTAGGTAAGTCTCAGTCACATCATTTCGTGATAGCTCTTAGACACTGAAGTAAAAAATCAATTAGATGCAACGAGTGTCTCAGTCACATCAATTCGTGATAGCTCTTAGACCATGACCCAAAAACAGTTTCTTAAATAGCAAAGTGTCTCAGTCACATCAATTCGTGATAGCTCTTAGACATTAATCTTGATCTCGGTAGGATTATGATCCAATGTCTCAGTCACATCAATTCGTGATAGCTCTTAGACATTCGAAAGATAATGGGGACATGACTCAGCATGTCTCAGTCACATCAATTCGTGATAGCTCTTAGACACTAATGACAAGATTATAATAGATGTGATATTAGAGTCTCAGTCACATCAATTCGTGATAGCTCTTAGACAGAACATAAATGTAAGACTGCTAGATTCAACTTGTCTCAGTCACATCAATTCGTGATAGCTCTTAGACAAAAGAACAATAAGTTCACCAAGGCCGGAATTTTGTCTCAGTCACATCAATTCGTGATAGCTCTTAGACCATTGTCGTCTTTAAAAGAGATGGTGGGCCCCTGTCTCAGTCACATCAATTCGTGATAGCTCTTAGACAGGATTTGGATCATCTGATGCTGCCTGTATTATGTCTCAGTCACATCAATTCGTGATAGCTCTTAGACATCTCAATCATTCAGATGTAGAAGAAGCATTAATGTCTCAGTCACATCAATTCGTGATAGCTCTTAGACTCTACAAGGACTATCGTCAGAATACCTGATTATGTCTCAGTCACATCAATTCGTGATAGCTCTTAGACATTTTTCTTGCTTTTTTTCATTTGTCTCGTTTGTCTCAGTCACATCAATTCGTGATAGCTCTTAGACTAGGAGTAACCCCTACTTTATTAAGCGAAGGCAGGTCTCAGTCACATCAATTCGTGATAGCTCTTAGACTCTTTGAGACCTCCTCTTTATGGGGTCAAAGATGTCTCAGTCACATCAATTCGTGATAGCTCTTAGACAAATACACCTTATACTTTTAGCGGAGGCAGTTCTGTCTCAGTCACATCAATTCGTGATAGCTCTTAGACCCATTGATTTTTAAAACGTTGACTGTCAAGGGAATATGTGTCCCAAATAGCTCTGTTTTTAGCCAATCGTTTCATATTACTACTTTGTTTAATATATCTTCACTTTTATCTCTCCTCTCAGTTCTTTGATTATATCCATGCCATAGTCTCCCATAAAATTATCATTTTTTATTGAATTTTTATGTATTTCATTCAATATGATTTTATCATCTCTACTTACGTTTTTTGATAATAATTCAGCCAATCTACTGCGTATATTCTTCATTTCATATCGACTGATATTGCCTAAAAATACAGACCTTTGCATTCTGATCAACCCAGCATAAATAAGGTAATCTGACACTTTCTTTCGGAGTCTATTAGAACTGATATCATAGCTTATCGATAATGTCATCTAGATTGAGTTTATTAATTTCTTTTTTTAATTGGTCTACGTATCTGTAAACTTGATTTTTGCGTGTTGTACTATGATTATTAAATTCTACTACATTTTCAAGATAATCAAAAAACATGGGCAAAAGCACTTTTTTCCCTTTTCTATTAAGATACATTACTGTATTCTTTTCATCAAAAAAAATCAAATCGATAATTTTACTATTAAATAGATTCAGAACAAAATCATCCACATATGGCCTGAATGGTTCTATGAGATCAAAAGTGAGTACAGGATTGTTGTACTGATTTTGATGTAGCAGCCCCTGATATGGATTCAGGCCTGCTAGGTACACTGCATGTTCTACTAGAGAATAATAAAATCCATAGAAATAATTGATGCAGCAGTTTATAGCATCCTGGGCAGGTCTTATATTACGGGCTTTCATAATCCATCCGTATGATAGGTTGTTGCGATATTCTTTCCAATATTTGAGGCCAAATCCGCTTTCCAGGTTGATGATTTTTTGTATGTCTAAGTAGCCATCATAGTTGTGTAACAATACATGGAGCGATTCTGCATATTTTGTTTGAGCTTTTATAAGTGGGCTTTTATAAGTTGTGTCATTATGATCTACTATATAATTTACTTGGCATTCAGATTTAAGAATGAGAGATTTTATGATCCACACTAGGGCAGGTTTAGTCCATTGAAAGAGAGTTTGCTTGATACGCAATCTTTCGTGTGAGCTGTATTTTTTACTATATAGTTTCGCATATACCTTGCCTGACCTATTGATATAATATATAGGTATTGCATGCTCTACGGCCAGACTTACCGCGGCACTGCTCAACATACAGTCTGCCGATATGGTAATGGTGGCTACCTTTTTGGGGCTGATATACTTTTGCTCTTTTTTAGATATCAGATGAAAGCTTCCACTTTTTTTCTTAAGGGTCATTCCATTGGTATCGAGGATGATGTGATGTGCCATTTATTGTCTTTTTAGTAAAATAGAAGGAGTTAATAAGGTTATGATTACTACATTCAGAACTGATATGGTAATTCACGCCAACTTATCGGATCAGTAACTTTGGGAGGATTTAGAGCTTGATTATATTCATGCTGTAACGATATAATAAGTGGGTCACTTTTACCGATTACTTGCTTAGAAAACTGGAGGTAGCCATTGATCTTCAGCTTGTAGTGTTTTACCCAGTCAGCATGCTTGGCTCCATAATTATTGCCTACTTCTATGATATTGCGTAGTCTTTTAATCTCTACTCTAGTATCTTCGAGTAATTCAGGTGGTAGATAAAGACGATCAGAAACCAATATCCCTGTTACCTTCTTGATATCATTTGGGCCAAATATTTTAGTTTTCCCAGGATGAAGGCTTAACCCATATTGCATGGCGATATTGCCTACAGTATCTCTAAAGTCTTTATCAATAGAGATGTTTCCTGAAAATGACATATCATCGGCATAGCGAGTATATCGTATACCTAGTCCGTCAGCAAAGTCGCTGATCTGCCTGTCGAGTGGGATACAATATATGTTAGTCAATACTGGAGATGTGGGAGCTCCCATAGGCAATCGCCCTTTGTAACAACATACGTCGGTAAGAATCTTAGATATTTCCTTAGAAAAGAAAAACGGCTGTTTCCTAAAGATCTGATGCACCTTTGGTTTAGTAATCTGATGAAAAAAATCCTTAAAATCCATATTGACTAAATAGGGTGCATTGAGATGCTGTCTTGCATTGGTGATTATATTTCTATCAGATGTATTTTTGACATCGATGATAAATCCATATGCGGCTTTTGTCCTCCTTTGGAAATATACGGCCTGTAGGAATCTATTGAGCTTCCTTTGTATATCTTTTAGCCCAGGACTAGGAGATTCTATATAGCGTAATCCTCCAGATGGCTTTGGGATGGTAAATTCGTTGTACTTCTTATAGCCACTTTGTAAAGTGAGAGCGTGAGCAGTCACATCGAGTACCTGTGTAAGGTGGGTAGTATTTCTTATAGCCAGAAACTCCTGAATTCTTCTTAGTATTTTTTGTCTTGTCATGGTGATACATTGTTTATTAATGATGAGCCCACTTCGGAAACACACAAAATCAAAAAAGTCTCTTATGGTGATATTTTCGAATTATCCACTTATTGTCATGCGTTGATGAATCTCGATTACGTCGCCGCATATTCGATTTGTTCAATTAGTGCTCTGTCAAGGATAAATTGATGGGTGCTTTTGACATCTTTTAATCCTGCACTTTGTTAAAAATACTCGCCGTATCTACTGCTATGACCGCGTTTTTTACCTCGTTCATGGCCAATATATGCGCATATTCAACCCATCATTTAAAGCTCTTGGCAGAGCACTCACTGATACTTACGCATCACCAAGTTTCAAAAAACTAAGATCTCTTTCAAAATTATTCTTTTTGTGAAAAATGTCAGTGTTTAGAGTGTGCCCAACATTGTGTTTTAACTGACGGAATAAAAGCTGAATTACATCTAGTACTCTGTCAAGGATAAATTGACGGGTAATTTTGGCATCTTTTGAACCTGCTCTTTGTTAAAAATACTCGCCATATCTACTGCTATGACTGCGTTTTTTGCCTCGTTCAGGATCAAATTATGTGCAAAGCCAACCCGTCATTTAACACTTGACAGGGCACTAGTGCTTAGTCAAGCTTTATAGTCTAGGTGATTTTGGCATATTTTAAGCCTGCACGTCGTTGAAGAACCCCTTCCATAGCCATGCTATGCAAGGGAACCTCCGCCTAGTTCAGGCTCAAACTACTCTCAAACTCAACCCAGCATTTATAACTTGACTAAGCACTGGGCTTTAGCCTCATGTAATCAGTAATAGTTAATTTGAAAAATTAGGAAATATTGGGAAAATATCACCTATTATGGTTGGGGTTGTTACCTGAACACCGTACTCTACTTTAGTAGCTTAATAATTCCGATGGGTTTAATCGTTTAGATATATCATTCATAACATTCATTTATATTTGCGAATAGATAACCGCTCATCCCAGTAGAAGGCTGCGAGCCTCAGATGAGTGTGGTCATTCGTACGAATGTCATTTGGCCTTGGATTATTCCAGGGCTATTTTTTTGTAATTCATATTTCTTTACTATATTCTATTATGAATGTGATAGTCTACATTGACGGATATAATTTTTTTATTGCCATGAAGCACAAGAAATCACCAGAATGGCAAAATTTAAATGAAATTGACCTTGTCAAATTGTCGCAAAAATATATAGAGAAATATGACAGAAATGCAACCCTGGTTAAGGTAAAATTATTCATGGCTATTCCTCATAATAATTTGAATTATAAAATGGAAAATTTTCAGGAATATATCGGGAGACACCTCTCCGCATACCCTTCACAGTTTCAATTTATCAAAGGGCGGCTTACAGATCAATCTCGGCAATGTCATCATTGTTGTCAGGAGATTAAATGGCGAACAGAAAAGCTTACTGATGTAAATTTATCAGTAGAAATGGTGCATGATGCACTCACGGCCGATGTGGATGCGATGTATCTAATTTCCGCTGATTCAGATTTTGAAAGCCCAATTAAACTGTCTTATAAATCATACAAGAAAAGTATTTTACTCATTATCCCTCCAAGTTTATCATCCTATGGGCTTTATAAATTTTGTAAGAAACAAAAAGAGTATTCGTCAGAATCTCAACAAGATCACCAAATTAGAATGGTAAGAATGAATAAACATTTCCCTTTAGTTCAACAATCTCAGTTTTAATCAAATTTTTTATTTAATTTCTTTTCAGCGTCAATATTGCTATTATCAGCTTTTACACATGCTTAAAAAATTTGGCATACCAAAATGATTAAAGATTTTAGAAATGTCGAAATATATAGTTTCGAAATCGAAGAGATAACGAGAAAATTGAGGTTTAATAACGCATATAATCGGTTAGTAAAATCAAGAGTATATGGGCAATCAATATGGATTCGAAATAAAATAAAAATTCCAATTTGTCAAAGAACATTTTGAAAGATATTGACATCATCATACTCTACTCGCAGTAGCTAGCTCTGATTGTATGTGAGTGATGATCTGCTTTTCTTCTCCCTGCCATCTGGTAAGGCTCTGGGTACCATATCCCAGGCTTACCGATCTTCCTATAGCAAGAGAAGTGGGCAAGTCTACATTTGCCCTGAATAATATATTGAAAGCCAGATCATTGTGATGATAGGCTTTTACTTCTTTGGTTTTTGTGATCATGATGAGTTCTGCCTTAATCTGAGACCAGTCATCTTGCTTTATAAATGCCTGAGCCAGTCTTCTGAGGTGACCTGTGAGTGCTTCTTCTAAGATAGTGACCCGATCTTTGAGCAGCACATTTTTAAGCCATCGTTGGTAGTTGTCGGTATTGAGTGCTAGCCAGTCCATGAGGCGGTAGTATTTGGGTGTTTTGAGTATAGATATCTGTTGTGATTCTTCTTTTTTATCCTTCACCTGCCCATAGCTCATCCAGCTTTGGTAGTCGGCTTTGGCGAGCCACTGCTCTACGATAGGGATGGCATCTGCAAAGGCATATATCTCTGCCTTTCCTCGCTTTGACCTATAGTGTATGAGCGGATACGCTATCTCCTGTCTGCTGCCGTCAGGGGCATGATTGTGAAAATATATGAGGTCAGGGTAGGTCTCATAGAGTAATGCTGTGATGTGGTCTATTTGTTCTTCTTTGTCATCAGTGAGGTTGCCGTTGTTTTTGCCCAAAATTCTATTGAGTACTTCGATGGCTTTTACGTCATAGAATAGCTTTGGGTATTGGGGTCTTAGTTGGATGAGGAATGTGATGATGGCGTGCTCTATTAATCGGGCACGGAGGGATTGGGCATCAGTGGGGTGGTGCGGAATGGAGGTTTGGATGTGGAGGGTTTTAATTTGTTTTTTCATTGTTTATTTTTTTGTCAATGTAATTACTCAAATTTTTGTAAGCATCAATACCCTGCAACGATTCAATAGGCGAAAGCTGACATTTACTTGCATCGTAGGCTGGTGTTTCGTCATAATTTTCAGTAAATATTTGCATCTTTTGAATATGTAAAATGTGGGGTGGAATCTCTCTTAAGTAGTAGAAAAAGATATAGTGCTTAATAAACTGGATTTCTCCATTCAATTTTTGTCTTTCTATAATTTCTGTTTCCCCATTATACTGATATGGTAGAAAAGATAAAAATGGCCCTCCGGTTGCCTGTGCTCCCAGTTGTTGAGACCAGGCTCTAATATCGCTTTCATGGTTAAGTAAAGATTCCTTATAAATTATAAGAGGAATTAAGTGAGAAGGTCTATTATTTTCAAACTTAATATTTGCGAATAATGTCTTTTTTTGAATATCTACTACGTTACTTTTTTCTCTTCTTCTCAAAACCTCTATCTCTCTACTTAATTTGTCAATTTTATCAAGATTTATAATAATATCATCAGGTTCCATATTATTAAGAAGATGGATTTCTATCTTTTTTTCAGAAACCTTTTCATTGATATTTGTATCATATTTAGCACTATTAATTTTATTAATTTCATCATTAGCCACGTGATAAAGAAAAACTACTGAAAGACGCTTTTCAAGACTATCTTCCCATTCACTGGTAATTTGTTTTAGTCCAATTAGAACAGCGACTAAAAATGTGGAAACACCGATTAGTGGATCTAATATTTTACTATAGAGGTCGGTATCAGAAATGCCCTTCCCAACAACCCAAAGGCAATCAGGACCTTGGCAGCAAAGTATTATAAGAAATATTATAAGAAATAATGAAATAAGAACAGTTACTAACCAACCTTTTTGTTTGATAGCCAACCAAATTTTTTTAAAAGCAAAAAGAGCTATAGGAATTGATTTTTTCATATCAGTTTTCTAAATTTTATAAATTCAAATTTTACATTTTTAGACCCATCACTATTTTCAGTGACTATCCTGTCTGAAGTGGCATTATAACAAGTGATTTCCTCTTGTCTGCACAGATCTACCATCGCCACCACGAATGATTGCTCTCCTGCTATGAGTATGACATAAGCTGTGTCTGAATGATATTTGGTCTTAATTTCATTTAAGATTTCTTTTGCTTTTGTGACTACCTCGTCCATTGTCCATGCAGGGGGTATATGTGGGAAGGCATGATCTATTACTTGCCCAAATTGGTCTTGGGCTGCTTTCTTTTGAGGAGCAGACCATTTGGTAGAGGGGTGGTTGGAGAGGTTTATGAGCATGGGAATAAGTATTAATTATAAGTGTTATTTTTTATAACCTCATCCGCACTCGGCAAAACAGGTCGCTTTTTAAATTCAGATAACTCTTGATACCTTGTTTTATCCAGCCAATCATCTACCTTGCTGTGGTCAGAAGTCAACATTATTTTAAGTTGTTCGAGTCTTTTATTTTTCCATAACGCTTCCCAATCATCACATTCAATGTCAGCTTTCCCATTCATGAATTCAGCAAAGGCATTTTTGTATTTATTAAGGTTATCTCCTAAATGTTTATCTTTTAGTCCATTGTTCCATCCATTCTTATCAATATTGAAAAGATTCACATACCGTTGCTTTCGATCTATCAAAGTAAGGGTTGGTTTTATCTCTACAGACCCTAGCCCTAATGGTTTGCCAAAGCCCATTTTGTGATAGCAGCCTTCAGGCAAGTGCAATACAAAGAGCAGGCATCCAAGTTCTACTTGACTGAGATTTTCAAATCGTATACGACCTGAAAAAATTGTTCCAGATGTTAATGGTTTAATAGGTTGGGCATGGCTTTTTTTGACTTCACCATTTTCAACCCAACTTTGCTCATAGGTCTTATTGGATGGCGTTTCCCGATGCCAATATCCTTTATATCCACTAATTAGAGAATTTTTACTATTCCATGTTTTTAGATTTAATTCACTTACATTAACACTGTCTTGTTTTAGATAGTGTTGATATGTAGTTGGCTTAGGGGATGACAATATCTTCGGTGTAACACTATTTTCAAATTCATGAAAATTTTTCTGTCCAATATTTATTACACAGTCTTCAAAAGCAATACGTGAAGTATTTTCTGTTGTTCCAAAAATAGTCTTGGCAAAATCATTTTGAAAGTTAACAGGTTTAGTTTGTCTAATAAAATCACTAATAGTGTAATTGTATGGTATGCGATGATATTTGGCATTTCCAAACGAAATAATTTTTCCATTTTTTCTACGAAAGAAAATGGGAATTCCTTTTTCAGAAGGCACTTTCACTCTTGTAGAGCCAATTTGTTCTCCTTCTTTTACCCCATTTACAATGTACCCTCTAGAGAGTGATTCTAGAATATCTATTGCCTCCTCAGCCCGATTTTTATCATAACGATATCCGTCTAGCACCTTTTCGTCAACCACATCTTTATTTCCTGTATTATTCCAAATAAACTTCCACACTCTGGAAGAATATTGAAATTCTCCTACCGAGTAAAAGCAGTCATTTCCATTATATTTATAGTGATATGGGTTTTTACTTAATAAGTCTTCACTTTTTTGAACTTGTTTAGGTTTTGTGGCAACCTCCTTCAATATATATTCTTGACCCACTTTCCGTAAAAAACCATAATTAATCTGATCATTTTTATCGGTAATCATATTGAACCTTCTGTACAATTGCTTATCATCAAACATATCTAGTTCGCTAAACGTACTTATCTCCACCAAACTCCTCACCATCCCACGCAAGGAACTACCAGGAATAGCAGGCTTGTTTTTTTTCCATTCAAAAAAATTTTCACTTTCGACCCATTCTTTCTTTTCCTTATCCCACTTTCTTCCTCTTATAAAAAATGGGGTTTTGTTAGTGATAGTAAGATCAATCTGGCCTGATAGCATATTCTCATGAAACCTATCCTGGGATGGAGGTGTTTCGGCAGAAACAATTTCGGTATTCAGAGGAATGAAGTTGTATGGGGCACGGGCAGGTCCACTCTTATTGTTTGATCTACTTTGGTTGTCTGTTTGCTTTTGTTCCTGTCTTCCATGGCT
>JAZGFD010000344.1:0-24944 GCA_036479115.1 Saprospiraceae bacterium | reverse complement strand
TAGCTGATACTCAGGCATCACCGAATCTCAATAAATGTAAATCTCATCCAAAACAACTCATTTTGTGAAAAATGTCTGTTTCCGGAGTGGACTCATAATTCATTTTGTGAAAATTATCTGTTTTCAGGGTGGGCTCAATATTCATCTGAAGATGCAATTTTACAATAATATTAGAAGTAATAACTACTCATGAGGAGCTAATTTTTGGTAAAAGAAATAGCAATTTTTTTTACAAAAGCGCCATCCAAATACTTACATAATAGTTACTTTTTACTTTTCCAAAAGGGGAAATACTAGAGTTTTAGTCAAAACAGGTCGCTTCAATTCGATTAAAAAAACCGTAAAATTGGCTTTATCAAAATCTATAGAGCAAAAATCTTGGTTTTTTTACAACTCAAATTCAAATCGCTTTTTACAAACCAGAAATATCATATAATATATTGATTTAATATTGTTCTTTATAAGAAAGTGATTATCAGCGTGTTACAATTTATAAATACAAAATATTAGTAACCTACCTAAAGAATTATTTTTTTCGATGTAAAAATTACCAGTAAAAATACCCCTACTAAAATTTAATCAGATTGAAAGTGTAGTATACATTTGATCCAGAGTTCGTATAGTCGATACTCGAAACTATTTATCTGTTAGAACGAATATCTGGGAATAAATAAAAGATATAACGGCCCCCTATTATAGGACTAAACTGACGCCGACCTTTTTTATCACTCCCCGGTCTTCATACTATTTATCAAAACACTTTTATCAGCCACAGCGCTGACTATACTATGCACTGCTAAAAGTAGCGTGACGTATCAATTGATAATAATTTTATAGTGACGAAAAAGTAAGAAGTACCCCTTAGTAGTCAACACTGATAACTGGAGCCTAACTCTTTTTATCAACTCTCTTTCTAATCAACAATTCAACACTTCTTTCCTTTCTCGAATCTGTTTTAAAGTATGGATAATTTTATTCAGTTCTCCAGCAAAAGTTGGAAAAGAACTTCATGATTAATGATAAGGCCTTAACTATGCCTTCATCCCTCACGTAGTATTCTATCTACACTTTTGTACGAGTCTTTGAGTAATCTGTTCATGATTATCAATTCAACTTTTTTTTAACTATTTATCAAATTTTAATCTCATGAAAAGATTGAATACTATTTCAATTTTAATGGCGATAGCTTGTCTCCTATTGAGTTTTCAGACAAGTTATTCACAAAATTCGGCTGATTGCCAGTCAGAAGTTAACCTATCAGTGGGAGCAGGTTGTACTACATCGATTCCTTTTGAAGCTTTTAATTCATGGCGTCCTAGCTGCATGGTCATCAATCAAGATGGCGTAAGGCAAGGAGTATTAGCTGGAAGCGGAAGTTTTGCGAATGGTAAAGTCAACTGCTCGATGATGATCGACAGTGTCTGGTTAGATACTATCAAACAAACTAAGATCAATTCGTATTTAGTATCAATGTGGACCATCTCTTGTACGGGTGCCACTCCTGATACTATCTATGCTGATCTTTCTAAGATTCCTGCTCTTTGCAATGCAGATACTCTCGTAAGGGACGTAGCTGGTGTAGGGACAGCACAACCGATCAACGGTAGAGTTGTATTAAACTCATCTGTTGTACCTACTTGTAAACATTCAAACAGGTCAGCAATAGATGGTGATCTAATCTTCGTGGATACGGTAGAAACGTTAACCTTCAAACAACACGTTAAGAAGGTAATGAGAGTGGATACATTCTCTCACACTGAGCCCATGAAATGGATCAGAGGAACTGTCATTTTAAACTTAAATGGCATGGACTCTATCGTACATGGATTTACACCAAAAGACGGCAAGAAAACTACATTAGTTTGTGGTGGTTCTTTTTCATTAAGTTCAATTTTTGGAACAGGTATATTACCTGGCCCAGCTGTACTTAAGCCCGGAAAGTATGAGTATAATTCATATACTCCTGATTCATCTAATTACTGCTGGGGTACTCTTAATATAGAGTACAAATTGTGGCCTTTTGTAGCTTCAAAAAAGGATACTATTAGCTGTGTAGATGTCACTAATTTTGACAGATCACCAGAAGGTGGTCACTATGATTACAAAGCGCGTACTGTTGAAAAACTAGAAGAAGTATGTGCTTGGGCAGAAAAAATCTATACTGGCAGTACTCAAAGACAAGCTCCTACAGCTACTGTTCCTGGTATTGGTGCATTGCGTTCTGCTGCCAGAATAGCCTATGTAGTAAATGGCCAAGTAAGACACTGTTATGTACACACTATAACAACACAAGACAGATATATCAAAGACTTTAATTGGCTTTGTGATACTGTAGTAAAAGAGAGAACATTTATAGCGGATAGACCAGCACACAATGGCGGTACTACTACAGGAGTGATTGTGAAAGATACATTAATGATTACACCTATTACTTTGGATGACGTCATGTTTCCAGATAGTGTGTTGACCATGAAATGTGGAATTTTAGATGGATATACTCCTGATGAAATAGCAGAATACTTATACAAGGCTTATCTTCATTTTGATCATACTAATGTACCTGTTATCACTGGTGTGACTCGCAATGGAGTAGGTAAAGGATATATTACACAAGGCCCTTGTGAAGCATTTGCTACCCAGTATAACATGTATGGCTTATCGCTTTCCAAAGGCAGTAGTCTTTCTAAAAATCAACTTTGGGAGAAAGTGTTTAAGGGAGCTGATTACAATAACTGGGGAGTACAAAGAGCATTCCCTTATGCAATAAGAAAGAACAAACTCACCGATTACGGCTTAAAGAACAAACTTGATATCCTAATTAAGGGAGGAGATGTAGCAAAATCTTCTGGCTTTAAGTATGGTGTAGATAGTGTTTTGATTCCTATCAATAGGGTCGTATGTAATATAGCTGCTTCGCATCTTGATCTAGAGCCTATTATCGTATGCGGAGGTGAGAAGAAAATATATAGACAATGGTCTCTTGTAGACTGGTGTACTGGTACTACCAGAGAGAAAACACAGATTATAAAATTTGTGGATATCGAGGCACCATCTATTACAGGGTTTAATAATAAAAGTAAGAAAGACTACTTTAGTAGCCATAAGGTAAAAATAGCTTCTTTAGCAGATTCTGCTAGAGTAAAAGTGGCTAAGATTACCAGCCCTTGGGGATGTTACGCACAGTACCAGTTTCCTTACATCAATCTTAAAGAGCACTGTTCTGAAGGAAAATACAGCTTCAAGTTGTTGACTTCTACATTGGTTTCTGATGGAACTACTTACTATCCTGGTCAAAGCGTTAATTTATCTTGGACAAGTGAAGGAGGGTTTTCTCATCCAGTAGTACAAGTATATCTTTATGATGATTGTGGCAATTCAGGTTCATATTACTATTACCTACGAGGCAAGGATGCCCTCCCTCCAGTAATAGTTGTACATGATGAGATTAATCTTACACTTACTGCTGACAAAACCAATGGAGATGGCCTAGCTGATGGAATAGCTAAGATATTCTGCGACAATATAGATGCTGGGTCTCACGATGGAGATTGTGGTGATATAGCTTACTGCAAAATCAGAATTAAAGATAGCGGAGACGATTGGTCTGACTTTATTCATTTTGATTGTGATGATGTAGGCCAACATACTGTTGAGTTTCAGGCTACTGATGAAAGCGGCAATCAATCCATAGGTTGGACATTAGTAAATGTAGAAATCAAACTGTCAGCAACTCTAGTATGTGAAGACCTTACTGTAGGATGTACTGATCCTGTACACCCTGATTGGATAGGATTTCCTCATGTAGCAGGTATTTGCTCTATACCAGATTTGGTGTGGGAAGATGAATATCAAGTAGATGATCTCTGTTTTAAAGGTAAAATACTAAGAACATGGACTATAGAAAATTCTAGTCCAAAGATCACATGTGTACAGACGATTTATATTAATAACACTGATAATGGTGGTGATGATTCTAAATTTGATCCCAAAACGATTAAATTTCCTCTACACCATACTGGGCAGACCTTGGCAGATGCCAAGTTCAACAAATTGTGGGTTGTTATCAAAAAAGAAGATGCCCATAACGTTTGTAGGGATTCATATACTGCTACTGACAAAGATTTGAAAGAATGCACAATGAGAGACGCATTTATTTGCGAAATTGGCAATGCCACTGAACCTACTTGGACAGACCCTAAATGTGGTCTTGTAGGAAAGACATTTGAAGATCAAGTAATAGAGTTTGGAGAAGGTGTATGTCATAAAATACTACGCCACTGGGCTGTAATAGATTGGTGTACATATGATGCTAAGAAAGGAGATGTATACAAGGATGAAGTAGAATATGTAAAAGACCTTTGCAAAAATTACAATTACTTCAGACTTAGAGGTACAATCCAAGAGGATGGATATTACTCTTATACTCAAGAGATTAAAATCCTTGATGACGAAGCGCCTAATGTAGAAACAATGGACATAGATGTAGAAGTCACAGAAGGTGGTAAGAATAGTGAAAATGAATGTGTAGCTGATGTAATGCTCATGGCTAAAGCCCAAGATTTTTGCGGTGGAACATTAATAGAATCTACTGCTGGGATTGTAAAATGGTCAGTATCAGTGACAGAAGTAGATGAATACGGAAACGCTGTAGGACCTACTTCAACAGATTACACAATTGCCATTGAATTAGTGGATGGATATGCTAAAGCATCGATCACACTTACTGGAGAAGCGGGACATTACTATAGAGTTAAATGGACAGCAAAAGATGGATGTAACAATACAGGTTCAAAATCACAACTTGTAAGGTTCTTAGACGTGAAAGCACCAGTTATTCTTTGTATTGGAGAGTTGTCTACAAGTACAATGAACACTGATGGGTCTACTGAAATATGGGCTAATGATTTTGCCGAAGCATATGATTGTTTGGGTAAAGAAGCATATGTATGGTTTAAAGGTGCTGATGGTGCTTTGGTACCTGGACTGAGATTTGAATGCTCCGATTTGGGTGGCAATGCCAGCACGGCTATTAGACTTAAGGTATATGCTACAGATGAGGCTGGAAACGAGTCATTCTGCCTGGTATCACTTAGGATTATTGACGGAAATAATACCTGTGGAAATGATAGTCTTACTGGTGCTGCAATAATCTCCGGAGAAGTAAGAACAGAAGCTGGTGACATGGTAGAAAGTGCTGTGGTATCAATGAAGGATGAGAATGTTATGACATCTACAGATGGCACATTTGCATTCGGTCATAATCCTACTGGATTCAGCTACGAAATTAATGCTGTAAAAAGTGACAATCACCTTAATGGTGTAAGTACTCTTGATCTTGTATTGATTCAGAAACATATTCTTGGTTTGGAGACATTAAGTTCTCCATACAAAATTATTGCTGCCGATATTAACAGTGATGAGAAGGTAAGTGCGATTGACTTGGTACAGCTGAGAAAATTGATATTAGGTATCTATGATGAATTGCCTGACAATCAATCATGGAGATTTGTGGATGCAACTTCATCATTCGACGATGTTAACCATCCGTTTCCTTTCACAGAGACAGTGAATGTTGATTTTCTTACACACAATGTAGTGAATGAAGACTTCATAGCTGTTAAAATAGGTGACGTGAGTGGTAATGCAATAGCAAATAGCCTATTGGCTTCAGGAAGAAACAATGAACAGATCACACTCACGGCTCAAGATATTACGGTGAATGTAGGACAAAGGGTGAGAGTGGCCATATCTTCTGAAGAATTTGAGCATATGAATGCGCTACAATTCACAATGGGTCTTTCAGGGCTAGAATATGTTGGAGTAGAAAGTGGAAGTTTAGATATTTCTGAAAACAACATTGCAGTATTCGAAGGCAGAATAACCGCAGCATGGTATAATGTAGAGTTTGTTAGTTCGGATGCCACACTATTCACATTGATTTTTAACGCATTAGATAATACAACGCTTAGTAATGCACTCTCAATTGGGTCTGATATTACTAAAGCTATAGCATACAACAATAACAATGTAGGAGCTGACGTAGCACTTGCATTCGAGACAGGAGACGGTTTGAGAAATGGAGAAACTTTCGAGTTATTCCAAAATCAGCCTAATCCTTTTAACAACATTACTACAATAGGGTTCCAACTTGCAGAAGCGGGAACAGCTAGAATGACTGTATTCGATGTAACGGGCCAAATCGTAACAACGATGCAAGGACAATATTCTAGAGGATATAACGAGATGACTTTAAGCAAGTCAAATCTTAATGCTTCTGGTGTATTATACTACCAGTTAGAGAGCGGTGATTTCACTGCTACAAGAAAAATGATCTTGATCGACTAGACGTAGCCGAACTAGAGATTATTTTTTGATAAATAGTTATTACCTGGTCTCCAATCTTGGAGGCCAGGTATATTTCTAGTTTATCAAGAATGTCTTGTAGCAGGGAAATCGCTCTCCTCTATTTAATAGTTGAGATTTAGTATTTGCAGTGAAAAGTAGCCTCTCAATCGGTACCTGTTTCATTTCAAATCCTCTAATCAGTTATGTTCTTATATTCGTTTTATCTTATTTATATTGCCTGTTTTGATCATTACAATGGGCTGTTGATTGTAGTTTCTACTTTTCTCAATGAGTCGGAAATTTTGACTTTTTATTATGAGCTCATTTTAGGAAGTCAGCTCAATATCATAGAAATAGTCAGTACATTTAATATGATACAAATATAGGATAATGGGAAAATGATAACACTGCCAGATATTTATTAGAATATAAAACACATCTGACACAAATGCAGTATGTCCGCAAACTAAAGACATAATATTGGAATTATTAGATATTGTGCTCAGATGACGTCTAATATTTTTTTATTATTTTAATTTTTCAAAGCTTTAGCGTTTGAAAAAATCGGTATCTATTATCGTTTGGGTATAATTTTTAAAATTAATAATTGGAATTCATTTAAAAGGAATTTAGCGATTCTCACTTCACCTCTTTTAATCTCTTCGCATATTTAGCCTTAAATTTTTGCACTTTTGGATTTACTACGAATTGGCAATAACCTGCAGTTGGGTTTAAATTAAAATAGTCTTGATGATATCGCTCAGCAGGATAATAATTTATAAGTGGTGAAATTTTTGTAACAATTGGGTCATGCCACATTAGGATAGCAACATCGGCTTTTGAAATCTCTGCTGTGCTTTTTTGTTTTTCATTGTGGTAGAATATTTCTGATCTGTATTGAGGTCCTTTGTCATTTCCTTGTTGATCAATAGTGGTAGGATCATGTGTATACCAAAATACTTCTAATATCTCTTCAAAACTGATGATCTCTGGATTAAAATATATTTGCGCTACTTCTGCATGCCCTGTTTTTTTACCACATATCTCTTTATAAGTAGGATTTTCTACATGACCACCACTGTATCCTGATTCTATTTTTTCTACACCTTGCAATCTTTGAAACACTGCTTCTACACACCAAAAGCATCCTGCCCCCAGTGTGGTAATTTCTAACTTGGGTTCTTTTATTTTCATAAATGGTAAACGAATTTATTTGCTAAAAGTTTAATATTGAGTCTACTCTGAAAGCTAACTTTTTTCAGAAGAAGAATCATTTTGGATGAAATTAACATTTTTGGAAATTCAGTGATCTCTGAGTATCAGCACATTGAGGAAAATATAAAGTTCGACAAAAGCTTTATGCAGAGCTTGTCGAAATATTTATGCAGAACTTGTCGAAGTAAACTTTTTGATTTTGTGAATTTTCAGAGTGGGCTCACTATTTAAATGAAGGATTGAGGCCCTTTCACCCAATGAGTCAAAGACTACTAAAAAAGGAAGGTTCATGTTAAAATCCAACCCTTAATCCTCCAAAAAAATGTAATGGTGGGCCAGCTTCAAAATGCCTAGCGCCAAATGCATTGAGTCTCACATTGTCATTATAATCCACATTAAAAACATTGTTTACACCTAAATACGGACTACAAGTAAGATCCTTTATTTCCCACTTGTATCCTATTTGGGCATTTATTAAAGTATAGCTATTAGATTCTAAATTATTGTTATCTCCTCCATAGATACTGCTTATTAGTCTTGTCTCTATATGATATATAAACCCTTGATTATCAGCATGTTTCAGGGTGATATTGGTATTGTGTTTGGGTATTCCTGGCAATACATTACCTGAGAAATCTCCCTTTATAGTATTATAATCCACATAGGTAAAATCGGAATATGTATAGGTGCCTTGTATGGTTGTGTGATGTGCCACGTACCACTTGGTGGTGAGTTCTATGCCTTGTCTTTTTGTTTTTCCTGCATTCCTATAAAAAGTACTACCTATCTGCTGTTCTAATTCAAAAGGAACCAAATCATTGGTAGTATTGATGAGATAAAGCACTGCTTCTGCTGACCATTTCTGCGTTGATTTTACTCTGTACCCCAATTCGAAGCTATTTGCTATTTGTGGTTCTAAATCTTCATTGAGGCCAGAGCCTCCCTTGGGATTAGCAAAAAGTTCGGAGAGTGAGGGCGTTTCAAAACTTCTAGAATAATTGGCAAATAATACAGAGGCATCACTCACGTCATAACTCAATCCTAAACTCGGATTAAATGATGTATAGGTCAGATTAGTTGAAGCATCTCTTGATCCTGCAAAATTATTCTCATAGTTGATAACATTTCGATCAAATCGAAATCCTGTAGAAAGAAACACTTTACCAAAATCAAAATGGTCCAGGACATATATCCCAAGTCCTGTATATTTTTCATTTTGATCAGCACTGAGGTCGGCTTGTATTCCATTGGCATTAACATATCGCAATCTGTCATCATCCTGTGCTGCAAAATCAAAACCAAATTGCAAGGTATTTACAGAATGATTTGATATATTTTTAATACTATAATTTGCTCCAAAACCATAGTAGAAACGCTCTAAATCAACAACACCTCCAGGCCCAAATGGTAGAAATCCTAAAAAATTACGAGTAGCTCCGAAACCATAGGTAGTAAAGCTACTATTCTCCCCTATTGGTTTTTGATAGGATATAGATCCTTTGATTTGCGTTATTTTTTCTCCTGCGGCAAATTGTAAATTTCTATCTCTTGCCGCTCTTGGGGTGGCATTTCTGGTTGCTAAATTAACACCACCTGGATCATCAGCCTGAGGACTGTAAGCGTAATTTAGGTTAACCTTTAGCGAAGAAAGGTCTTTAAAGGCATGATTTATATGTCCATTAAAGTTTATATTTTTATACCCACTGTTCTCCCTATAACCATTGCCTTTGTTATAGCTTCCTTGACCTATGAAGGTCGTATTTCCATGGGTCGTACCACCTGTGAGTTGGTACTGTTGCATTCCATATGCTCCAAATGCAGTGCCCAGTTCAACATATGGGTTTTGAATTTTATCAATAGTATTGATTAAAATAACACCTCCTGATGCATTGCCATATAGTGAAGATGCTGGCCCTCTGATCACTTCTATACGATCTATTATTCCTAAGTTGAGGTTGTCTATTTGTCCTTGTCCATCAGGGGTGGTTTCTGGTACGCCATCTACTATTATTTTAAGGCCTCTTATCCCAAAAGCTGCTCTGGCTCCAAACCCTCTAATAGAAATTCTCAAATCTTGGGCATAATTTGTAGCATTAAGACTGAATAGGCCAGGTATCGCGGCGATGTATTCTTGTAGAGATAACTGTTGGCGAATGGTCTGCACTCCATCAGCATGATAAGTGCTGATAGCCAAAGGAACCTGATTAGCGGCAGTTGATATTCTTGTAGCGCTAATAGTAATATCCGCTACCTTTTGGGTTATTGTAGTATCTATTTGTGCCAAAAGTGGACTTGTCAATATTGTCCATATCAAAACGATTACACATGGGATTATCTTTTTCATTATTTCTCTGAGATACAATTTGATGGAGTTCTTTAATAACGTGTGTTAAAATTAGTAAGTACTCAGCACACCACTTGAATAGTTACACAAAATGTTTTTCAAAAAAAATATTGAAATCTAACTTCTTTTAGTTCAACCCTTTTAAAACTTTTAACGCTCTTCCACTTTCGAGACTTTCTTTTGCTTCATCAATACAATCCAAAATGTCAGATTTAGGTTTGAATCGCTGTATAGCATAACCTGCATTCACATGGATTACTGCCTTTTGCGACTTACTGCCATCTCCTTTCAATATTTTTAGAAAGATATCCGCTGCTTCTTGTGCTGATTCTCCTCCATATATTGATGATTGTGTTATGTCCTTCATTCTTAAATCATTAGGAGTTAAATTTTGTTCTCCTTCATTTGTAATCACCTTAAAACTTCCAGTAAGAGATATTTCATCATAGCCATCATCTGAATATACAATAGCATATACACTGCCCATATCTTCAAATACTCTTTTATACAAAGGCATAATAAAAGGTGCCCATACCCCAGATATTTGTCTTTTGGGTCGTGATGGGTTTAGCAATGGACCTAGCATATTAAAAAATGTACCTACTCCCAATCCCTTTCTTATTGGGCCAACATGCTTCATTGCAGGATGAAAAAGTGGTGCATGCATATGGCAAAAATTATTTTCATCAAGGTCTCTTTTTAATTTGTCTTGATCATTTGTCATTGTATACCCAAAATGCTCCAATACATTAGAAGACCCACTCACTGATGACTTTCCTGAATTGCCATGTTTTGCTACTTTATACCCAGCACCAGCTACTACTATAGCTGATAAAGTAGAAATGTTAAAAGTGTTTTTCCCATCTCCACCAGTACCTACGATATCAATGGTATCAAACTCTGAAAAATCTATACGTTTTGATAAATCAATCATTGCCTCTCTAAAACCAGAAAGTTCACCTCCTGTAATGTTACGCATTTGATAAGCAGTAAGTAAGGCAGTGATCTGATATTCGTTTACTTCGCCTTTTCCGATCGAAGTCATAAGAGATTTACTTTCCAGTTTTGTTAGAACCTCTTTATTTATTATCCGTTGAAGTATTTCTTTGATATTATGGGAGACCTCCATTTCTACTCTATTTCTTTGCTATTACAAATACAAATCTAAGTAAAGAAGAATGGTATAAACAAATGATTTTATCTCTTTCCCCCCATTTTACCTACTTCCTTCCATTTTACCTGTTTCCTTCCATTTTACCTGTTTCCCCTATTTTACCCATTTTACCTTACACCTTTTCTCCCTATTTTACCTGTTTCCCTTTTTTCCCTTTTTCTTCCCATTTTACCTGTTGACCCTATTTTACCTTTTTTCCTATTTTCCCTACTTCCCCCATTCGTTCCCCTATTTCCCATTCCCCCCTCCATAATGAATACAAACATTCTTAACCTCCGTAAAAAACTTGAGCGCTTCAAATCCGCCTTCTCTCCCTATACCTGAGTTTTTTACCCCTCCAAAAGGAGTTCTTAAATCTCTGAGCATCCATGTGTTTATCCATACTATGCCTGATTGTATGGTCTTGGCAATTCTATGCGCTCTACTGATATTTTCTGTCCAAATGGTACATGCCAAGCCGTAATCTGTACCATTGGCATATGCCATTACTTCCTCTTCTTTTTCAAATGGTGTGATGGTTACTACAGGGCCAAATATTTCTTCTTGATTGGTACGACAGTTTACATCAAGTCCTTCTATAATGGTAGGTGCTATATACCATCCACCTTCATATCCTTCAGGAAAAATAGCTTCTCCACCAGTCTGAATTGTACCGCCTTCTTCTTTGGCCAATTGGATATATGACAATATTTTCTCGTAATGAGGCTTAGAAACGATAGCTCCAATCTGAGTGTCTTTGTAATTTGGAGGGCCTACTTTTAATGCCTTGACTCGCTCTACAAAATCTTTTTTAAATCTTTTATAAATGGATGATTCGATAAATATTCTAGATCCACACAAACATATCTGACCCTGATTAGCAAAAGATGATCGAACAGTGGTTTCTAACATTTTTTCATAATTACAATCAGCAAAAATGAGATTTGGATTTTTGCCTCCCATTTCTAGTGATATTTTCTTAAACATTGGTGCTGCTACCTTTGCTATCTCCTTACCTACTCTCGTACTGCCTGTGAAAGAAATGGCTTTTATATTTGGATGTTTTACGATCTCAGACCCAGCTTTTATTCCATCTCCGTGTATAATATTTAGCACACCTTTAGGCAATCCTGCTTCTATACAAATTTTTGACAATAGATAAGCTGTCATGGGTGTCACTTCTGATGGTTTGGCTACTACAGTATTTCCTGCTGCTAAAGCAGGTGCTATTTTCCAAGTAAATAAATACAAAGGTAGATTCCAGGGAGAGATTGTACCTACTACGCCGAGAGGTTGACGAAGGGTATAATTTATTGCATTGGTCATTTCATAGGCTTCTGAGGAAAACTGAGTGATAGCACGAGCAAAAAATCTAAAATTAGAAACAGATCGAGGTATATCAACTTTCATAGCCAATGTAAGCGGTTTGCCATTATCAATAGATTCAGCTTTGGCGAAAGCCTCTAAATTTTCTTCTATTAAATTTGCAATATTTGACAATATTTGAGCTCTATTATCAACAGAAGTATCAGACCATGCTACAAATGCTTGTTCTGCTGCCTTATAAGCCGATTGTACATCTTCAATATCCGAGGCAGGCACCTCTGCATATGGCTCCCCTTTTGAAGGATCAAATGTCATCAAATAATTCCCATTTATAGGGGGCTGCAAAGCGCCATTTATATAGTTGTTTATTTTCTCCATTTTTTTTTATTCGGATTGTTTGCCATCAGAAACCATATCAAGTGCTACATCTATGATCATATCTTCTTGACCACCTACCATTTTGCGACGGCCCAGTTCATTAAGAATAGATCGGGTATCCAACCTATATTTTTTTGCTGCTCTTTCAGAATGCAACAAGAAACTAGAATACACCCCTGCATATCCCAGTGAAAGTGTTTCTCTATCTACTTGTACAGGTCTCTGTTGCATTGGTCGGATCACATCATCTGCTAAATCCATTAATTGAAACAAATCAGAATTGTGTTCTGCTCCCATCTTATTCAATACTGCGATTAAAACTTCTAATGGGCAGTTACCAGCTCCAGCGCCCATGCCAGCAAGAGAAGCATCTAGGCGATTGGCCCCTTCTTCCATAGCTGCAATAGTATTAGCTACTCCCAGTGACAAATTGTGATGACAGTGAATGCCTATCTCTGTTTCTGGTTTTAATTCGTCTTTGAATGCCGCTATTCTATCTCTTACTTCATCCATTAAAAGCGCTCCTGCAGAATCCGTAACATATACACAAGTCGCGCCATAATCCTCCATTAATTTTGCCTGTTGTGCCAATTTACTGGCACTATTCATGTGCGCCATCATGAGAAACCCCGATACATCCATACCCATATTTCTAGCCGCTTCTATGTGTTGTGCAGAGATGTCAGCTTCTGTTGAGTGTGTAGCTATTCTTACTGATTCTACTCCCAGGTCTTTTGCTCTTTTTAAATCCTCAATTGTACCAATTCCAGGTATTAACAGAGAGGTTAACTTAGCATAATTCAAATGATCTGCCACTCCTTCTAGCCATTCCCAATCAGTATGCGCCCCAAAACCATAATTAAAGCTACCACCAGTTAACCCATCACCGTGTGATATTTCTATTGCATCTACTTTGGCCTTATCCAGAGCAATAGCAATATCCTTAATTTGTTGTTTGGAATATTGATGTTGAATGGGATGCATGCCATCTCTAAGCGTCACATCTTGAATATATAATTTGTGTGTCATTGATTCAATTTTCGATTTTGTAAATGCGTACAATTTTGCTGCATCGTAAAATTTAGAGTTAATTTCTTAAGACCCATTTGTCTCCTATTGACATTGCTGCACTGGTCATTATGTCCAAGTTTCCAGCATATTCAGGTAGGTAGTGCCCAGCGCCTTTAACTTGTAATAATACCGTTGTTTTTAATCCATAACGATACCCTAACCCTTCAATAAATACAGGTTTTTCCTCAGGCACATCGTCAAATTGCACCTCTTGATGCAGACTATATCCTGGCACATATTTTTGCACCTCCGCTACCATCTTGTGAATACTTGCCTTTATTTCTTGCTTATCCCCTTGTTTGCTCAAAGTAAAGACAGTATCTCTCATCACCATTGGTGGCTCGGCAGGATTCAAAATAATTAGCGCCTTTCCTTTATCGGCACCTCCCACTTTTTCAATAGCTTGAGCAGTGGTCACTGTAAACTCATCTATATTTGCCCTCGTCCCTGGGCCCGCTGATTTACTTGCTATTGAAGCAATTATTTCACCATACCACACCTTGGCAATTCTATTCACAGCAGCTACAATTGGGATAGTAGCTTGCCCACCACAAGTTACCATATTCACATTTCTGACATTTATACATTGGTTAAAATTAACAGGAGGAATTACAAAAGCGCCAATAGCTGCAGGAGTAAGATCTATTATTCTCTTGTCCTCGTATTTTTTTACAATCTCCCAATTAGAATGGTGAGCTTTGGCTGAAGTAGCATCAAATATGATTTTTATATCTTCCCATTCTGGCATTTTTTCCAGCCTTGATAACCCCTTATCCGTAATGGAGTACCCCATTCTTTTTGCCCTTGCTAATCCGTCAGATTTGGGATCTATTCCTACCATCACAGACATCTCTAAATGTTTGGATTTTCTAATGATCTTTATCATGAGGTCTGTCCCGATATTCCCAGGCCCAATGATAGCTACTTTAGTTTTTGTCATTGATTTTAAATTTTATTCTTGAGTCCCCAAGGGAAAATAAGCCACCGCTTTGATCTCAATCAAAAGATTAGGATGTGGCAATTGAAACACAGATACTGTGGTTCTTGTTGGCCCTGTATCGGCATTAAAAAAAGAGCCATAGACCTCATTATAGCCATAAAAATCTTTCATATCCACCAAAAAAGTGGTGATATCAACAACATGAGATAAATCAGCTCCAATGCCTTGAAGCAATTCGTCAATATTATCAATGACAGCTCTCGTTTGTAGTCTAATATCCAAATTCCACTTGCCTTTAGCATCTTTTTCAGCTCCGATATGGGTATTGTCTTTACGGCGGCTGCTGGTGCCAGAGACATATATAAAATCACCTACACGTTTCACATGTGGATAATTTCCTAGTGGTTGAGCCTTGTGTTCATATACTTTTCCAAACATTTCAATATGTTTTCATTACGCTGTAAATGAGACACTTACACTTCCCAATCCTTCTATTTTCACGTCTATTTGATCCCCTTCAGTAACATCTATCATAGGGCCTAGCGCTCCCGATAAAATCAAGTCTCCTCTTTTCAAAGGACTATCAAGATTTACCATTTTCTGCGCTAACCAGAGCAAGGCATTTATAGGTGAGCCTAGGCAGTCACTCCCTTGCCCTTCTGAGACGATCTTGCCATCGATTTTCATTTGCATTTTACAATTGATTAAATCGATTTCGTGCAGTTTCATAGGCATGTATCCTAAAACCCAATGACTTGCTGATGCATTATCAGCTATGGTATCAGTGATTTTAATGTCCCAATTTCTAATTCTACTTCCTACTATTTCTATTGAGGGAACTACATATTCTACTGCATTCAAGACATCGCCAGATGTTAGATATTTTTTATCTAATCCGCTGCCTAACACAAAGGCAATTTCAGCTTCTGCTTTGGGCTGCATCAATTTAGAAATAGATATTTTATCACCACTAAATACTTCTTTGTCATGCCATAACAAGCCAAAATCTGGCTGATCTACTCCGAGCTGTTTTTGCACTATAGGAGCTGTAAGGCCGATTTTGTGGCCTATCACTCTTCCTCCAGATTTCAAACGAATTTGAGTATTTTTTTTTTGCACTTCATAAGCTGATTCCAAATCTTTTTCTCCTAATATATCCCTCACGGGTGCGCATGGTATCTTGGTCATCTCAGCATTTCTGAGCCTTTTTGCAGCAAGTTCTATTTTGTCAATGTCTATCATGTTTTATATTTTCCATGGTCAGTTACAATTTAATAAAATACTGGGTCTAAACGATATAAAACCGGTTTACTTGGTACCGCATCAAGCACTAATGATGGCATCTGAACGTTGAGAAAATACAATCCATCTTTGATTTCATTGGGCACGTATATTAGTTCTGTAATGGTGCACTGAATTCGCGAAGACAAATTGGCCACATTGGTGTCAACTTTCCAAAAAAGTCTGTGATTTTTCAGCTTCCCATCATCCTCTTCTCTATCCACAGAAGGCAAATCAATTAATAAATGATTTACACCCTTTTCTACTATATACTCCATCGATTCTTTTGTTAAATAAGGAGGGTTGGAGCCAGAATAATCTGTGGTTCTCTTTTTTTGATCATTGGGTTTTGTTCTTATTATTAAGGCGTCAGGTAATGTTTCTGGGCATTTTGTTTTCACTTCTGCTTCCGTAACCACTTTATCCCCATTTGTGGCCTCTGTTAGCTCTACGGTTATCAATTGTGCAATAAAATGATACTGTTTCAGACAGTCATTTACTGATTCTTGTTCTAATGTAATATGACCCAATGACTCTGTATGCGTCCCATTGCCATGAGGGTTAAGAGATACATTAAAAAAATTAACGGGAGCTCCTGCCTTCACTGATCCTACGAAATCACCGGATACGAAGGGATTGATTTTTAGATCAGGAGCATAAAAACATTTGACCTCGCCTACGGGAATAGAAATATCAAGAGGCGTGGACAAGTCACAACTATAAGAGTCACCATTGTGTTCGATTTCTATAATCACTATTTTGCTTTTACTTTTGTATAAAAATGCTCAAGTGGCATCTTTTCAAAATCATCATTCTTACATAAATTCAGCAAAATATCATCTTGCTTTCTTCCTTTTATCATTGCTTCTCTATAGGTAAGATTGGCTTGGAAAGTTACCAAAGAATATTTGGAATAGTAATCAGAAAATTCTTGCTCAAGTTGCATTTCGATCTTTCTTTTTCTAATAAAAGCAACATCATCCACATGGTCTCTCATCTCATAGAAATTATCAATAGCCAAATCAGCTATTGCATCCGTATTTTCTTTTCTTCTATTTTGGAATGCTACAAAAAGTGCCTTCCAATTTGATCCATATTCTTCTATCAATTCATCAAAAACTCTCACATCTTCTAATGAAGCGTTCATCCCCTGACCATAAAATGGAACAACGGCGTGAGAAGCATCTCCCATGATTAAAGTCTTACCAAATGCCTGCCAGGGGTAGCACTTAATGGTACCCAATGTACCTACAGGATTGGCGAAAAACTCTTTCTTATAATGTGGAATATGAGGCAAAAGGGTAGGATAATATTCCTCAAAAAACGATTGGATTTTCGCCTCTGTATCTAATGATCTAAGCCCTATATCAGTACCATAAGGGTGAAACATAGTGAGTGTAAAACTACCATCTAAATTAGGCAAGGCTATGATCATAAACGCTCCTCTAGGCCATATGTGCAGGGCTTCTTTTTCTATTTTCCATTTACTATTAGTATCCGGATGAATGCTCAGTTCTTTGTACCCATGACGGAGGAAATTCTGTGAATAATTAAACAATAATTCTCCAGAGTGTGGCATCATACTCCTCCTCACTACAGAACCTCCACCATCAGTACCAATAACAACAGTGCCTCTGTCTACCTTTTCTTCATTATTGGATTGGTATTTTATTTCAGCTTCTTTTACATTTACATAGGTCACTGGAGCATTAAAAATGACATTAATATTATTGAGTTTATCTATTTCATCCAGCAAGATAATATTCAAGCCAGATCTGGAAACAGAATTGATATAATCAGTAGGCCTGCCGCTATAAGGTGATAAAAATTGCGCTTCACCCAATGGATGAATCAATCTTCCTCTCATAGGTATCGTTTTTTCGAGCACCTTATTTTTTAAGCCTACCCTTTCCAATGCTTTTAGCCCCCTATCAGATAGTGCAAGGTTAATAGATCTCCCAGCCTTGGCATAGATTTTTCTCATGTCTGGCTGCTTCTCATAAAGGGATATTTTATAGCCTCTTTGTGCCAATCGAATAGCAAGCAAACTTCCACACAAGCCAGCTCCAACAATGATTATTTTATCCTTTTTATTCAATTTTTTTCTTTTGTTTTTATAAGTTATTTATGGTGTGACTACTCAGCTATAGGCACCTTTTTTATTAAATGAACGACTCAAATGAGTCTTGATTAGCAAAAAAAATGTCTATTTTTATTCATAAATCACGACAGCGGAATAGTAACAATTTATGTTAAGAATCGTAAATATATAACACATCATTTCTATGCTGATCTTTTAAATTTATACTGCGTTGGAAAAATCTCATGTAGCTAGATTACAATACAGATTTAGCGCCCTGCCTAATGTTAAAATCACAAGCCTCAAGTTCGAAACTTATTTCACTACCTTCCCTTATTGAATATTGTCTGAGTGATACAACATCAATTATTTTCGATGCCAATAGATTCCTTAAGGATCGTATAAAAATTATAGACATCCTCATGCGAATTGTACATCGCCACAGGAGCTACCCTTATGACATCTGGTTCTCTCCAATCCGCAATCACTCCAGCCTTAGTGATTTTGTTATAAATGTTTTTATCCGCTTTTTTTACCTGAATAGAAAGTTGAGATCCTCTTTGCGCAGGGTTAGATGGTGTAATTACGTTAATTACTTCATCCCCTAATGTTTTGACTAAATACTCAAGGTAACCTGTCAATGAAACAGATTTTTTTCTCAATCTATCCATTCCTACTTCGTCAAACAATTGAAGAGAAGACCAAACAGCCACCATAGAAAGAATAGGCGGATTACTGAGTTGCCATGCCTCGACTCCAGGAGTTGGACTAAAATCATCCCTCATCTTAAATCGGGTATTTTGGTCATGGCCCCACCATCCTTCCAATCGAGGGAGATTGTGTGCTTTTGAATGACGTTCGTGTACAAAAGCTCCACCAAGGCTACCTGGGCCAGCATTTAGGTATTTGTAATTACACCAAACGGCAAAATCGCAACCCGACTCGTGTAGATCTAAATGCACATTGCCTACACCATGAGCACAATCAAAACCGACCATGCATCCTTGAGAATGGGCATGAGTAGAGATGGTTTTCATGTTAAAATATTGCCCAGTATAGTAATTGGTATTCCCTAACATGACCAATGCAGTATCTCCTCCTTGTTCATCTATTACTTCTAAAATATCCTCTTCTCTTAAGCAATATTCCCCTTCTCTGGCTTTTATTTCAATGAGACACTCTTTGGGGTCGAGCTTATGAAATCTTATTTGAGACTCCACAGCATATCTGTCAGATGGAAAAGCATCAGCTTCTATCACTATCTTATTCCTCTTTCCCCGAGGCTGATAAAATGATATCATCATCAGATGTAAATTTACCGTGAGTGTATTCATTACTACTACTTCTATAGGCTTTGCTCCTACCACTTTAGCCATAGCTCCTGTCAAAAATTCGTGATATGGCATCCAAGGGTTTTTAGCATGAAAATGGCCTTCTACCCCAAGATTTTTCCAATCTAAAAGTTCTTGCTGGATATTAGCCTCTGTACTTTTAGGTTGCAACCCGAGAGAATTTCCACAGAGGTATACAAAGGTTTTTCCATTCATCTGCTTAGGCAAGTGAAAGTGCTCCTTATATTCTCTCAACTCATCTTCAAGGTCTAATTTTTGTGCATATTCTCGACTCAGTTCAAAAATTTTAGCACTCATATTTGCTTTCTTTTAAGTCAGTTTTATTCTTTTTAAAAAATCGGATTTATCATCACCGCATAACCAATTGATCACATTATCACTCCAGATTTGATTTTTTTGCTTCTCAGTTATTATATCGGCTTCTTTTGCTAAATCAAGTAATTTTCCTGGATAAGACGACTGCCTTTCATTTTCCATTTCTCCTAAAGGATAAGGGTCATCCAATCCCATAATAATCTGATCTGTATTTCCTTGCCTTTTGATCATCAGATCAAGTGATAGCTTGTCATGTACCAAAGTATCAAAGTATATATTAGGGTGGCCTATGGCATTTTTAGGTGATATCTGGCCTTCAAAAAGATCAGGGCGGCCATCAAAACCTTGTACCCTTCTTCCGTAATTTATTTGATTTAATTGCCCTCCATGCGCAAAACAAACTCTAATATTCGGGTACTTTTGAAAATAGCCGTTAAGTGTATAAAAATGGTAAGCGTCAGCACATTGGGCCAACATCCAAATCAAATGAAACCTCCAACTTATATTTTCTAATGCAATAAATTTTTCTCCATCATATGGATGTATCTCTATGGCCAATCCATATTTGTCAGCCAGTGCAAATATCGGTTCGGTACTCTCATCAATAATGCCCTGCCATTTTCCCGCAGAATTTAAAAAGTGAGTTGGGAGACACAACACCTTCATTCCCAATTCTTTAACACATCGGTCTATTTCCCAAAGGGCACCTTGTACAAATCCAGCATGAACCACAAAACCACAAGTAAATTTTTGAGGGTGATTTCTTTGTACTTGAGCATTAAAATCGTTTTGGAATCTCAATGCCAGTTTAACTTCATTATACCTTAGTCCGTTGCCATAAAGTTGAGACAAATTAAGTATGACCGCATGGTCTATCTTATTTCGCTCCATCCAATCTAGCTTTTCACTAAGAAAAAAACTAGGAGCAGTTATTGGTCTTTTCCAATTTTTTTGGCGCATGAATTTGCGGTCATCATCAATCCAGAAAATTTTTTTTTCTTTCATATATGATGGAATCTGCTCAGGATAAGGCAAAAGATGAGAATGACCGTTAATTCTAAGTTTATGCATACTATTTTTAACTATTATTCTGGTTTCTCCATTACTGTTCCACAAGAATCACACGTTTTTAATTTATCATTTGAATAGTATTTATCAAATATTACCGGCATGTCTTTCTCTATGTTTTTCAACATAAATGCCTCTTCGTGCAATTTGTTATTACATTTTTCACAAAACCATGCAAGGCCATCTTCCATCCCTTCATCTCTTCTTTGCTCTATTACTAAGCCAATGGTATCAGGCCCTCTCTGGGGTGAATGTGGGATATTGGGTGGCAAGTAAAATACTTCACCTTCCTTGATATGAATGTCTCTTGGCACATCATTTTCCATCACTCTTAGCACGATATCACCTTCTACCTGATAGAAAAATTCTGGGGTCTGATTCAAATGGTAATCTTTTCGAGAATTTGGGCCACCTACTACCATGACAATATAATCATCATTATAAATGGCTTTGTTCCCTACAGGAGGTTTTAGAAGGTGCCTGTTTTCATCAATCCAATTTTTAAAGTTAATGGCTGGTGGTAATTTAGACATTTTTTATACTTTATATATTATGAAATATTTTAACATTATTGTAACTAAGTAATTACACATCCTTTAAGCGTAATAAAAATGCACCTCCTATTACTCACTGTCTTTGGCTAAAGTGATAGCCCAATTTTTTCTTGATTTCAGGCGGTAAAATCGGTAATTCTGATCTCGAAATTAGCAGCGTGGATATAGAGTGGAAGTCAGTAAAAATTCTATGTTTCATGGCTGTCTTTGCCAAATACTCATGGCCAGTTGAGCCTCCTGTCCCCACTTTGTTTCCTAACATTCTCAGTACCATCTGTGCGTGTCGTGTCCTCCAGGTTGTCATCAAATCATCAATATCAATCAGGTTAGTCAACAATTGAAAGGGCAGTTGTAAAATAGGCTCATCTCGATATAAATTAATAAATAATGCCGCGAGAGAGGCGTCATAGCTCATTCTTTTTTTACCTTCTTTGATTAAATCATTATGATACTCTTTGCTTAATATCGCTTTGAAGTAGGTATCTGTACCTCCCACCATTTCAAGTCTTTTTTCCTTTTCCTTTTCAGTCAAATATTCTGAAGCGTTTATAGCCTTGGATTCTTTATCCAGCATCTTTTTCACAGCTTCTTGGTATTTAACAAGAAAGTCAAATCCATCTAATTTTAAAAAAGGGGTGCGTTCTAACCACTTATTCACCCAGTCAAACAAGGTTCCATTTTTATATATCTCAGACAATTCTTTTTTCTGTTTTTCTGGGAATACAGAATTGTATTTTGTATTGTGATAAGTAATACGCTCTTGATCTGGCAATCCCAAAAGACATTCTATTTTTCTGAACTGTATACTCTGAAATCCAGAAGCTGGAAACAAATATTCTCTAAAATCGAGGAAATCAAGAGGAGTCATCGACTCCATCACACCTATTTGATCAATCAGGAGTTGCATAATTCTTTCTACTCTATCCAATCGAGCTATGACATTTCCTAGATTATTTTCATCCAATCGCTCTTCTGAAAACATCTTAATTACTGAATCCAGCTCATGAATAATTTGCTTAAACCATAACTCATATACCTGATGAGTAATGATAAAAAGCATTTCTTCATGGGCAGGCTTCCCGAGTTGTTCACTTCTCAATACCTGAGTATTTAGAAGTTTATCAAGACCTAGATATTGCTGGTAATGAATAGTGCTATATTTTCCTTCTTCCTTCATTTTTCAAAGTTTAAAATATCCAATTTTCTCTTTTATGTGATTTGCTCCCTTTTGCAAAATATCAACATATTTTTTTATCTCTTTTTCTTTAAATCGACTTGCAGGTCCTGATGCACTTAGGCTCGCTACCACTTGTTGCTTTTTATTAAATATAGGAATGGCAACACATATTAATCCGGTCTCAAATTCTTCGCGGTCTATAGCGTATTTGTCAATTACAATCTTATCCATCTCCAGGGTCATTTGAGCCTTCTGAGTGATGGTGCTGTTCGTATAGCTTTTGATGGTATTTTTATCATAAATGAAGTCGAGTGCGTTTTGTTGTTCTTTTTGAGCCAGGTGGGCCAACAGCACCTTACCCAAAGCCGTAGCATATGCAGGATTGTAACTGCCTATATCGCTACTTATCCTCAAACCATGGGGGCTTTCCACCTTATCTACATAAAATACTTGATGATTTTTTAATACCGCAATGTGTACCGTCTCTGTGATTTCCACAGCTACAGATTCCAATTGAGGATGTGTTTTCTCTATAAAAGCGCTTTTCAACTCTACCCTATTTCCCAATTCAAACAACTTGAGTCCTAGCCGATACTTCTCAGTCAGTGCATCTTTATCCAATATTCCTATGGATTGCATTTGCGCCAAAAATCTAAAAACTGTACTCTTACTGGCTCCAATTTCTTTTGACAACTCTGTAACTCCCCATTCCGATTTTTGCGTGGTAAAGTACTCTAAGAGTGCAAATGTTTTATGTACTGAGCTCGTTAAATCTAGCATCATTTCACATTTAGTTGTACTGTACTAAGCGTGTCAATAACAGCCTGAACAGTATCCCCTTTATTTATAAATTCCGCTGAAGTAACTGCCCCTGCTAGCACAATATACCCTTTCTCAATTGTCACGTCATACTTATATGCCATTTTAGACATTTCGATTAATGACTCAACTGGATTGCCCAAAATAGCTTTAGAATTTCCTTCTTTAACCACTTTATTATTAATTATAAGTGAAATGCCTAAATCACTTACAGGTGTATCAGCTGCATGCCAATCTCCGATAACATAAGCCGACGAAGAACAGTTATCAGCGATTACATCTTCTAGTGAAAATTTAAAGTTTTCATATCTAGAATCTATTATTTCTATCGCTCCCGCTACAGCATCAAAGTATTCAGTTACATTATCATGAGTCAATACTTTATCAATTGTCTTACTTATCTTATATGCAATCTCTGGCTCTGCTCTTGGGTGTATGAACTTACTAAAATCCAAGATTCCGCCATTTTCAATTTGCATAGAATCGGTCAATCTACCCCATATCACCTCATCCACACCCATTTGTTCCTTTTTGGCTTTGCTGGTAAAACCCATCTTGTATCCTGTCAATTTCTCGCCCCTTTCAAGTCTTTGACCTACTGAAATCATTTGAATTTCATACGAATCGAATAAATTTATTCTTTGATTCTTACTTATCTGCTCAATGGCTTTGGCGAAATAGGCCGCTTTGTCCAAATCTATTGCAATATCCCATAGTGAATGTTTCATATATTAAAACAGCGTTTTGTTTAATGCTAATATAAAACAATTTTTAAAAAATGCGTCATTCTCAAAGAAATCATTTAGGGTAACTACTCTGGTGGCGTTTTTGAGACCTGTCTGCCAATCAAGCAGGTAAAAAATTGGCTCTACTTGAGCAGTTATCATTTAGGAATAGTGTATTAATTCTTTGATAGTAAAAACCGAAAAAGTGAATAGAGGAAGTGGAAAGAAGTGGAAAGAGTAAAAAGTGGAGAAACACCATTTTAGAAACTAATTGCTAGAGTGCAAAATGTCCACAAAATATTGTTGGATTAAATCTATTGTAAAGAATATACCCATCGCATTTAGGTTTTCGGGGAATTTCACGTTTTTATTTTTTCTCATAAAAAGGCTAAATTTTCAAGCATAGCAGAGCTATGGTTTATAATTTTAACAGCAGAGATGAGGAAAAAGCATGTCGGCCTTTGGCGGGAAATAGACAAAAAACTCGAAAATCTAATTGGGTTGGGTATAAATTTTATTTCCCACAAAAAAAGCCTACCCTAAAGAGCAAGCTTTTTTTTACGATAGTGACCGCGGAAGGATTCGAACCCTCAACCCTCAGAGCCGAAATCTGATATTCTATCCAGTTGAACTACGCAGCCCAATAAAAACCAAAGTTACGTATATTATATTAGTGCTCTGTCAAGGATAAATTGACGGGTAACTTTGGCATCTTTTGAACCTGCTCTTTGTTAAAAATACTCGCCATATCTACTGCTATGACCGCGTTTTTTGCCTCGTTCAGGATCAAATTATGCGCAA
>JAZGFD010000343.1:0-8817 GCA_036479115.1 Saprospiraceae bacterium | reverse complement strand
CAAGAACTATAGAACGAACGATCTTAAACTGTGGTTTTACTTTAAACGACGATGACAAGGCAAAAGGAAGAAGACAGACAAGATATGAAGCTGTGTGATTAGGGTTTTCGAGTAAATATTTGCACCAAGTAACAACATCCATTTTAAGAAATATTGCAATAAGTGATTGCATTAATACCACATAAAATAAAACCTCTAGAAAACGATGTATCTTTTGTGAAAATCCTTTTAAACTAAATAATGGACGAATAAGAACAATAAATATCAAGGAACTTAGCCAATTAAATGCCTCATTCCAAATGAGAGCCCCGTCACGTGCCCACACGTATGAAGCAAAGCAAAGAACAATAAAAGGAATCCAAAGAATATCAGACTTATCAATATAAAATTTAGACTCTTTATCAAAAACAACATAGTAACAAGACAAAAGCACAAGTAAGCCCGTAAAAGCTAAATACTGAAAATCATTCCACCAAACTATAGGAACAAGGCCGAAGAGTAATAAGAAAATACCCAAGGTGGTATATATTAGTAACCTATTGTTAATTTTAATCATCTGAGATGCTACTCTTCACTTATTATGAAAAAAATATCAGCGTCCAAAAGCACAGGGCAAATCTTTTTGAAAATTAAAGATATAGAAATTAAAAAACCCATTGCTAAGATTACTTTTCCACCTCAAAAAAGAAAATATTATTCTCTAATATTATGCAAACTCAAATAAATTTCCAGAAAAGACAATGAGATAATTGAAGATTTTAAAAAATCCAAGACACTTCCTCTTCTGATCTTTCCTCCCTATTATTTTATTTTCTAATCATTTATCTTCATTTTCCTCTTCATTTTGCCACCAATATTCCCAATATCATCATCTTTGAGATAATTATGAAAAGACATACTACATTTTTCCTTATCGCAATATTGATTTCAATCATATCAGCCTGTGGCACTTCTGACAATCCAGGGTTTAAGGTGAAACCCACTGCATTAGGTATCATGAACGATATTGTGATAGTTTGTGATCAAGACCTTTGGGACAGCCATATTGGTGATTCTTTAGATTACTATTTTGGAGGGGCATTCCCTATTACTCCATCTCCAGAGCCTATATTTGATCTTAGGCATTTTACTCCAAAAGAACTTTATGACCAACCCTTGAGGAAAGAACTAAGAACTTATCTCATCCTTGCAAACATGAATTCTACTACTTCTGCTACTACACAAATGGTAGAAAAGGATATTGCAATAAGCGGAATAACCAACCCTCTCAATGGAAAACCAAGTATGTCAACCATAGGCAAAGACAAATGGGCTCATGGGCAGATATTGGTTTACCTACTTGCCGATGGAATTGACAACCTTGCAGCTGCCGTAGGTGTCCATTTCCCTTCCATCAGTACAAGAGTCACACAACATGATAACAAACAACTTACTCAATCCACATACTCTCGGGGCAGCAACAAAGGGCTTTCGCGTAAAGTAGGAGAACTCATAGGTAGCACAATAGATATTCCTTTTGGCTACGTGCAAGCCAAAGAAGTGCCCGAAGAAAACATGATATGGCTAAGAAAAGATACCAGACACGCTATAATTAATCTCGTTTTCAAAAAAGAAATATATACCGATCAGGAGCAAGCAAGTGTAGCTCATATGAAAGCCTTGAGAAACGATTTCGGAAGAAAACACATATCTTCTACCGAATCCAACACTTATATGGTTACCAATGACAAAGACCTCCCAATATTGGAATACACCAAAGACTTTAATGGCTTATATGCCAAAGAGTACAGAGGTATATGGGAGATGGAAAATGATTTTATGGGTGGCCCATTTATTACATGGATGATAGTAAATGGCAATGAGCTTATCTATATTGATGGATTTGTATGGTCGCCTGGAAAAACAAAAAGGAAACTGTTGCAACAGATAGAAAAGATTGCTTCATCGTTGAATAAATAATAAACTCTCTTAAATTGAATCCGATTCTTTGGCGCCAAAATGTAGCACTCATTTTACCATAACAAAAATCTTTATATTTTTGAACAAATAGAATACTATGCCTGAGATCACATCTTTGTCACAATTAGATCCTGATAAATACTACACCTACTCGGATTATATGACTTGGAAATTTCAAGAACGGGTAGAGTTGTTTTTGGGCAAAGTGCTGAAAATGAGCCCTGCCCCTAATGTGAACCATCAGCGAATATCTGTTAACCTTACACTATTGCTTGGAGCGAGCTTAAAAGATCGTCTTTATAGCTATTTTTCATGCACCATTTGATGTAAGGCTTCCCATTTCCAAAAAGAAAGGAAATTCTGATACCGTAGTACAACCCGATATTGTCATCATATGTGATGATTCCAAACTTGACGAACAAGGATGCAACGGTGCCCCTGATATTGTAATAGAAATACTTTCTCCTGGCAATTCTAAAAGAGAAATGAAAGACAAATACAATTTGTATGAAGCATCAAAAGTACCCGAATATTGGATCGTAGACCCCAAACATCAGGACATCACTATTTATGCCTTGAATGATGATTTTATTTATATTGGTAGCAGGCCTTTCGTGATCGGTGATATCGTGTCTTCTGAAGACATTGACGGTTTATCTATTGCTGTGGATGATGTATTTGGCAAATAAATTGTTCCTTTTTAACCCAATAGGGAAGCTCAATTTATTGGACATTTAACTTCAGACAACCAATTCTTGCACAATTCTTTCGCAAATTGAATTGCTCAGCTCATCTGACGAAAAAATTTTCTTTTTTTAGCTCAAAAGCATCACCAGAGCAGTTGCGACTATTTTAACTCAAAAGCATATACCTGAGTAGATTCAGATAAAGTAATTTGACTATCAATAATTTTGAATAACATTAGTTGCATGGTAATTATAGCTGCCATATATTTGCGCGCACATTGAGTAGGGCGATTAGCTCAGTTGGTTCAGAGCACCTGGTTTACACCCAGGGGGTCGGGAGTTCGAGTCTCTCATCGCCCACATTGATCATCAGGCAGTTATGAATAGTTTTCATAACTGCTTTTTTTTGTGCAACGATAAATCTCCTTATTGGCTTATAAATTTCTTCTTTGCCAAAGACTAATTTGAATAAACACTCAGGTGGTGTTTTTTTTGAGATAAAAATTGCTACTACCTAGAGTAGTTAAACTTTCTTCTTTGCTACATGACAACGAAATCCTCAACGAGTTTATATGGACTTATTCACGAAACGATATTGAAGGGAAAAACAAAATTGTTCCCTTCATCATATGCAAAAGCAATTATGGATTACCTGCCATAATCAATCTTTACCAAACTTAGAAAACCGTTCCTTTGGCTGGGCACCAAAACTTCTGTAGAACTGATCTGAAGAGCATCTTTTATACGCAACTTTAGGTTTTGGTATTCGGTGTTAAGCAAGCTATTGCGCTTAACTCTACCTGCACTATCAAAAATATACTCGCTTACAGTATTATTAGATTTTATTTCATCATTAAACATAAACCTAATTCTTGAAGGTGTTTTAAAGGTAAAAAATGATGAGTATATACCCTGATCATCTTGTGATTTCTGCCTTTTATATATCACTTTTGTCCACTCAGGTATGGATGTAGGTGAGATCGAAAAGAGCAACATATCTTCATTAAGGTGATTTGTCCATGCTCTTGTTCTAAATGGGTCAGAGCCATCATAAGGGCTTCCTACATAGTTGGGTCTTCGGTAAAAATCATAACTCATCTCCATAACCAAAAGTGCACCTCCATCTGCCCGCCATATCACATCAGCAATGATAAAATTATCAATAGTTTTCTTGTCCTTAGCGTCTTTGCCATAAAGATCATTAAATGTACTCTCAGTAAAGGAAAAAAACTTGATATCCGTATTGGGCACATTTTCTAACTTTTCATTAAGAACAAAAAATCCTTCTGATTTATAATGATCCTTTTCACTAAACAATCCATAAAGCCCCATTCTATCTAAATCGTCATTGTAAGATAGGAATACATCAGAAGTAACAATATCTTGTAAAGGCACCAAAAATTTCCCTAATTCTTCGGGACTGTGGGGTTGCATTCTGAGTATCTGTATGTGATGTTTTTCTTTTTTATTACGAGAATTAAAATGTTGCAAAACCAACCAAAATTCTCCCGTATTGGATAAAATCACTTGATTCAAATCTCTTTCTAAAAAAGCAGCGCTTATATTATAGGTCTCATCTACGAGGGTTTTCTTGCTTAAAAAATCATAGACTATAAGGCGAATTTCCTGATTGTTATAAATTTTATAAATAGCTACTTTGCTGCCATCCTCTGAAAATTTCGTCATAAATGGCGCAAAATATTGAAAAGCTTTATTAGTAGCAACAGTAACCGAATCTACCAGTTCAACACTTTTGTTATAACTATTAATCTTTATTAACTCAGTTGATTTTTCTTTGTAAGTGTACAAAATGTGAAATATTGTATCTGATTTAGAACTTAAGTCAAGCACCTTTACTTTTTTTCTTTCGAAGAATGGAGTACGGGTTGACAACTTCACCATATTTGCATCAAATATGATTATGTCTTTTTCATATCCTTTGTCTTGATATAGTAAAATAACATCATCAACTTTTCCTATTAGATGAAAGGCTACATGTGAGCGTATATTTAGCTCTTCTGATTGTATCACTTGCTGGCCAAGTGCAGAAAAGCAAAATATTATTATAAAAGAAACAGTTGTGAATATTCTCATAGCACCAAATTAATAATAAAAAAAGCGTCTAGTCAAGAAACCAATGAAGAAGGACAACTATTTAATAGAATGTGTACCTAATATAAGCGAAGGTCGTGATCCTCAAAAGATAAAAGCTATTATTGGTGACATGCAAACAATGGGAGTAAAGATTATTAATACGGATATGGGATATGATACACACAGAACAGTTATGACGATCATAGGCCCTGTTAACAATATGTGCAATGCTATAAAATATTTATACCTCAATACTGCAAAAGAAATAAACATGATAAATCACCAGGGTAAGCACCCTCGGCTGGGCGCGGTAGATATCTGCCCTTTTATTCCTTTTCATATAGAATATACAGCTCATCTAATATCAAAAATAAATTATCTAGCACAAGAAATAAGCGATCTTCTCAGTATTCCAGTCTTTCTCTACGCCAACTCTTCTACAGGTAATAAAACCAAAACACTTCCTCTTATCAGAAAAGGAGGGTATGAAGCATTGGTTTCAAATTCAAAAAAAATGACTTTTCCAATTGACTATGGCAAAGCTTTTATTAATAAAAAATTTGGTGGAACAGTCATGGGAGTCAGAGATTTTATGATTGCCTATAACGTAAACATATCTACGAAAGACCTTGGTCTGGCAAAATTAATGGCTAAAAAAATGAGGTTGTATCGGGAAAAAGTAGGTTGTTTTAATGACAAAAATATCAAACCACTCCAGATTTTAGGATGGTATATCAACAGTTATGGCTGTTGCCAAATATCCACAAATATTCATAACCCTAGAGAACTTTCCATCACAGATGTTTTTGATTTTGTCAATACTTTCTGTCAATATTATGGTATAAATGCCACATCATCAGAACTCATAGGAATGATGCCACAGTTCTCGGTCGATTTGGCCGAAAAGGCCCTTAAAGAAAAAGAATTAACCTCTCTTGTAAAATATTTAGGTTTGGACTTTAACGGATCTTTTGATTGGACAAAGAAAATTCTTCCTCAACAATTTCTATAATAAAGAAGGATAGCTTTTTTTTTTTAAAAAGTCATGCAGATAATAATTATTGTGACAAATAACTATTAGTGAAACCCGTACAATTTGTGATTCATTTTATTTTTGTAACTACTCAGGCGACATTAATTTTGGTCAATAAAAGCACACTGTCTGAGTAATTACCAAGCACGTAGAGGTGTATTGACAATCTAAATTGGGACTATCTTTTTCTCAATTCTTTCTTTAATATTTTACCCGTTGCGCTCATTGGCAACGCATCTATTATTTCAACTTGTCTAGGGTATTTATAAGCGGCTATGTTTGCTTTAGTCCATTCTTTTAATTCTTTTGCTTCAATTGAGCCTCCCTCATTAAGTACAACATATGCCTTTATCTCTTCTCCCATTTTATCATCTGGTATTCCTATTACGGCCACAAGTGATACTTCTGGATGTTTAATCATGGTTTCTTCTACCTCTCGTGGGTATACATTGAGCCCCCCTCTGATGATCATATCTTTCGTTCGGTCTACGATAAAGTAGTATCCATCTTCATCTTTAATAGCAACATCTCCTGAATGAAGCCATCCGTTTTTCAGGGTTTTGGCATTGGCTTCAGGCTTATTATAATAACCCTTGGTTACGTTGTGCCCCTTATAGATCAGCTCTCCTCTTTCGCCTACAGGTACTTCCTTCCCTTTATCATCTACTATTTTTACGCTTACTCCCCACACTTCTTTACCTACTGAGCCAGGTTTCCTCGGTATATCTGTTCTGTTGAAGGTAACAATGGGAGACCCTTCGCTCATCCCGTATCCTTCTAAAATTGGAACATTAAATCTTTTTTCAAAATCTTCTAACACCGCTAGAGGAAGAGATGCTCCTCCCGATACAGCTACTCTTAAGTTTTTAGATATAGAGCCATAATCATATTTGGGGTCGTTATATTTGTTGATACTCCAATACATGGTAGGCACTCCTGCAAACACGGTCACCTTATGCTTTTGCATTAATCCAAATACCTCGTTTGCATCAAATCTCGGCAACAAAATAATATGTGCAGATCTATATACTCCAGCATTCATCAAGCATGTCATAGCGAAAATGTGAAAAAGTGGCAATACACACAGCATAACATCATCTTTGTTGGCCTTAAACAGATCAGCTGATACTACTGCATTGCAATACAGATTAGAATGAGATAATTCGGCTCCTTTAGGTCTCCCTGTAGTGCCAGATGTGTATATGATTACTGCTGTATCATCAGCTCCTGTCATTGACGCTTCAAAAGTAGGTGCCTGACCTGACATTAGACTACCCATAGTAGACACACCATCTATTGGTGAGGCATCAGCAGGTTTAGCCGTAATAGCGAATAAATGTTCACATTGTGCAGTTTCCAAAAAACCAGCATGTCCCATTTCTAACATAGGCAAGTCAGGGGTGCCGATAAAACAAAAATAGGCTTTCGCGTCACTATCAGAAAGATGATAAGCTATCTCATCTTTTTTAAGCAGCACACTCAAAGGTACCACTGACCCTCCAGCCTTTAATATTCCAAAATATACAATAGGAAAATATGGTAAATTCAAGCAGCTTAAAGCCACTTTGTCTCCTTTTTCTATGCCCTTTGAAATGAGACCATTTGCTATTTGATTGGCAGCGGAATTTACTTGTGTGTAAGTATGTGTAGTGTCACCAAAAGTGAAAGCAGGAGCATTTGGAGTAGAGGCCGCTGCGGCTTCTAGAAGTACTGATAAATTAAGCATTTTTTGTTTCTTATGTTCACAAGTCCAAGAATAATCATATTTTCACAATTGACGGTGAGAATTGAAAAAGATAATACTGATATAATATTTTCCACTAAAAAGTGGGTGAGTAATTTTGTCATAAGGCTTAACATGTGCCCTTTTGCCCTACATCCTTTTGAAAATGACAGAATAAAGTATGCTGTATGTAATAGTAGAATAGTAGAAGATTGGGTTAAACATTTTATCAATGAATGCAATACGCTCATTGAGACCCCAAAAGAAGACATCAGTACTACTCTTATTATTATTGCTAATGGCCTGGATCTGTTCGATGATTATCTTGATATAGTCGAGACATTTGAGGAGATGATTGAATATTCTGGCGCCAATAAAATACTCCAGTTGGCCACATTTCATCCCCAATATCAATTTGAAGGAACAACTTATAATGATGTGACTAATTACACCAATCGGTCACCTTATCCCATTTTTCATTTGCTCCGAACAGAAGAGGTAAGTGCTGCTATTGAGCATTATGGCAATACCAAACAAATACCAATTAAAAATAAAAAATTGCTGTTAGAAATGGGCTTAGAGAAGATACTTGCTTTTTTTCCTAAAACCAATCCGTAAACTATTCAAGTAAGTACTTCTTTAGTATTTAATAATAAGCTAAAAATTGACAATTATGGTTTCGTCAAAAGCGAAAGTGAATAACATCAATCCTTCATTAAGTCTATATTCTTGGTTGAAAGTTGAGTCCACTCCAGAAACAGACATTTTTCACAAAATGATTTGTTTTGGATGAGATTTACATTTATTGAGATTCGGTCATGCCTGAGTATCAGCTCATTGAAAAAAATATAAAGATCGCCAAAAGAAACTTTTTTGATTTTGTGTGTTTCCGGAGTGGGCTCAAAGTTGCCAGCTTTCTTTAAAATACTGTAACTATTCATTTCTGTTGAAGATATTGAGTACTTACTTATTCCGAAGATAACGCTTTCAATATCAAAAGACTATCATCTTTTATCGTACCAAGAATTCCACCCAGTTTATAATTGTCAAAACCTAAAAAGTACAAACCTTTTCTTATTCCTTGCCCTATTTTTTCCTTAGGCAACATATTTTTATCCAATAACCCTTCTGAGGCTTTTAAAAACCCTTGTACATCAGCCGTATATCCTGTAGCAAGCAAAATGGCATCAAATGGTTCTGATTTTCCATTCACAAAAATGACACCATTGGGTGAAAATTTTTCAATACCAGGATGCACTGTAATTTTTCCTTTTTTAATTGCTTTAGCAGTGCCAATATCAATTACTGGAGTTTTACCTGTT
>JAZGFD010000342.1:0-2331 GCA_036479115.1 Saprospiraceae bacterium | reverse complement strand
TATCATAAATCGAAATATCGGATTTAAAAAAAGAATTTCTGGAGGGATTTGGTTGATGTTCAATCGCTATTTTTGTACCATCAGGTGACCATTTAAACCTGTTCACCGAAAACTTACTGCCATCAATTAATAGATTTGCATCTAATGTTTTCATATACACAGAATCTTCAATCTGATCAGGTAATGGCATTCTATTTAACGCATCAGGATTGAAATCTATAACCCAGATTTGGTTGAGGCTATATTCATTATCCTCTACCTCAAAGCCACCATATTTATCTTTTCGTTTTTTTTCTTCTTTCGACTTATCTTCCGATTGAATAAAAGCAATTTTTTGTCCATCGGGAGACCACTCAAAATTAGAAATATTATTTTGAGAATTGGTTACTTGAAAAGATTCCCCCCCTGCCAATCTAATTGCATGGACTTGTGTTTTATCTCCGCGATTTGATAAAAAAGCTATCCATTTGTTATTTGGCGACCACTTAGCACTATTGCTGTTTGTTTTAAGAGAGTTTGTTATTTGAAACGGTATATTTTTATCTTTTGAAAGCCACAATTCTCTATTGTACCTATTTTCCTTCCAATCCACAGACTGTGATACAAATACAATATGTTTCCCATTGGGTGAAATCACTGCATTGGATACAGATTTTAACGAAATGACATCCTCAAAAGAAGGCGCTTTTCGCGTCTGAGCCATAACTGTAGTTACTAAAATAACTGTTGAAATAATTACAAATATTTTTTTTATCATTTTCTTGATATTAATTCTCAATGTAACTGATGAGGTGGGCGCTTTTGAGGCCTTTCTCACAATCAGAAAGGTGAAAATTTGTATTTTTTTTTCAGATGAAACTCATTTAAGATGAAATAGTAGCACTATTCGTAAGCCATTTTTTTATTAGTGAATCTCAATTATATCTCCATAGAAAAGCACTTTTTTTTACCCAAAATTGGCTCCTCCAAAGTAGTGACTTTTCAATAACGAATTCAAGAGTGGCCATAGCAGAAAAATTGTGTGCCCAGCATAGAGTCATTAACCACAATATAGGTAAATATTCGAATTAGGAAGGTATGTACTAGGTCTACAATAAGCAAAGTGTCAAATATAATTGACACTTTAGCTACAATTTTGAAATAATGAAATCCTATAATAAATTAACAGGTTCAACAGTTTTTAGATTATTTGGAAATTGGAAGAAAACTCGACAAATTAAAAAATAATTCCCCTTTATGATACTTCTCGTTTAGCCACTAAATATAGACACCTAAAAACTTCTTTGTTTTATTGGTCGTTATCAAAAATTGGATTGATCTCACTTTTTACAATTTTGAAATACAATTGACTCTTGTAACTCAGGTAGGCGCTTTTGAGGTAAAAATTTGTTATTTTTTTATCAGATAAAGCTTATTTTTTTGAGGCATAACAGAGCTATGGCGAAAAAGGTAGTTGTAATATGGTAGAAAAAGATTTTTTTGTCCAAAAATAGCTTCACTTGAGTAGTTCTTAACTCTTGAGTCAAAGGTAGGTTTTTTCAATTACGCTCCATCATCTTCACGTTTCTTATGACTACTCCGTATCAGGTGCCTCTATAATTCCTCCTGTTATTTTTTCTCCATTCTTATATTCATACTCCATTGTCACTTTCCCAGATTCATCAAAATATTGAAGTTTTCCATCATATTTACCATCTTTTAACACCCCTTTTCTTTGCAATTGTCCTTTTGAGTCATACAGTGCAAAGATGCCATCCATTTTACCATTCTTGTAATTGGTTTCTTCTGTGGGTCTTCCAAATTTATATTTGCCAAATAGTCCATGAAATTCATCATTTTTAAATTCAGTAACAGATTCTATTTGTCCACGATCATTAAATGATATCTCAGGCCCATTCTTTCTCCCGTTCACAAAAGAAGTAAGTGTTTTAATTTTATTTGAGTTATCATGATAACTGGACCACGAACCCATTTTTACACCATTTAGAAGGGTTCCTTTTGTGAGTAACCATCCATTGGCATCCTTAAATTCAGCAATCTGAGCCCCGCTGCCTATTCCCTCTGTATCATATCCATTGGTATCAAAATTGGGCCCACTTACACCACCTCCACAAGAAAAAATGCCCACCGTAAAAAGGAAAAATATTATTCGTTTCATATTTTTATTTTTATCGTTTAAATTGCTCTAACTTAACTTGCCGTATCTAAACATTTATTACAAATTCAAATGATTAGATATTTCGATATTGGCCATATATAAAGACTTGATAATCATATACATACGAAGTAGAAATATAGACATTCAATACCGACAAGGAATACATATAACAA
>JAZGFD010000341.1:0-2397 GCA_036479115.1 Saprospiraceae bacterium | reverse complement strand
TCCTCACCTATGAGATTTTCCTTATAACAAATAACACGCCTCCCTTGTTTTTGCCACTTTTATACGAGGAAAAATCTTCTTTTAGTACTTCTGAAATATGCATTTGCGTCGCAGACACATAACGCCTAAATCAGCGGCCGTTTAAAGGGGCGGTTTTTTTGCGTCTTTTTGCAAAAAAAGTGACACTTTAAACGGTCAGCTGGATTTTTTTGTTAGGCAATTTTACTCTACAATTTACGTGCAAGCATAACCGTTAGCTCTATCTCATTCATTTAATTAGGTTTAAATATTCTATATCTCTTGCACTTACACGCGCGCCAAGTAGGAATAACTTTCTGAATTAATCTTTAAAATATACAGAGGTGACGCGTAGTTTCAATTGTTCTGGGAAGTTAATTTTATTGTCATTCATTAACTCTACTATTAATTCATCAAACACAGCTTGTATCACATCTCCTGGTATCGACAAGTAATAGTATTTGATGCCTCTAGATATCCATGCAGTTGTATCAGCTAATACACCATCGTTATATTCTTTAAGTGCTGAAGCTCTATCGTTTGATTTTCCAAGTATTGACGTGGCCAAAATTTCTAGTCTTTTACTATGACAAACTGCAGCTACATGCATCCCACCGCCAACACTCCAATGACCATTTCCCACTGAATCTCCGGCGAGAATGAGATTGTCCCCTGCAATAGCGGTATTTGATATCTTGGCCTGAAAATCAAATAACTTAATTTCATGTACTGCGCCTTGATACCCCGCCTCTATGATATTCTGCTCAGCATTAATCATTGTTCTTGACGCTATAGTTCTGAACTCTTGCTTAATAATATCCCTTTTCTCATCTTCGCTTAGGTTTTGGACATTCAAACTTTTCATGCAGGAATAGGAGACATCACCCACAACCCAACATGTTTGATGCCTTTCAGTGGAGATTAACATGGATAATAAGAATTCTTCTCTAAGTCTAGCTTTATTGTTTTTAGCATGAAGGTATTCAATGATCATCCCGTGACGCTTCAAATACACTTCGCCAGATACCTGCTTTACCTTCCTGCTTAAATCCATTGACAAGATGTTCGCATCACTTCTGGTTGTACTTGATGCACCTTCGCTAACAACTATAAGATCATATGGAGTATTACTGTCACTATCCTCTATATAGTATTTATTGCTAGATTCTTCTAGTTTTATATGTGGAGCAGTCTCGTGATGTATCGTCACAGCATCATTTTTTGCCACAAATTCATATAAGAAGGCCTCTAATTCCTTTGCAGGAACCAAGCATACTATTTCTTCGTCAAGAGTATGGCTACCACTAAGGTTTTCATCCCCGCAGATTCCTTTTTGAGGAGAGCTCCTGTGCTGATAAGAATATGCTCCATGAGCATAAAGTGAACATTTGTCGGCAAAAAATCTATGGCCATTTGTAATTGTAGAGGCCAGGTTATTATAGAATTGGTCCGCTAGGTTCTGATCCATACAGGCCAAATAATCTATAAAACTCTGCCTTACGCCCCATTGAATATTTCGACTATACTTTTCCCTTTTTTCATATAAATCAACTTTAAATCCTTTCTTTGCTAATACTATGGTGGACATCAGTCCAGATATAGATCCACCAAAAACTGCAGCTTTCAGACAATTAGAACTATTTTGTTGTTTTGGCATTTTTATTTTTACTCAAATGTATATTTCCATTGCAACAACCCCGCACATGCCTAACGCCAACTTCAGCGGCTACCATAAGTGGCGATTTTTTTGCTTCGCAAAAAAAATGACGCTTATGGTAGTCCGCTGGAAGCTATTGTTAGGCATTTTTATCTCAAAAGTAGATATATTATAGATTCAGCAAATTATGTACTTCTCTTTGATAGTTTTCAGGGAAGTTGTGTTGCTCCATTCCATTTTCAATAAATTTTTTATATTGTTTTGTTGGTTTAAATATGTTTTCTGAATCTCCTTCCCCTATATAAACTGTAGCTGGTATCTCACCATAAGTTTCGATTGTAATATTTTCTCTTATTACTCGGTAATTCATGGATTCTTCAAGCCTATTTAAACTCTCAAGCTCATTCTTATCCATTTTATATAAAGCACCATAAACAACATTTCCCGCTAATTTAACTATATTAGCAATACCTCCATTTTTCCCCTCAGCCAAGATACCAAACATATTAAAGATGAGTTTGTAACCTCTTATATAACCTATGCCTACTGCTTTTGCAGAAGGACAACGTTTTCTAATTCTATCTCTATCGACATTTGAGCCATAAGCAAAATATAATTCATCACGATTTGATATACTTCACGCGGTCACGGATGCGGATTTCTGTCGGTCGGTTTTTGTCGATAGACGGCGTTGCTAAAATGGTTGCGTAGCTTGCTATGCA
>JAZGFD010000340.1:0-8737 GCA_036479115.1 Saprospiraceae bacterium | reverse complement strand
AGTTGTTTTGGATGAGATTTACATTTATTGAGATTCGGTGATGCCTGAGTATCAGCTCATTGAAAAAAATATAAAGATCGCCAAAAGAAACTTTTTTGATTTTGTGTGTTTCCGGAGTGGGCTCAATGTTTAGTGTCTGAACAAAAACTCATCAAAATTAGAAACAGTAGTAGTCATAAATCTGTTTTTAATACTAACCAAAACAAACTACTTAAGAGAGAGACACATCCAGCCCTTCCAATAGCCGTAAACGAACGGCTTCACAGCATAGTAAAGAAGCTAAGTATTTAGTACTAAACATTTTCTTCCGCTAAAATAGCATAACTTGCTTCTCCTGATAAATACGATTTTGCTACCTTTCGTTTTAAACTAACGGAGTAACGGGGGTAACTTTTTACTCTCTTTTTTTGCTCTGTCATTTTTACACGTTTTGTGTAAAGCTATTTCAGGACAATACATACCTTTACAAATCCACTCCTTTTCTAGGGGGTTAGCTTGGGAGAACTAGGGGGTCAATGGCAGAAGAATATACATTAAGTCGTGTCATTAAACAACTTCACAGTTTTTTTAATGAACTCCCTCTGCCTTAAACTCCTATAATTACCTTTCTGAATTATTCTTATTATACAAGTCATATTTGATGTGAGCACCTATTACGCCTAAATTGGGGCAGTATTTTAATATCGATTTTGGTCTATATTTTTCAATCACGATAAAATTACATCTATAATGGAAGCATATATATATGACGCGGTAAGAACGGTAAGAGGTAAAGGAAATAAAAAAGGAGCTCTTTTTGGAATGACGCCCACGTATTTGGTTACACAAATACTTAAAGATTTAAAAGAAAAGCATGATTTTAATCCTAAGTTAATTGAGGATGTCATCCTTGGTTGCGTTACTCAGGTAATGGATCAAGGCCAGAATATTGCCAAAAGTGCTGCGCAGCAATCTGGTTATGGAGACCACCTTTGCGGTGTTACACTCAATAGATTTTGTGGATCAGGGCTAGAGGCTATTAATCAGGCAGGTGCGTATGTAAAGTCAGGTTTTTCTGATATCATTATTGCTGGTGGGGTAGAAAGCATGAGTAGAGTAAAAATGGGATCAGATGGGGGAGCGATGATGATGGACCCTGCAGTAGCAATGCCGGGTCATGCTATACCTCAAGGCATATCAGCAGATTTGATAGCCGCTAAGTATGGTTTTAACAGAAAGAATGTTGATACATTTGCTTTGGAGTCTCAGATGAGGGCTTCTTCAGCAGAGACATCTAAAAGTTTCAAATCAAGAATCGCAGTAAGAGATATAAACGGCTTGACAGTATTGGATACAGATGAGAATATCAGACCTCAGACCACTTTAGAAACATTAAGTGGTCTCAACCCTTCATTTGAAATGATGGGAGAAATGGCTGGTTTTGACGCTGTAGCTCTGGACAAATACCCAGAAATAGAAAACATTACTCACATTCATCATGCTGGAAATTCTTCTGCTATTGTTGACGGTGCAGCTATTGCCCTTATCGGGAATGCGGAAGCAGGCAAGAAATTAGGTATGAAACCAAGAGTGAAAATCAAGGCAGCAGCAGTATATGGCACGGATCCCACCATGATGTTAATAGGGCCTGCTCCTGCAAGTAGAAAAGCTTTAAAACAAGCTGGTATGAACAAAGAAGACATTGATATTTATGAAGTAAATGAAGCATTTGCAGTGGTGCCAATGAGATTTATGCAAGATATGGGCGTTTCTCATGATAAAGTAAACGTGAATGGAGGGGCTATAGCTTTGGGTCACCCTCTAGGAGCTACAGGATGTATGCTCATGGGTACATTGATAGATGAGTTAGAAAGACAAAATAAAACCACAGGATTAGTTACCCTTTGTATTGGTGGCGGGATGGGTATTGCCACAATAATCGAAAGAGTGTAATAAGATGATTCAATAATTGCAAAGTGAGTTATAAGTTTTAACATGAAGGTAACTACCCATTTGGAGCCAATTTTAGACAAAAAAAGTTCTTTTCTACCATATTACGGCTATGGCTTTCACCTTAGTTCTGTTATGCCTCAAACAATGAGTTTTATCTGACAAAAAATAACAACTTTTTACCTGCCTGTTTGGCAGACAGGTCTCAAAAGCGTTACCGAGTAGTTGCCCATGAAAAACTTTTATTGATTAAGAAGAATAAAAAAAACGATGAGTAAAAATATAAAAAACGATTTGTACAGTTATGAAGTAGGGAGTGATGGAATTGCTATTTTGACGATTGATCAAAAGAATAATCCTGCCAATCTCTTTAGTCAGGAATTTATCAAAGAATTTATACATATTGCTAATAGTGCTATCGCGGATGTAGATGTAAAAGGTGTAATTATTACTTCTGGTCAAAAGATGTTTATGCCTGGAGCTGATTTGAGAGAATTGAATAAGGCAGATAGAGACCCTGTAACACAATTTAATGCCATGATGAACATGCATACGTCATTCAGGCAGATTGAAACAGCAGGAAAACCATTTGTAGCTGCCATTAATGGTACAGCGATGGGAGGGGGACTAGAACTTTCTTTGATGTGTCATCACAGAATTGTCCTAAACAATATTAAAATTAAATTGGGTTTCCCAGAAGTGAAAGTAGGACTACTCCCTGGAGGAGGAGGTACTGCAAAGGCACCTTATCTCCTGGGTATACAAAATGCCTTAATGTATCTCCTACAAGGAGTAGAAGCCAGACCACAGAAGGCATTAAAAGATGGATTAGTAAATGACTTAGCTGAAGGACAAGAAGAAATGATAGCTAAGGCAAAATCATGGATAGATGCAAACCCCAAGCCAGTACAACCATGGGATAATAAGAAGTATAAAATACCAGGAGGCGGACTGATGACACCCAATGGCGCTCAGGTTATGATGGGAGCCATAGGAAATACCAGAAAGATGACTCATGGCAACTATCCCGCGGCCAATGCCATCTTAAGCATTATACACGATAGCCTTTCTCTTCCTATGGACAGAGCATTAGAAGTAGAAGCCAGATATTTCACTAAGATCATGGCCACCAAAGAGGCTAAAAATATGATAAGAACTGGATTTTTAGGTATGAATTCTGCTAAAAAAGGAAAAGCAAGACCAAAGAACGAGCCCAAGTACGAAGTGAAAAAATTAGGCGTCCTAGGAGCAGGTATGATGGGAGCTGGAATCGCATATGTTTCGGCCAAAGCAGGCATAGAAGTAGTGCTGAAAGATGTGACAAAAGAAGGTGCTGACAAAGGCAAAGAATACTCTCGAAAGTTGCTAGAAAAAGCAATGCAAAGACAGCGTAGTACACCCGAAAAAGCACAAGCATTATTGTCAAGAATACATCCAACAGATGACCCTAATGCAGTTAAAGATTCAGATCTAATCATAGAAGCTGTATTTGAAAACCCAGAGCTTAAGGCTAAGGTAACTCAGCAAACTGAAGCTGTATTATCAGCTGATAAGATTTATGGTTCTAATACATCCACGATACCCATCACCCAGTTAGCTAAAGCTTCTGAAAGGCCTGAAAATTTTATAGGGATACATTTTTTTTCACCTGTGGATAAGATGCCATTAGTAGAGATCATCAAAGGTGAAAAAACCGGTAATAAGGCCATTGCTGCGGCGGTGGATTATACCGTTGCCATAGGAAAAATACCCATTGTAGTAAATGACAGCAGAGGCTTTTTCACATCTCGTTGTTTTGGGACATTTGTTTCTGAAGCTATGTTTTTATTAGAAGAAGGCGTGCCCGCAGCCATGATAGAAAATGTAGCAAAGACAAAAGGAATGCCGGTGGGGCCACTGGCTGTACAGGATGAAGTAAGCCTTACTTTGGGAATGCATGTATACGAAAGTGACCCTTCTAAAGACAAACACCCTTCTCAAAAAAGGTCTTATGAGATAGCCAGTAAAATGGTAAAAGAATATGGTAGAGGAGGAAAAAAGGCTGGGGCAGGGTTTTATGATTACCCAAAAGATGGAAAAAAGAAATTATGGCCAAAATTGAGTGAAATATTCAGCTCGAATGTGGATACATTACATAAAGACATTGTGGCAACAAGAATCATGCACAGACAGGCTCTTGAAAGTTATCGATGCCTTGATGAAGGTGTGTTAACATCTGTTATCGATGGTGATATTGGTTCTGTTTTGGGATGGGGTTTTCCGATTTATACAGGAGGAGCCATTTCTTATATTGATTTCATTGGTATTACAAAGTTTATTGCTGATTGTGATGGATATGAGAAAAAGTTTGGAAGCAGATGGGCTGTTCCTGCTTCATTGCGTGCATTAGCTGAAAGTGGTAAAATGGTACATGATTTCGGAAAAAATAGTCCCATGACGGCAGCGGATGTCAATAAAATGTTAGAACCAGAATTGGTAGCATATGCAAATAAAATTGGGCTTAACGCTACGATTGATGACCTTAAAGCCGTAACACAGAAGAAGGTTTTAGATAAGTTGGGATTGAGTTAAGGTTCTTTTTTCTCGGAATGGACGGGGGGGGGCGCAATAGAGTAAAAAGGTGGTAACTACTCAGGTGGAGCCAATTTTGGATAAAAAAATACATTTTCTACCATATTTCAGCTTCTTTTTTCGCCATAGCTTTGCTGTGCTTCAAAAAATGAACTTCATTTGGCAAAAATATAAACAATTTTTTATCTGCTTGTTTGGCAGATAGGCCTCAAAAGCGCCCACCTGAGTTGTTACTAATTTCTTATGATCTTGTATAGTGCTTGGATTTATACTTTTCTACTTGTACCCGAAGTTTTTGAGAAGCTTGTTCTAAAGCGTATTCATGATTGTGTCCATTCGCTTCTACAAAAATATCCTTACCTTTTAGTCTAGCTTGTATCTTTATCTTTTTGTATTTGTGTTTTTTACCTCTAAAAAATATTTTAATTGATTCTATGAATGAGTAATGGGTAAAGAATTTGGCAAGTTTTTCTCTCATTTGGTTTTCAAATTCGTTGTTACCTTCTTTTCCGTTTCTTTCCATTTTAATATCCATGAACTAAAATATTTATAATGATTAATAATTTTAAAGGAGTATCTAAAGTCTTCCTGTTCGGTGTGTTTTAAAGATAGGTTTTTTTTATATAAAATGTTTAAAACGATTCTCTTAATATATAATATTATTTTAATATGTTCAGCAATTGTATTGTTATACAGCTATTCATATCTTGATATTGTTATTTTTTGATATTTGTTGATGCCTGATTATCAACAGATTAAAAAAAAGGTTAAGATCACTCAGCAATTCTCAGTTGAGACATTTAGGAGCATCGAAAAGGTTAGGGGTATTTGGAAAACACTCCTTAATCAGGCCCAAATTAGGCGAGGCATTCCCTTTACCACCTAATTTTTCTATCTGAACTGAGAATTTATGAAGATCACTAAAAGATTTATGCAAAGCTTGTCGAAGTGAACATTTTAGATTTTATATGTTTTCGAAATGGTTCCAACAATAGGTCTGTTGTATAAAAAAACAGCCAAAGAATCACGGGATATGTACGTTAAAAATTAACACCTGAATAGTTACCAGCATGAATGATATATTATAAATTTTATTGTTTGTAAGTACTGAGCCTATATCTTCGTGAATTTTATGCGACATTTTATTTATACGATATTTTAAATTACACTCCGTCTAATCTTTTTTAAAAAATAACAGTCAGTTATGCTCTACAAAAATATCATCATAGAAAGCGACAATGGCATCGTTACTATTACAATTAATCGCCCTGAAGCTCTCAATGCCCTGAATCGGGAAGTATTGAGCGAACTCGATCACTATTTTTTCAATGAAGCCATTGCAGCAGAAATAGCTGGGATTATAATTACAGGCTCAGGCGAAAGAGCATTTGTGGCAGGTGCTGATATCAAGGAGTTTCTCTCACTGGATCAGGAAAAGGCAGAAGCAATGGGAAGAAAAGTACACAGGCTTTTTTCTAAAATTGAGCAGTTTAGAAAACCTGTAATCGCTGCAATTAATGGTTTTGCATTAGGAGGAGGTTGTGAATTGGCAATGGCATGCCACATGAGAATAGCTGGAAGCAAGGCCCGATTTGGACAACCCGAAGTAAATCTTGGAATATTGCCTGGTTACGGAGGTACTCAAAGGCTCGTGCAGCTCATAGGCAAAGGAAAGGCATTAGAAATGATGCTAACAGCCGAGATGATAGGCGCTGAAGAAGCAAGGTCATTAGGGCTTGTAAATCACGTGGTAGAAGCAGGGCAAGAAATAAATAAAGCCAAAGAAATAATAATGAATATTTCTACTAAATCTCCTCTTGCTGTTGGAGAAGTGATTTCTACAGTCAATGCATTTTTTGATAAGACTAAAAATGGTTTTGAAGAAGAGATTAAAGCTTTTGGGAGATTGTCTGTTACTGCTGATTTTAGAGAAGGAGCTTCTGCTTTTGTACAGAAAAGAAAGGCAGAATGGAAAGGGAGATGATGATATTTTTTTATTCAGTGTCTGAACTAAAACTGTAGAATTTTATGAAATAGAATATTTTGAATGAGAATTTACTTTTTTTTGATATTCGGTGATGCCTGAGTATCAGAGAGTTGAAAAAAAATAAATATCGCCAAAATTTTTTACAGAGCTTGTCGAAGTGTTTATACAGAGCTTGTCGAAGTAAACTATTTGTGACTATTCTGGTGGTGTGCTTTTGAATTTAAAAAGTACATTTTTTTTGAGAGACACAAGCTATTTTCGCATTAATAGTAACCCTGAGTTGAACCTGAAGGGTTCATATGATTATAAAAATTAGACGATAACCGGTACATACGACACCGACAGGGTCGAATTTCTTCAATACAATAAAACCCTACGAATATTATATCCCTACAGGATTCATAGATCGGTTCTGAACGTGCTATTAGAATGGCTAAGGTCAAGATTAAAGGATCTGGCATGTTTAAATCAGGCCAACCTGTCTTTTGTACCCTAAGGTCTGTTGTGATACTTTGATAAAAGAAACCTCGATATGCACTCAACTATGATGCAAATAGTCCAAACTTAATTCTCTATTAATGGCACCTTAGTAGTCACAACTATTTCTAATTTTGATGACTTTTCGTTCAGACACTATTTAGTCAATTGTAATTCAGGTGGAACCTATTTTTGGACAAAAGAATTTCTTTTTCTACCATATTTCAACTTTTTTTTAGCTGTAGTAATTTAGGAACAAAGTGCCACACCCCTTCACCTTGTTCTTTTTAACCTTCTCTGCGTTAAAGACCCTTGTAATGAGCTTTGGCTATTCACAAGAACCTTCGCATTGATTAGTTTAAAAATAAATGCCATTTGGGGGTTTTAAATTTTAGTCCTAAAGTAATTGCTCTTCTGTGCCATAAAATGAGCTTTATCTGGCAAAAAAATTACCAACTTTTTCTTAAAAGCGCCCACTTGAGTAGTTACAGCAGATAATCTGCTTTTTCTGTTTTGCTGTTTTTTTACCCACTTCGGCAATGTTTAAGAACTTGAATATTTAAGGTAGGTACTTGCACCTCTTAATCTAATTATCATATATTCGCGTCTCAATAAATTAATAATGAGACATCATCATCATAACAAAGCTGAGACTTAACGATCGAGCCTGTTGTGATTTATACAATATAAAAAGCCTGTTCCGATCATTTGGGACGGGCTTTTACATTTTATATACTAATTCTATGAATGAACTTAACATAGCACTTCAAAAGAAGGGAAGAATGTATGAAGAATGCATAACATTGCTTAAAAAATGTGGTTTTTCAATTAGCAATTCCAATGACCAATTAAAAGTCAAGGTTCGAAACTTCCCTGCCAATCTCCTTTTTTTGAGAAATGGTGATATCCCAAAGTATGTTGCAAATGGTGTAGCTGATATAGGGTTTGTAGGACAAAATACCCTATACGAAAAGGCTCCCGAACTTGAAAAGTTACTCAATCTGGGTTTTCAAAAATGTAGATTATCATTAGCTGTTCCAAAAGATTGTGGATGGTACGAAGGTGTACATTCTCTTCATGGTAAAAAAGTAGCGACTTCTTATCCGCGATCACTTCAGCAGTTTTTAAGTGAAAAAGGTGTGAAGGCGAAAATTCATACAATACAAGGATCTGTAGAGATTGCTCCTAATATTGGTTTGGCTGATGCCATATGTGATTTGGTGAGTTCTGGTAGTACATTGTTTAAAAATGGACTTGTAGAGAAAGATATTATGTTCAAATCTGAAGCGTGTATTGTTGTCAATGAAGATGCGTTAACACAGAAAAAAGAACTTATTGATGAACTTGTATTTAGGATAGAATCTGTGCAAAGAGCACAAAGCCATAAATACATACTAATGAACGTACCTAATGATAAAATAGATGAAGTCAGTAATATTTTGCCGGTACTAAAAAGCCCTACCGTATTGCCTCTGGTAGAAGAAGGGTGGAGTTCTTTGCATTCAGTTATTAGTGATCAATCTTTCTGGTCAGTGATCAGTCAATTAAAGAAAATAGGAGCAGAAGGAATCATAGTTACACCAATAGAAAAAATGGTGCTCTGATGAAAACCATTGTCAGACCTTCCGCCCTCCAACTAAAGCATTGTCTCGTAAGACCATCAATGGATATCGATAAACTCGATGATATCATAGAAAGTGTGTTTGTCAATGTTAAAACGAATGGCGATACTGCTTTGATAGACTATACTGCCAAATTCGATAATGTTAACAT
>JAZGFD010000339.1:0-6875 GCA_036479115.1 Saprospiraceae bacterium | reverse complement strand
TATGACAGTGATCTCTTACGATTTGAATTAACGGTTATGGCTTTTGGTACCAGTGAAACTTTTCGTGTTCTTGGCACACTTCTTGTTTATGGGAAAGATCCTACCTTTGCCGCTGCTGGTGGGACAGTAGTAGATACACCTTAAGGAGAATTAAAACATGAGTTATAAATCAGAACTGATTTCTAAAGAAAGAAAAATTCTTAAAGACCACATCGATGACTGGCAACAGCAAATTAATGAATTGACCTCCTGGATTGCTGATGCGGAAAAAAAGTTAGTTGATTTAGGTGAAGAAGAGCAACCCGTTTCAGAACCTACCTAAGAAACACCTACCTAAGGATTTTGAATTATCTTGGAATCCAAAGACACAATCGTACTCCATCCTGAAGACTTTGAAGACTTCCACAAACTCGCAGCCAAACTCTTCAACAGAGATCCCTCACAACCAGGAAGACCGACAAAAGAAGAGCAAGAATTCAGGGTATTCCTCACAGAATTTCGGTACTTCAAAACCCTCAAACAAACAGGCGTTTTCGACAAATTTTTTTCTGAACTCTCTAGTACTAAATCTAGCTCAGAACATACTGAGCGAGTTCGACAAACAGACAGGACTAAAGACAAAGGTTTACTCGAAGGATTTCTTGAAGGGTTTATTTCCAGTAAAACGCTCAAGAAATACCAAGAAGTCTTAAGGATTGGTGACGATTCTATTGAAGACATCATTAAGACAACTTTACATTATGCAGGGCCTATTGTCGGATGTCTGGCCGTAATATGGTACGCGGAAGAATTCATAAAACTACCAACAAATCGAACTGTTGATAAAGAAGTTGAAGTACCAATATATGAAAAGATTCCTATTTATGAAACAACTCCTCAACAAGGTAGACCACCATTAATTTTAAGATATGAACAGGGGAAACAAATTGGTACAGAAAAAAAGACTATCCAGGTCAAAGAAACAATGCCTTTTCCCCCTGTATTGCATACTATATTCGACATATTACATATAATATTATTAATGACAACAACGATTACCAAATTTGTCGGTGGTCTAGCTAATTTCGATATTTTCAAAGGAATAGGTGATGCTATTCAAAGCACTCCTCAGGCCAAAGGTCAGAAAAAACGTGCTGACATGGCTGCTGAGAAAATATCGACAGGTGATTATTTAGGTGCAGCCTGGGATATTACTATAGGTGCTTTTATTGGCACTGGAAAACTACCTCCTATGTAGGTGAATAAATTATGGGTGTAAAAGAAGTATTACAATTAATAAATTTTAAATTTGACACTGATAAAGTGATACAAATAGATATAATCGAAAATGATACTGAATCAAACCGTAATGAGAAAACCACTCGTTCCGCTAGTATTGACATTAATCTCAAAAAGGCCTTTGGGTTACTAGGATTATATGTCGGTATTATGAATGCTCATTTACCTGAGTTAGTATTCGAATTTATTCGATCTATGTCTTAATCCACAGCCTGGTTGAAAAAAGGGTTGCAGAAAGGCATCATTTGAGACCTTTCTTTTAGGGGTGTGTGTGTTACTATTCGGAAAAAAGCAATTAGAGTTCTTGGATATGTAATAATTCATTTATATTAATTAAATGATTTACTTCGATTTCTTGTTTTGAAGAGAATTCTTGGATATGCAACCAATTTCCTTTAATATTATAGTTGGTTTTTCCACCAAAGTCGATTTCAAAATCATCTTCTATATCTCTGATTATAAAGCCAAGAGCATAACCGCCTTCTACTCCTGCTTTCTTGAAACTCTGTTCAACTTTTTTCAAATATATTTCTATTGGATGTTTTTCTGTCATTTTATCACCTCCGTCAAATTTCACTTTTACGACACTCTAATTCCTAAAGGATTCAAACAATGATTTCTATGTATCAATCTACTTATTGGTCTCTTTCTATACTTTTCAATATAGAAAACATTTCCACATTCAGGACATTCAACCTTTTTCAAATATTTTGGATCTACTTTCATTTGTATTCCTCAAAGAAATTTTGGTAGTGTTTTATAACGTATTTTCTTTTTCTTTCTTCTCTGAAAAAGTTTTCTATCATCTGGTGTCATATAATCATGGATGAACCAATGATCTAATGGACACACAACAACGAGATTTAAAGGATGGTTATTTTTAGGATTTCCATCTAAATGGTGTAAATGAGATTGACCGTTTTTTGGAATCAATGGCAATTCGCAGCCATAACATTTAAAATTTTGCCTAAACGCTACTTTTCCTCTTAATTCCCGTTTTTCTCGTGGATTTAATCCAGATCTTTTTTCTTCAGAATTACTAATCATTTTTTATTTCTCCACATATCTTTTTGTGCGCATTTTACCGAACAATATAATGTCGTAGTGTGTCTACCTCCACCAGGTTTACGATTACAACCTGATCTTTTGCATAACAAAGATTCGCTAATTATAGCAGAAACAGGAACCCATTCACCGTTTTTTCTTATTTCGATCTCTTTTTTAGTTCTCATCGTTTTTCCTCTCTAAGAACCCAATTAAGCCAGAAATAACCAACTAAATAGAATATTTCCTTTGTTTCCATCCATTTTTCTGATTGTTTGTCTCGCATTATTTCTATTTCTTCAGGAGTTTTCATTTTAATTACTCCCTATCTGAAGGAATTGATTTTTTGCTCTAGCTAGTATTCTAACTATTGCTTTAAATTCACTCACTCTCTTACTTTCTTTTATGAATAAACTTGGATCTATCAATGGAGTAATGGTTTCCCAATGATTTGTCTTTTGTAAGAGTTCATCTAAAGGCAATTCGATTATTTTTTGTCTTAGTTTCGCTATTTCGATACCTAATTTAATACCTTCATTTAATTCTTCAGACATTATAAAATCTCCTTTAATTTGGCTACTTTTTGCTTATCAGACCAACGAGAAAGTAGAATTGAATTTATTTCTTTTAAAACTTTTTCGTTTTTTGCTACTGATTTAATGAATTCTGAATGTTGATATTTTAATATGGCTATTAATTCAGCCTGTTTGTTTCTTTCGCCTGTTTTTGTTTTGTAAATAGTAGCATAGGTTATAGCGATACGTAAAGCCTGACTAAAATTTTTAATGTTCAAATCTTCCATTAGGATATTAAGGAAGTCAATTGATTTTTGATCTAAGGTCACTGTTTTAGCAAAACTCATTTTAATCGTCCTCATATTCATTTCCAGCCCAATTATCTTCACTTGAAGTTACAGGATTTCTTGTGCAGGAAAAACAAGGTTCTAAATTGCTTGTATATGTATCAAAAAAGCAATTTCCACATGAATCAGACTCTTTTGGTTTTCTTTGACTAATTTTTAGTTTTCTTATTTTTATTTTCATTTTTTTCACCTATCATATTTTATATGATACAATAACATTAGATAATATGATCCTATAATAATGTTTCTATACTTCCATTAGAACGGTTCTTTTCCATTAGAATTGAAAAAAAGTCTTGTTAAAATCATAATTTCCATTGGAAATAGGAAGGAGATTCAAGGAAAAAAATTTTTTGTATCAGGAATTCATAGGAGACTTGTTCGTTTCCATTGGAAACTTTTTTCGAAATGGGGTTAATTGCATTACAAAAAATGTAATAAATTTCAAAAACGTATCGAACAAATGATACGAACCCGCACCCCACAATTTCCACTCCATAGAAGACTACTACTACTACTACTAGCTATAAATAGTTATATTATATATATATAGTAGTTATCAATCGAAGCAATCGAAGCATTCGAACTAATTTTTTTTTGAGACCTGGTTCGAAAAAAGTTTCGACTGGAAACCAAAGGGGGTGTCTGGATTACATATTTTTTTTCAAACCCACACGGTGCAATTTCCACTCCAGAAGGAAAAAATTTAAAGGTACTAGTAACAATTTTTTCAATTAGTTGATTTAAAATGATTGAAATACTCATAGCAACCATTATAGGAAATTTAATTGTACTAGGTCTTTCTGTTGGAATATTAGCCATTTATTTTAGAAAAAAAGCCCAACAATTAGGAAATAACGAGTCTGAGTTACCAATTCAAGATATTTTTTCAGAGTTTTTGCTGCAAAGTCAAGATGTTTTCAGAAAAGAGTTACAATCTGAGTCTGTTCAGATGTTAATTACATCCTCAGTTATGGAAGGAGTAACAGCCTTATTTTCTGATGAAAAGAACCAAAACACGCTAACAAATTATATTACTGATGTTTTTCAAGAATCTCTTAGCAGTATTATTCCTCAGATTACTGGATCTCAACCATTAACAGCAACAGAAATAAAAAAAATGGACAAGAAAACAGATACAGCACTCGGAGCTATGGCTGTTAATACCATTGCGGAATCTTTACCTCCTGGTTACGCTTTTTTGTTAGATAAAGTTTATCCCAATTGGCAAGAGGATGCACAGAAGAATCCCAGAGATTTTGTCGCTTTAATATCAAAAGCGAATGAATGGGGATTATTTAATCTTATTCCTGGTATTAATCAAGGAACTCCCTCAACCACACAAACAAGATCACGAGGCGGTTTTTAACTACTTAGAATAACCTTAAATAGGATATAATCAATTGTTTTTGTAAATAAAATTTAAAGGACAAAAACAAAATGGGAAACGCTAAAGCATTAATGGTTGTACCTCCAGGCTATCGTGTAGGTACGGCAGTAATAGATGGAGAGGCTACATCTGTTTTTATAGCAAAAACTCATCGTAAATCTCTTAAAACACCAAAGGCAACTCGTGACCGAATTCGTGCACGAATGAAAGAAATCCGAATTCCTGTTTTATCAATTGGTGCGAATATCATTCCTATTGTTCAGACTGGAGACTGGCTTTTTAATATTATGCCACTTAAAGGTTACAGTAGTCAATATAAGGCTGCCGCTCTTTTTAATCGTGCAGTATCACCTTATACAGGACTTAAAGTTGATGGTCAAACCTTCAAAACTTCTTTTGACTTCAGTGAACTCAATAAAGGACTAATACCTAATGTAATTGTTTGGGGAATCAATAAATTAGGTGTTTTCAAAAGCCTTAATCAAAAAATTGCTCGAACCAGACTACCTGTTCGATTAAACTAAGGAGAAACAAGGAGAAATAAAACATGAGTGTAGAAGTACCTGGAATTAAAGTCTGGTCAGACTTAGTTTATGATTCAGCCATAGCAAAGACAAAAGACACTTTTGATAAAGTTAATAGTAATGCAGCAGAGATAAAAATCGAAAAACCTGATGCAGAAGCAATTCTTGGTTTTCTGATTGGTTATTGTGCAACCAAGTTAACCGATGCCGAAAATCTACCTGATTTAATTCTTCAGTTATCGTCTAAAGCGTTAGGCATTTCAGAAGAGGAAATCGTTATTCCTGGCGGTGGGAACGATGCTGATGCAAATACCGATTATACGCCTATTGTCACTGCTTTTTATCCTTTTCGTGCACCTCTCGGAAAGAAACTTTTCAATGCTGCCTTATCTTTCAAAGCAACCCCTTCTGTCACTAGTACAGAAGGATTAGATGTTTTAATAGCGACTTTATATTCAAATCAAGAACCTGATGCTGAATTTGCGTTAGAATTACTCGCACAACGTCCTTCACGTGTTGATGGTGGCGCAGCGAAAGCCGATGCGGCAAAAGCACATGCCGCTGCTGGAGGATCTGTTAGTCTTACGAGTCTTCCTATTCCAACAGGCGTAAAAGAATTAAGGGGTATTTTAACGAAAATTAATCCTAATGGAATTACTGCTGATGATCCAATTAGTGGATTTATGGAATTTCAATGCACAGGAATTCCCGATTTCAGTCCCCAGCGATGGCCACTAAGTGTGTTTTTCAATCCTGTTCTTGGGACAGTAGCAGAAGGTATTCAGTTAGGAGGAAAAGGTCGTACTTTCCCAACCCGTTTTCCTATGACTGGCGCAGCGGTAACTATTACTGTTCAAAGCACCCTCCTCGTAGCCGCTGGAACAGCACCAGATACAACCCAAGCAGTCGCTTATCGAAACCATTAAGGAGGTCTTCTTTTGCCTCCTCCTAAGACCGCTTTAATGCAGGTTGAAATCCCAGCTAGCGATTTAACAGGTGGAGGAACAGAGGATATTTTTACTCCAGAAGAATTTAGTCAATTACATATTAATTTTCATGGCATATTAAGTTCAGCCATTGCGACTGTTACAGGGCCAACAACCACAAACAGCGTTTATGTGAGATTATTTGTTCGTCATCCTGGTATTTCTCGTTCTGAGGAATTCTTCACAGAGAGACTAATCTCCCGTAACGGTCATGATGCCTTTAAGACAAATATTAATTTCCCTGTCGTTCCTGGTGATAAAGTACGCATTACTGTTTGCGATTATGCTTCTACTCCTAATGCAGTGACTAATATTCGTATTCGTTTCAAGGTGTATTAACATGGCTCAAAATGTTCAAAAATTGTTTAGTTATAGACCTTATGTTTTCGACAAAACATTTACTAAAACCGTTTCCGATGCTACAGGAGTGATGACCATTACACCAGGTCAAATTAACCATTTTGTCGTAAATTCAATTCGTATGGCTGTTGGAGGTACAAAAGCGGGTGCTGGGAATGGTACTATTCGCATTACTAATGTTGGCACTATTCAAATAGGTTTACTAGCGAATGCTGCTTTGGCTGCCAATGAATCCTTACAAATCCCTCAGTTAGCCCAGGTTGGTAAAAGTAATGTTCAAGATATGGGAGGACGTATCGAAATATATGACAGTGATCTCTTACGATTTGAATTAACGGTTATGGCTTTTGGTACCAGTGAAACTTTTCGTGTTCTTGGCACACTTCTTGTTTATGGGAAAGATCCTACCTTTGCCGCTGCTGGTGGGACAG
>JAZGFD010000338.1:0-7646 GCA_036479115.1 Saprospiraceae bacterium | reverse complement strand
GATAAAAAACATCGCCAATTCTCTCTAGGTCATTACAAATATTGAGGACACTTCTGAGTCTGATACTGGTACGTGGAGTTACTTCCTGATTAGCAAGTTTGGTAATATACTCAGTAATCCCTACTTCCATATCATCAGTAATTTCCTCATATTTTCTCAACTTTTTCAGCATTTTATTTTGCTTTTTATTTGAGAGGGTCGGGTGCATTAATTTCCTGAGGAAGTCAGACATTCTAGCTGTAATCTGTCCAAAATGTGCTGTTTCTTTTTGAAGTTCTATAGTAGCTAATTCAGGTGTTAAAGTAACTGTGGATATAAATTTAAGTCTTATATCTTCGTCGTCAGGATTGGCTTTCACACTCCATATGGCAGCTTTCACTAGCAATGGTACAAAACCCAGCATGAGTAACACATTAGTGAGATTAAAGAAGGTATGGAAGGCTGACAACCCTATGGGCATATCTTCAGGGGAGGTCATGGGATTGTTCATGCCAAATGCACTTTGCAAAAAGTTAGCAAGCATTGGAAGAATATATGGCATCAAAATGATCATCCATGTTACGCCTATAATATTAAACATAGAGTGGATACGCGCTGACCTTTTGGCATTGGTATTGCCCACAATAGACGCCAATTCTGCAGTTATGGTTGTTCCTATATTTTCACCTAAAATCATAGCTGCCGCGACATCAAAAGGCAACCAGCCCTGAGCGCACATTGTCAATGTCACAGCCATAGCTGCACTACTGGACTGTACAATAACTGTGACCAACGCTCCAATCATTACAAAGAACAGCCTTGAAAAAAAGCCCCATTCAGAAAAATTCTGCAGCCAATTCAGGGCATCTCTATTATTTTTCAAATCAGGTACAGCTCCTTTTAGGTAACTCAAGCCCAAAAACAGGATGGCAAAGCCTATAATAAATTCTCCCCAATATTTTAGTCGGGATCTATCTGAAAAGAGCATAGGAAGTCCAATTGCAAAAAATGGAATAGAATAAGCACTCAGGTTAACCTTAAAACCTAAGATGGAGATTAACCACCCAGTAATGGTTGTTCCAATATTAGCTCCCATCATCACTCCTGCAGATTCGACCAATGAGAGCAATCCAGCATTTACAAAACTTACAGTCATCACTGTAGATGCTGAGGATGACTGAACCAATGCGGTAACTAAAAACCCTGTAAATACACCAAGGTATCGGTTTTTTGTCATTGTGCGCAGTATAGATCTAAGTTGAGATCCTGCAGCTCTTTGTATTCCTTCACTCATCATTTTCATACCAAAAATGAAGAATGCCAAAGAACCTAATATTTGTAGAATTGATCCTATTCCAATACCCATTACAGATGTATTTTAGTTGGTTTTATTGTAATATTATTTTTAGAAATGAACATCAGTTTGAAACCTCCAGAATTTTAGGTCTGGGCCTCCTGATATATTTCTGTATGTATAATCAGTTTGTATTTTAAAGTTATGGTCTACTATATATTTCGATATTCCGATTGTATATTCTTTTTCGTTCTTGGATACTCTAACATCTGGATTGTTAGAGGTAAATCTCAAAGAAAACTCTATGTTTGAAGGAAGATTGTATCCTGCTACAACGTTGAGGGCATTGCCCGTATAAAAAGTGCCAATGCTATTGCCATTATTATCAATTACAAAAGGAATTTCGTCATTAGTATTCCTATATGCATATTCGACCAAAAGAGAAAAACCCTGATATTTAAGGATCATATCCAAGAAAAAAGTATAGAGGTCTTTGCCAAAATAATTGCCGCTACCATCGGTAATAAAAGGCCCTCCTCTTCCTCTTGATCTTACCGCATTAGTATTGGTATCATAGCTTATTCCTATTGCCAGTTTAGGAGTATTTTCTTTTGTCAAAGCCCCTCCGGTATAGTCACCATTATTTTGAAATTTGCCGAAAGGCAGCAATTCCAATTTTATGGTATAGCCAAAGCCGCCAAAGTGCCCTGCTGTGACATTACGTCCTTCGCCTTGTGAGAGTGCTAAAGATTCTCTCACCAAAAAATTATTGCTTATAAGATGATGATGGAGTAACTGAAATCCTACATCACGATCAAGGTTATATCTACTATTGAGCCTAGAGCGATCTACAAGTTGTAGATTTCCTGAGGAGATTATCCTTTCTCTATTTCCTGGTAGCTTTCTTTGACCAAAGAGAATAGTCCAATTTTTATAAAAATTATAACTCAATGAAGCATCCAAGATCACATTGGCGGCTTTGCTGAATTCGACACGATTACCGCCAGATATATCTCTATTGGAAAATGCCAATTCTGTCTTAAATTGTATTTTAGGATTTAATACAAACCCTCCAAATTTTAACCTCGATCTACGGACAAATATTTTTGAGGTATAATCAGAATAAAAACCGGTGTTTTCGTCTTCTTCCCACTGATTATCAAATAGCATTTGAATTCTAAGACCTACCTTTAACTGATAAGTAGAATCTTTACCAATAAAAGTAATCCCTTTTCCAAATTTGTCGGTTTTGATTTGGCCGCTAATGCTTGAGTTAGAAAGAAATATGCAGCAGCCGATTATGAGCACATTTAGTTTCATTATCCAAAGATATTTAGTCTAATATTAAGAGAATGTTATCAATTTCATTGAGAGACAGAATATGCTAAGGACTCATACTGGTATTTCTATACATGTATATGATGATTTTGTATTGATTGTACGATTTACATATTTTGATATAAAATTCTGATACCAACAAATAAAATAAGCATTGCAGAAATTTTTTTAACCAATGAAGGTTCTAGTCTAAAAACAGTCAATCTTGAACCAATCTGTCCTCCTAAAAATACCGATAACCCGAGGGAGGTTAATAATGTAATATCTACAGTAATATTACCACTTGAAAATTGGCCAGCAAGGCCAGCTACAGAATTTACTAAAATGTAAAGTGAGGTGGTAGCAGCTATTGCTTTGGGTACGTTCCATCTTGACAAATATAACACGGGTGAAAGAAAAATACCGCCGCCTATACCTACCATGCCAGAGAGAAACCCTATACCTCCGCCTATTATCCCATTGGTATAAGGTGGCAATCGTTTTACCTCTTTTTTTACTTTTATCAACATTGATAATGCCGCGAATATTAAAATTATACCAAGTATGACAAAAAATATTTTTTCATCTAAATGAATATACCCTCCTAAAAAAGCCATTGGTATACTCAAAATTACCAGTGGCCATACTTTTTCATATGGAATAAGATCATTTTTATAAAATAGAAAAACAGCACCTGCTACTACTATAATATTGCATGTCAATGCGATCACTCTGAGAGATGAATATTCAATAGGAAATAATGCTAAGACAGCTAAATAACTCGATCCTCCTCCAAACCCAGCTGAGGAATACAATATGGCGATAATAAAAAAAATGGGAATAAGAGGGAGTAAATCAGCAGTCATTAACTATGATAAAAATTGAATGCCAAACAATACACCTATTAATACTAGCTCAACGGTAATGGCCTGAAGACTTTTCTTACTGTATCCATCCCTTAACAAACTGAATATTCGTGTCGCTATGACACATACCAATAATAAAACAGTGGGATAAAGCCAATCCTGGCTGTGAAATAAGAACAGAGCTACCATTATTGCTCCTGTTAACAAAAGGCCTCCAATATCACCTTTCAGAAAATTTTGACCTGTGGCACTAGATGCTTGAATGTCGTGCTCTCGACTTATTTTGGTAGTGTCAAAAATCCATCTTCCCGCTAAAAGCAGTAAAACGGCTCCTAGTAATCCTAATAAAATTTTTAAAGCAAGAAGCATGGTATTCAGTTTTAAGATTGAAAAAAAATATATAATAGTGGCTTAATATTAGCCAAATAGAGTGCCCATGTCCCTTGGTGGCACGATCCTGAGATGCTTGTAGGCTTTTTCAGTGGCCACTCTTCCTCTCTGTGTTCTTTGGATGAGACCTTCCATGATAAGGAAAGGCTCGTGTACTTCTTCTATAGTACCACTTTCTTCACCTACAGCAGTGGCAATGGTAGAAAGACCTACAGGCCCTCCTTTAAATTTTTCTATTATTGTAGTAAGGATACGATTATCCATTTCATCGAGGCCTATATCATCCACGTCCAGAGCATTTAGGCCAAACTTGGCAATGTCAATGTTGATAGTGCCATTGCCTTTGATTTGAGCAAAATCACGTATTCTTCTGAGCAGAGCATTCGCAATACGGGGTGTGCCTCGGCTCCTTCTAGCAATCTCAAATGCACCTTCATCATCAATTGGAATTTTAAGAATACCCGCACTCCTTTTTATGATGCCAATAAGGGTTTTGACATCATAATAATCAAGATGACATGTGATGCCAAATCGAGCTCGTAGTGGTGGAGTAAGTAGGCCCATACGAGTGGTAGCACCTACTAAAGTAAAAGGATTCACAGTGATCTGAATACTGCGAGCATTGGGCCCACTATCTATCATGATATCAATACGATAGTCCTCCATTGCACTATAAAGGTATTCTTCTACCACATTATTGAGTCTGTGTATTTCATCTATGAATAGCACATCACCTTCTGAGAGATTGGTAAGAAGACCTGCAAGATCACCCGCTTTTTCAAGCACTGGCCCTGATGTAAGTTTTAATTCGCTGCCCAGCTCATTAGCTACAATATGTGATAAGGTTGTTTTTCCTAATCCTGGAGGTCCATGGAGTAAAAGGTGATCTAATGCTTCGCCGCGCAAATTAGCGGCCTGAATAAATATTTGTAAATTTTCAACGAGCTTGGGTTGCCCTTGAAAATCAGACAACATCTGAGGACGCAATGACTTTTCGACTTGTTGTTCTTCCTCAGTGAGGTGCTCTATGTTAGGATCCAGATGTGGATTTGACATTTATTTTTTTGTGTAAAAATACACTTGAAATTAACCATAATTGCAAAATAATAAATTAATCTATATATGGGTGCTTTGTAAGGTCGTAATTATTGCCTCCGGCGGTGTCAGGGAAGAGCCCCAAGTCTTTTAATGGTCTCAATTAAGGTTTAAATCCTCGCTCTTTTAGAGCGATAAATTTCATTCCTATCTTTGAGGTAAAAGGAGATGACAAAAGTTAGAAAGAGTAGTCACACAACAAGTGGGCTTACTGTGCATTTGTGAAGGTCATAGGAAAAACCCAAATGATAAAGAAGGTAATTTTTATTTGGATTAGCAGTAAGGACTTTAGTCCGGGCACATTAACCCACCTACTTTTAGTAGGGGGTATTTGAGTTTGTCATCAGTCCAGTAGATTTTGTTGTTTTTGTCTATGTAAACCAAAGCCTAATTATCTATTATTGGCACTTGAATCCACAAGAAACGATATTTAAATATTCCGCAAATTTTCGAAATAATCAATTTTCGAAATAATCAATATTGTTTTCTCTTCATTAACCATCTTTGTGCATCAATAAAAATACAGAATAATGAAAAAAGCGTTGGTCTGTGGATCAGGAGGTTTTATAGGAGGACATTTAACAAAAAGGCTTAAAGGTGAAGGATATTGGGTACGTGGGGTTGATATAAAAAAACATGATTTTGAAAATGATCATTCCGATGAGTTTATACTTGGAGATCTGAGAAAACATGGCATATGTAAGAGGGCGATAAAAAATGTAGACGTTGTCTTCCAATTAGCAGCGGACATGGGAGGTGCGGGGTATCTTTTCACAGGAGATAATGATGCTGAGGTGATGCATAACTCTGCTTTAATAAATTTAAACATATTGGACCTTTGTAGAAGTGAAAAGATTTCAAAAATATTTTATTCTTCCTCAGCATGTGTATATCCTCAATACAATCAAGAAGACCCTGAATCTCCCATTTGCACCGAAAATACTGTATATCCTGCACAACCTGATAGTGAATATGGCTGGGAAAAATTATTTAGTGAACGTCTATATTTGACCTACGCTAAAAACCATAATATTGATGTCAAAGTAGCTAGGTTCCATAATATTTTTGGGCCGAAAGGAACATGGCGAGATGGGCGTGAAAAGGCTCCGGCAGCCATATGCCGTAAAGTAGCAGTAGCTAAGGATGGAGGGACTATTGAAATATGGGGAGATGGATTACAAACACGTTCATTTCTTTGTATAGACGAGTGTATCGAAGGAATATGGCGCTTAATCAATTCTGAGTTTCGCGGGCCGGTGAATATAGGGTCAGATGAGTTAATAAGTATTAATGACTTTGCTAAAATGATCATTAAACTTTCCGGCAAGAATATTCAAATAAAACATACAAAAGGACCCATAGGAGTAAAAGGCCGAACATCTGATAATACTCTAATTTTCAAAGAGTTAGGATGGGCACCTAAGTTACCATTAGAGCAGGGTATTATGAAAACATATGACTGGGTTTTTGATCAGGTAAAAAGACAATGAAAGGCGAAGATATTGAGTTCGAAATACTTACATCTTGGTTTCGACAATTTGGTGGCGAAATTGAACCACAATTAGGAATAGGCTTTGAAAAAAAGGTAAGAGGAATCTATGCAAAAAAGGGTCTTTCGAAGAATTCTTTATTACTGCGATGCCCGTGGAAATTAATAATAGGTAGTAACGGAATTAACCAAATTGATGAAAGTTGCAGCATTGTTAAAGCACTGGAATCGGAAAAAAGAAAAGGCAATGCAAGTATGTGGCATCTCTATTTAAATTTCATCAACGAGCAAAAAAGCCGAATACCTATGCAATGGGATAAGGAGATATTGAAAGAATTACAAGGTCTGCCCCCTTACGACTCTACACGCCATCTCAAGTGGTTTTCTACATCATGTAATGACAACCAATCGAATCCTTTCATAAGTAAAATAACTCAAGAAACACTAGTTGATTATGTATCAAGATCTACAGATAGAGGCATAATCCCAATATTTGACATTATGAATCATCACAATGGAAAACTAAATACCAAAATACATATATCTGAAAAAGGTGTCGAGGTATGGACGTGCCGTGAGATCAATGGTGAAGAACAGATTTACTATAGCTATGGTATAGAATCATCTTCAAGTCTATTCAGAGATTATGGTTTTATTGAAGAATGGCCTCAACAATGGCAATGGCTTGATCATAACGGGGTGACACACACTTTCATAATGTTTTCAGAAAACATAATAGGAATAGAGCCCGGTACTGAAATGACACAAGCAATAAAATTGAGGATTATCTCTACTCCTGAGGATTACTTATCGTTAATTGAAAGGCATAATGCCAAATTGGATGATAGAATAAAAAAGGAGTTTCAAGACGCTTCGCTACATTTGTTAGAAGGACTCCCCACTAACTATGTAGAAGATGAAAAAATACTGAATGAACTTATAGTAATGATTCCCCAGTGTGAGAAGGAGAATGAGTTACAAAGAGCCATTGATTTAAAGAAATGTATTCAATATCGAATAGCTTTTAAAAAAGCGGTTTATCGGGCTTCAAAATTGTAATAAGCTGTTTTGAATAAAAAAATCATTGTATACCCAAACCATTTTAGTTTTCGGATTTCCAGATTTATAGCTCCCTAAAATTCAAGAGCCTACGAAAAATAAAAATGATAAATCAATACCGCGTACTGCGGTACGAAGTAACTCGTGCCGCGTCACG
>JAZGFD010000337.1:0-4153 GCA_036479115.1 Saprospiraceae bacterium | reverse complement strand
TTTCTTGCAAATACTTTGAATTGTTATTCCTGCAATCTGTTCTAATTCATAGCATTGTATCTATTTCTATTTCTACCACTTATCATCATGTTAACAATGATTTTACTATTCTTGATATGGTTTTTCCATCTGCCCTACCAGATAACTGAGAAGCGGCCATTCCCATTACCTTACCCATATCTTTCATAGTAGCGGCTCCTGTCTTACTTATTATATCTTGAATAACTTTAGTGAGATCTGCTTCACTCATTTGTGCTGGTAGATATTTTTTTATCACCTCTATTTCTTCCATTTCTATTTGAGCCAATTCGGCACGATCTTGTTTGCTAAAAATAGCATAGGAATCTTGGCGTTGTTTGACAAGTTTTTGAAGCATTATTATTTCCAAATCCTCATTCATTTTTGTACCTGAGCCATCTGTTTTGGCCAATAAAATGGCTGCTTTTATTGCTCTTATACTTCTCAAAGCTGCTTGGTCTTTGGCTTTCATAGCGGCCTTTAAGTCAGGCATTATTCTTTCTTCTAAACTCATCTGTTGTTATTTATTTTATTTGTAAGATCATAAAACTCTTCTTTCGTAATTTGTTCTGGCCTTTTGGTAAATATTTCATCTTTTAGCAAATCAGGATTTCCTACGAGAGACTTTAACGAATTTCGCATCATTTTTCTTCTTTGATTAAAACTGGTTCGGACTACGGTTTTAAAAAACTTATAGTCGCACGGTATGGTATAGTCATCTTTTCTTTTCATCATTACCATAGCAGAATTTACTTTTGGTGGCGGACTGAACGAACCTGGGCTTATCTTTTGAGTAATCGTGCAATCATAAAACGATTGAAAAATCACACTAAGAATGCCATATGTTTTGCTACCAGAAGGGGCTACGATGCGATCAGCGACTTCTTTTTGAAACATACCATAACTAAGAGGAATGAGCTCTTTGTGCTCAATGATTTTAAATACTATTTGCGAAGAAATGTTATACGGGAAATTGCCAATAATAGAAAATTCTTCACCATTATATAGTGTATTCAAATCACTTATTAAAAAATCTTCATTAAGAAATTTATTTTGAAGCATAGGATACATTAGCCAAAGGTGTTCGATCATATCCTGATCAGCCTCGATGGCTTTAAAATTGTAATTTTTTTGAATAATATATTTAGTAATTGCTCCTTTTCCAGAACCAACTTCTACAACATTTTGAATATTATTATATTCGTCAAAAACATCTACAATGCGTTGGCAAAGTGACTCATTAATGAGAAAGTGTTGCCCATATGATTTTTTAGCTCTCAAATTTTTTTTTTGGTAAAGACGTAAATCTTTGATTTGATCTGTTGGCTGCTATTTGCGCCAAATAACCATTTATTTTTTTTTATTCTTTCTTTCAAACTTTGAGCATACTCTGGAAACTAACATTTTTTTAAAAAAAAATTGTTTTGAATGAAATTTGCATTTTTGGAGATTCAGTGATAACGGAGTATCAGCAAATTGAGAAAAATGTAAAATTCGACAAAAGCAACTTTTTTGATTTTGTGAGTTTTCGTAGTGGTCTCAACCTTCAACCGTTAAAAATATCTCTGTGTGGTCATTGTCATTAGCATAAGTTTATAACCAGATAGTAATATCCTAAATATACTCTAAGAATGTCGAAGGTAGTAATATCCTAAATGTTTATCTTCGGCAACTATTAGACTATATGTAACTACTCAAGTGAGTGCTTTTGATATGAAAATTTCTTGCTTTTTTACCAGATAAAGCCCATTTTTTGAGGCATAGCAGAGTTATGGCGAAAAAAATAGCTGAAATATGGTAGAAATAACACTTTTTTTATCCAAAATTGGCTCCACCTGAGTAGTTACGACTATATTATTTAATAAAGTATGAGTCCACTCTGGAGACTAACATTTTTCAGAAAAGAATCGTTTGGATGAAATTTGTATTTTTGGAGATTCGGGGATACCTGAGTATCAGCGAGTTGAGAAAAATGTAAAGTCCGCCAAAAGCAACTTTTGTGATTTTGTGATTTTGTGAGTTTCCAGAGTGGACTCAAGTAGAAGTCTTAAAGTAAATAAAACGTCAAAATGGGTAAAAAATATAGAATAGGCATTACTCTGGGAGACATTAACGGAATAGGCCCGGAAGTTGTCTTAAAAACAATGTCAGAATCACGAATTTTTAATTTTTGTATACCTGTAATATATGGGTCTGGAAAGGTGTTGGGTTATCATAAAAATATTCTCAATGATAGCTCATTGTCATTCGTTACTGTCTCAAGCCCAAAGCAGGCTATAGAGGGAAAAATAAATGTCATTAATGCGTATCACGAGACAGTCAATATAAATCTTGGAAAGGTGACTGCGGAGGCAGGCAAATTTGCCTACGTGTGCCTTGATACAGCAGTGACTGATCTTCACAATGGCTTAATTGATGGCCTTGTTACTGGACCTATTAATAAAGAGGCTATGGCTATGGCAGATTTTCCCGAAAAGGGACATACAGAATACATTGCGAAGAAAGTAGGAGACGAAGAACCTCTTATGTTTATGATATCTGAAGAATTAAAAGTAGCAGTAGCAACAACACATGTACCATTGGGGGAAGTGACATCTATTTTGTCAAAAGAATTAATAGAAGAAAAAATTTTAGCCATGAAGACATCTCTGATTCAAGATTTTGGCAAAGAGAAACCCCTAATTGCTGTAATGGGACTCAACCCTCATGCAGGAGATAATGGAACCATAGGAAGTGAGGAAGAAGACTATATTAAAAATTTAATCGTAGACTTAAAAGACAAAGGAATTATGGTCACTGGGCCACATTCTGCCGATGGGTTTTTTGGCAGCGGCGAACATAGTAAATATGATGGCATATTAGCAATGTATCACGATCAAGGATTAATTCCATTCAAAGCGTTATGCTTTGGTAATGGTGTAAACTTTACAGCAGGTCTTCATGTTATTAGAACTTCGCCAGATCATGGTACAGGTTTTGACATTGCAGGTAAAAACAAAGCAGATGCTTCTTCTTTTAAAACAGCACTTTTTTCAGTAATAGATATCATAAGAAACAGAAACTCATACACTGAGCAGAAAGAAAATGCATTGATACGTACATAACTCAAGGAGTTTAGGTCACAATCATTGAATGGGTTAATTATAATAGAAGGACTTAAATAACCGCCCTCACATTGATAAAAAAAATCAGGGTGTCGGAACTCGCTTCAGAGTAGGTATTCTAATTTAACAGTTAAAAACTAGAGTCCTAAAATTCTCAGAGATTGGTTTATCAAACTAGTTCTTACACCCTGATGGTTCAAATATATGCTTTTATTTAATTTTGCACGATTATACTTTATCTATTGATCCCATTTCCACAACTGGTGACTTTCTATTATTTTGATCAGCTTTTGAGCATACTTTTTATCAGTAGCATAACCACAATTCTGAAGACTACGAGCCCAAGCATGGTAGTCTCTTTTTTTATTTGATAATATTGAATTGTAACACACTCTACCCATGAGAAAATGAGAATGGTCAATAAAAGAATCAATGTCTAGATCATAGGCTCTAAAGCATGACTTGATAAGCTGTCCTTTCTTGTTGAGGTCATCATCCTTCTTTTGAAAAGCCCCACCAAGCCATTCTTTTTTACATTTTATACCAAAGTGGTTTTTAGCTCTCTTTGCCAGTTCGCTATTGCCATAATTTGACTCGAGTATAGCTTGGCCGAGTATAATTGATACTGGGATTCCTGTACGATGTGATTCTATTAATGAAATTTCTTTCCAAGTATTTATATAGGTGTCTTTATAACTGTTGTCTACAGTCATATATAGGCAGAATGCCGACATGAGTATGATCTTCATGTAAAAGTGTCTTGGTTTAATAATTTTGGTACATTCTTAAAGACAAAGATTGTGCCTGTCTGTAGCAATTTGTAATTGCTAAATAAAAGGTGACTACTAAGGTACCATTAAAAGAGAATTAAGTTTGGACTATTCGCACCATAGTTGAGTGTATATTCAGACAACCAAGCATGAAACCGGAGAATCAATGGATTATGACATATTGGTCGTAGAATAAAAATACCTATTTTGTGGAATGGGCCAACTATTACTACCGATATTTCCAAGAGACACAAAGTACAT
>JAZGFD010000336.1:0-46137 GCA_036479115.1 Saprospiraceae bacterium | reverse complement strand
AACCCGAAGAGAATTAGTCGATCATGAAACACTATCAAATAACGATTCAAATGAATCATTAAAAATGAAAAGTGTCACAAACGGACATCCTCCAGATAAGTTTGTCACTTCAAAAAACTCAAAGTTTCTTACTGTTGGAAGTGTTGGGGAAACCATTAAAAAAGATGGTGATTTTCTGATGACTTCTTTTACTATAAATGATGATGACACAATTAAGAAAATAGACCAAGGGAAAAAACAACTTAGTCCAGGGTACAAAGTAAATCTTGATATGACGCCTGGGACTTGGAATGGTCAACGGTACGATGCAATACAAAGAAATAGACAATACAATCATCTTGCTATAGTTGATAATGCAAGGGGTGGCCCCGAATTACAACTCAATATTGATCATTGTGATGGCGAAGATGGAATTATAGATATTACTAATTATAAGGAGTCAAAGACGATGGAAAAATATCGAATTGACGGTATCGGTTATGAGGCTGCCCAAGAGGTTATAAATCATGTCTCAAAACTCGAAGCCAATATTGATTCTCTCACGAAAGATGTAAAAAATGCAGTTGCTGAAAAGTCAAAAGTTGAAGCAAAGCATGATGCATTGGACGAAAAAGTGAAAGAATTAGAAAAAGTCGATAATCAAGAGATAATTAATACTGCTGTAAAAGCACGAATTACTCTTGAAAGAAATGCTGCAAAGATAATTGAAGATGCTAATTTTGATGGTGTCTCTGATGTTGATCTTATGAAAAAGGCAATTCTTGAAAAAGCAAAAGACGATACAGCAAAAGAAGAGCTTAAAGCAAAACTTGATTCAAACGATCAAGTATATGTTCAAGCTCGTTTTGACGCTATCGTTGAAAACCTTGATGATGAAGCTTTTGCTGATCAGAAAAAAGTTGTTCTTCGCAAAGATGGAGATGACTATGAAAAGCTTGATTCTGACAAGGCTCATGCTGAAATGGTTAAATATAACAAAGATATGTGGAAAAAAGATAGAAAGGAATATGCATAATGACTCAACTTGCTTATAATGAAAATATGACTGTTGCTTTCGAAGGTATGATTGCTGATGCTGCAATACGCAAAACTGATGGCACTAAAATTGCCGTCACAACTGCAATTCCTTTTGGTCGTGGTGTCATAAAAACAATTGGTGAAGATCTGCAAACGCAACTTCCCAACGGAACAAACAATACCGTTTATGGTATAGCTCATTCAACTCAAGCGCTACAACAAAGTTCTCTTGGCGTTGTGGAATATGCTATTAATGATTCAGTCAATATCTTACGCCAAGGCGCTATTTGGGTCTTTGCTGAGGAAGCGATTGATCCTGATACAGATTCAGTATATTGCAGATATGTTGCTGGTGCTGGTGGTACTGTAATTGGCCGTTTTAGAACTGATGTAGATACAGCTAGCGCAAGTGCTGTTGCAAATTGTGTCTTCTTAACAAAAACAACTGGCGCAGGTCTTGTAAAAGTTGAAATCAATAACCCATAATCAAGGAATAAAAAATGAGAATGCATGATAGATTAGATGCGAATGAAACAGTGTTCTTTGATCGTGAGTTGGAAAACGTACGAACAAGAGAATACAATATAAAATTTCCTAATTTCAAAGCACGACAATATATCCCTGTGGATACAAGTGCTGATGAGGGAGATTTATTTGTGACATATAATCAATTTACTGAGCTTGGTGTAAGTGAGTTCATAAGTGATTATGCAAGCAATTTACCACTCGTTAATGCGACAGGACAGCAATTTACTGTTAAAATCAAAGATCATGGTAATGCTTTTCAAATGTCTAATAAAGAAATTAGATCAAGTAAAAAAGCAAACAAGAAATTAAAGCTAAAATTGGGCGATGCGTCAAGAAGAGCATATGAACAATTAGTTGATAATCTTGCATGGCTTGGCGATGGAACTGCTGCTTTTGGTGGACTTTTTGGTTTAGTATATAACCCTAATGTCACTTCTGGTGCGGCTCCAAATGGTACGTGGGCGAGTGCGACTCCTGATGCAATAATCGCTGATGTTAATTTTGCAATCAATGGAATTAACACTTTGACCAATACTGTTGAGCAAGCAAACACTTGTTTGATGAGTCCAGCTAATTTTAAACTAATTGCATCAACTCCAAGATCAGGAACCAGTGATACAACTATTCTGAAGTTTTTGAAAGATGTCCATCCTACTGTGAAGTTTGATGAAATTTCTAAACTTGTTGCTCTTGATCCAAAGCCAAGTGGCGGTGCTGGGCCGACTGAGATATTAATTGCTATGAGTAGTACTCCTGAAACATTAACTCTTGATATTCCTATGGAATACAGAATTAATGCTCCTCAGCATGTAAATTTGGCTCAAGTAGTTAATACTGAAGGTTCAATAGCTGGTGTAATTATTCCTTATCCTTTAGCAATTTCAATTATAGAGGGGTTATAAAGATATGTCTTATACTGTAGTTAATTCAAAGGCGAACTGCAATGTTTTACAAATCGAAGAAAACTTAGACCCTATAACAGGGCTTCCAAAGCCAGTGCCTGGAAGAATGTTAGCAATAGTTCCTGGTCTTCAAATTATATCTGATGAAGACCATGCTTTGTTAACAGTTCCTAAAAATGAGGGAAAAGGGTTGTCAAATGGTCAAAGGTTTTTTAAAGAGAAGGTTGACAATCATATCTATGATGTTAATAAGATAAAGAGTTCATCCCTTGATAATGATCCGGTGAGTATTATTGTTGGGATGAATAAACCTGCTGCAATTAAAGCGATTAGCGAAATCAATGAGAGAAAGATTATCAAAGGTATCATTGAGGACGATAAACGAAAAGAAGTTGTTGTTGCTGCTAAAGAACGAATGAAAATTATTAATCCGTTGGATAGATAAAATGGCAACTGCTATTACAATAGGTGAATATATTACCACAAGATCGGGAGGGAGATTTGACCCTCTCGATGCTACCACTATTTTATTGATTGGGCAAGCTGAATGCGAATTGACTTTTTTATGTAACGAGTCAGTATCAAATAAAGCAATAGCTCTTTTAGTAATGCATTGGTTAACTCTTGAGGAGAATGGCTCTCAGGGAAGCGGATCAACTGGAACTGCAAGCAAGTTAAAAGAGGGTGATTTATCTATTGAGTTTATGATGAGTAGCAATAATAATCAAGGAATTGATCCTTATCTTGGACTTACTCCATATGGATTGGAGCTTTGGAGATTGGGTCGTAATTGCATTATTACTATTGGGAATAGGTGTGTATTTTGATTGCAAAGATTACAAATAGAGTTCAAATCAAGAAAAATATTATTCGTGAGACAATAAAAAATATTGAAGATTTGAATAACTTTGTGACAAAAGTAGGCTTTAATCAAGGTGGGAAAGTTGGGACTCCAATTAAATCGGGTGACAAACCAGCCTTAAGCTCTATGAGTGAAGTATCACAAATTGCAACAAAATTAGAATTTGGCCCTGTTGGAAAAAAACGTAAGAGTTGGCCATTTATGACACAGTCTTTTGCTGATGGAGTTCCAAAAGTAAAATCTTTAATTAATCAAACAATGCCTCTTATTATTGATGGCAAGCTTGATGCATTTAGAGCACTTGGATTATATGGGGAATTACATCAAGACCAAATTAAAACTAAGATTAGAGATATGAAATCTCCACCACTTGAACAAGTAACAATTGATAAAAAGAAGTCTTCTAATCCATTAATCGATACAGGACAAATGATACAAAGCGTTGGCCATGTAGAAGGTAAGAGATAATGAGTTTCCAAACAATATTCGAAGCTGCTTTTAGAAGAGACATTAGTGCTTTTAGTATTGTAGCAAGCACAATTGATGCAAGTGGGAAGAATTTGCCAGGGTCTAAAAATCCTTTTACAATAAAAGCAAGTTGCCAGCCTTCAAAGCCTGAAGATGTGGCTCTTTTACCTGAAGGAAGAAGAAATAATGGTGGGACTTACACAATATACACGAACGATAATTTAAACACAATTACAGGAAGTCAAAATCCTGACCAAATAAGTTTGTTTGGTGAAATATATGAAACATTTCAAAGTGAAGTATGGGCAAATGATCTTATCAATCATAATAAATATTTAGCAATAAAAATAGCAGTGAACGGAAAATAATGGCTCAAAATTACACAACAATTGATACAGGTATAAAGTCTATGGTTATGTCATTGACTGGATTTACTAATGATTTTGTTTTAAAAGCAAATCAAAATTCACCTAGACCTGAGCTACCATTTATCACGTTTCAAAGAATTGCTGAGCGAAAGATGCATAGGAATTTCACCATTGACCCAACAGCAACTGAAGATGCAAAGATAGTTAATGTAAAAAGATTGACTACTCGATTTATTGCATATACTGCTGATCAAACTTCACAAGACGTACTTGATAATCTTATCCTTGGTTTTGATAATGAGCCAGTAATGGACACAGTACGAACGACATACGGAATTAGTACATTAAATTATGGCCCTGCAACTGACATCCCAGGGATAACAACAAATGTTTTTGAAGATAGAACATTTGTCGATGTAACAATTCTATACAATTCAACACTCGTCTTGAATGATCCTTCAACCATTGGAGAATTCATTGAAGATCTTAACGGAAGTGGAACTCTAAAAGATCTTAAGACAGGCGATAAAATAGTAACTTTTTCAGTAGATACATAGATGAAAGGGGTCTAAATGGCCGATCTTAATAGTATAGTTGTTGTTAATATATCTAAACAAACGACTCCTTTGTCAAGGCAGAGTTTTAGCGATATATTAATAGTGGGGCCAAACCCTACATTTGGAAACAGAATCCGTACTTATAGCGACTTAGCTACTCTTGCGGCTGATCTCACGAATGGGACTGCAGATCCTGAGTATATCGCGGCAGCGGCTATATTTGCACAAACGCCAAGACCTACGCAATTCAAAGTCGGGAGAGAAGATGGCGGAGACGCTACTATTACAGTTACATTGACTGCAATAGCCCTCGAAGACAACAAGTGGTTTGGATTAATTATAACGGATAGAGTTGTAGCTGTTCAAAAACTTGCTGGTGATTATGCCTTGGCTAATAGTAAACTATTTGCTTGCGCTAGTGCTGGTACTGATATCGGTGGTGGAGTTATTGACATCATTGATCAAGCAGAAGGCGTTGATACAACAAGTATTGCTGCATTGTTTAAGAATGGAACAAATGAGAATGCTTATGCCTTCTACAAAGCTGATGCGGCAACGAAATTCACTGATGCTGCTGCAATGGGTAGAACATTGGCTCTTGATCCTGGTACATATACATTAAATGCTCTTTTCCCTCTTGCTGGAGAAACTATTGATGTATTAACTACAACTCAAATTGGCAATGTGCATGATAAAAATGCAAATACTTTTCTTGAGGTCGGTGGTGCGAATATCCCTCAAAAGGGGACCGTTGCAACTGGTGAGTATGTTGATATTATTGTTTTTGCTGAGTATTTACCTGTTAGGATCCAAGAAGATCAATTTAAATTACTTCTTGACGCTCCGAAAGTGTCTTTTACGGATAGTGGAATAAACAGAGTAAATGAAGTTTTGAAAAAGACTTTAAAACAAGAGCAAAGCACTGAAGATCAACAAAGAGGAATTAGTGAGGCCACATTTGACGAAGTGACGAAAGCCCAAACTGGTGGTTTCTTTACTGTTGTTCCATTGGCATCAAGTATCCCAAGTGTTGACAAAGCTAATAGAGAATTAAACAATGTTCAATTCACTGCATTTTTAAGTGGTGCAATTCATAAAATAACTATCAACGGAATATTAACCCTCTAAAAAGGAGTAAGAAATTATGAACTATGATCCTAAAAAATTTGTATTCTCTTTCTTCGGTACTCCAATAGTCGGTTATGCTGATGGTACTGGAATAGAATTCACGAGAGATAGAGACATGTTTACTAAAGTCGTTGGTATGCAAGGTTCTGGGACATTCGTAAAGAGTAATGATAAGAGTGGGACTTTCACAATAACGCTTCAACAGTCTTCACCAAGTAATGACCAATTGTCTGCAATTGCCTTACTTGATGAAACTGCAAATGCTGGTGTTGGTGGTGTTTTACTTAAAGACGCTCTTGGAGCAACTGCTATTAGTTCTGCAGAAGCTAGAATTATGAAGTTTCCAGATTTTACCGTTGCAACTGATTTAAGTAATAATGCATGGGGCATTGCTTGCTTAGATGTAGATGTGTTTATTGCTGGAAATCCGTAGTAAAAAATAAAACAAAGGCTAAATAATGAAAAACAAATTACAAACTTCAAACACCAAAATCGAGGATAGAGAGGTTTTAACAACTGCTTATCCTGCGCGAAGGGGTTTGAAGTTAAAAATTAAACTTTCCCGATTACTTATACCATTTCTTGACCAAGATACTGATAATCTTGACCTTGCCCTAATTAGTAAAACATTAACTGAAAATCTTACTGAAGATAAAGTTGAAGACCTTATCTTTGAAATCCTTATGTCCACTCATGTGGATAGTAAAGATGTCAGTGATCATACTCAGTTCGATGTTGTTTTTAGTGCTGATTTTGGATTCCTCTACAAAGTACTGTATTATGTATTAGAGGTAAATTATGGCTCTTTTTTGGACATGATGGGACTCACAGAAAAAAAGAAAAAGGATATGAAAGAAAAGTTCAGAGAATTGACCCCAGCAAGCAAGTAAGAATAGAAAAGATTTACGATAGTTTGTCAGATGAGTTGAAACAGGAGCAAATATTCTGGAGACTCATATTAAATGACGTTTGTAAGTTAGAAGAATTAGACTCATCATATACGCTTGATGATGTTATGAAAGCAAATACAATGTTGGATGTAAAAAACGAAGTTGACGCAATCATGGCAGAACAGGACCCAAACAATGCAAAATAAAAAGGTTTTAAAAATCACTCCCCCAGACTCGGATACTATCGACTGGCACAAAGTCGTTGACGATGTTGCAACTAATAGGAATGAGATCAAGAGTATTAATCAAAGAGATCATTCTAAAAATGAGATCATTAGAGCGTTGGAGAGTAAAATGGAAGCTGTTGAAAGAAAAATGAGTGCATTAGAAACCAATCAAGAAACTCACACGAAAAAGATTGATGGGATTAAGATTTATATTGGAAATGTTCTTGACACTTTTAATGAAAAGATAGACAAAGTTGTTAGCGATAGGAAGTCATTATTAAAGTGGATTGGTGGGATAATAGTAACTTGTACTATTGCAACCCTCACGATTTGGTATAATACTACTACTGATTTTGAAACGAGTATAGAAAAGAGAGTTTCAAGTATATCAATATCTGTTGACGATCGAATCAATAGACTTGATGATAAAATTACTAAATCAAATGATAAAATATTTTTACTTTTGAAAGAACTTAAGCACCAATGAAACCTGATTACTTAATACAATACCCTTATTCATGGCAAATAGGCTTTCTATTGCTCATTAATATTGTATTGATTATTAAGTATAAGGATAAGATACATTGGAAAAAATATAGAAATGTTATGGCAATAGCGGTAACGTGGGGAGCAGTACAAATAAATGCACTTGAAAATTATACAAATTATCCAGCTTGGTACTTTCCTGATGGGTCTAGTTATTGGGGTGCTCTTTATGGTGGATTTTATTGGGATGACTTATTCTTCATTATTGTATGTAGCTCATTGTTTTATTACTTCTGCTATCTTACAAGGCATATAAAAGATACTATTCCCTCTAAATATTATATATGGATGATAAGCATCTTTGTGATATTAGAAGCTCAATTATATCATTATTGCGGAAATGGTGCAAAAGAATTAATAATAATTTATACCCTCATACCTCTGATTGTCTTTGTGTTTTATTGCTTGATTAAGGAATTTAAACCTAATATCACTCAGAGTATGGTAGTTTTATGCTGTATCGCTGCAATAAGTGTCCCTTGGGATGGTTTTGCAGCGGTTTTCTCGTGGTGGAAGTATGATATTAGATCAAATGCTTTTTTACCAAGGGAGTTTTTCTTTAAAGATCGCATACCGTTGGGCATCAGTCCACAGTATACGATAGCAGGATGGGTTGTAATGTTTTCAACATATGTGATTTATGGCAACAGTAGTAAGTGAATTAATAAATATAATTGGCTTTAAAGTCAATAAGGCAGAATCTCAAAAAGTTGAGAGGGCTTTTACTAATCTTTCAAGAAAAGTTGAGAGTGCAGCAACAAGGCTTTCTATTGCTTTTACGCTCCCTTTTGCATTACTAACTAAAAGTATTGCAACTAATTTATCCAACTTTGAGCAATTAGATGTTGCTTTTACAACGATATTGGGGAATGCAGAAAAGGCAAAAGGCTTGCTTAACGAATTATTCACACTTGCTGCAAAAACTCCTTTTGGTGTGTTTGAAATAACTCAAAACGCAAAACAATTACTTGCAATGGGTATAGAGTCAGAGAAGCTTATTGAAACCCTTACTAATTTGGGTAATGTTTCTGCTGGACTTTCTGTCCCATTACAAAGGCTTGCTTTAAATTTTGGGCAAGTTAGAACAAGGGGAAAATTAACAGGTCAAGAGTTGAGGGATTTTGCTATAGCTGGTGTCCCTTTGATAGCACAGCTTGCAAAGCAACTTAATGTATCTGAAAAAGCTATTGCTGATTTAGTCTCTAAAGGTGCTGTCAGTTTTAAAGATGTAGAAACAGCATTCAGAGATATGGCAACTGGATCAGGAAAATTCTCTGATCTTATGATAAAGCAAAGTAAAACCCTTGGCGGATTATGGAGTAATTTTAAAGATCTCCTATTATTAAGTATAAAAGATATGGAGACAACGCTACTTCCAGCATTTAAGAAGATTGTATTGCAAATGATACGATTGACTAGGATGTTAGAAAAACTTGATCCACAACTAAAAGCGATTTTGTTTTGGGCTGGTGCATTTGTTGCAATAGTTCCACCTTTAATTCTAGGGTTTTCAGCATTAGTGAAAGTAGTTATTTTTGCACAAGAAGCCTTTATTGCATTGAGAGTTGCGGCTGCTGCTGCAAATACAACGATGCTGTTATTGATAGGAAAATTTCTTCTTGTTGGTGCTGCAATTGCTGTTGTTTTAGCTGTCCTTGCTTTGGTGATTGAAGATATTATTGTTTTCCAAAGAGGAGGAAAATCCTTAATTGGAACGTTGATTGATGGATTTGATCGTTGGAAAAAGCAAATGACAGATATAGGTATTTTTATTCCAGAAATATTTGCAAATATTGTCTCTGATCTTAATAATATGTTAAATAGCATTATAGAGCTTTTGTTTGGGGTGTTTACAGGGAATTTTAAATTTGCTTTTAATCGTCTTGGTCAATTCATTAAAGATTGGGCTTCAACAGTATTTGATTTGATTGGTGCTCCAATACAAAGATTATTAGATCTTATGAACTTTCTTACAGGAAGCAACTTAAAAGTACCAACATCAAGTGATGTTGCAAAAGTTTTTGGTGACATAGCATTCCCTTCGGTTAGTGCAAATAATTTGCAAAGTATCCGACAAGGTGGAGCAGTCCCAGGACAAAACAGTGTTAATGTAAATTCTAATATTACGTTAAATTTTCCTGTTGGAACTGATACAGGAATAATAAATACAGCGGAAAATCAATTAAGAAAAGCTGCTCGTGATGAAATGATGTTTCAAATAAATGAACTTGTGACGAATAATCCAAAGGTTGAATAATGGCTATTGTTTCAATAGTACCACAGGAGAACAAAGGGATAAATCAACTTCTTATTGATGTCGTCTTTCGTATAGACCATGATTATGTGAATACTATAAGCGAATACGAAGTTGAAGATGGATCCGTTATAAGCGATCACGTAAAAAGGTCACCTGAAGAAATTGTTATCGAAGCTCTTACAACAAATACACCTGCAACAATTGTCACTGATGATGAAGATGGAAGGACACAAGTAAGGGAAGACGACAGTAACAGATCACAGCTTGCTTTTGATACACTCGTGCAATGGGCGGGATATGAAGTTGATAAGCAAAACGATATGTTTGTGACACAAGTTCAAGAACCTGCAATTTTAACAATAACAACAAATTTAAAAGTATATCCAAACATGGTTATTAAAAATGTGAGGATCCCTGAGGATATAAATACTGATGAAGCGTTAAGATATGTAATAGTTTTTAGAAAATTCAAACGGGCTCAAACTGAAATATTTGTCAGTCCAAATGTAGAAAACGTACTAGGGAAAGCACCAAACATAGAAAATACAGCACAGAAAAAAATCAATGTTGGAAATCAGAAGCCACCTGATGTGGATGATTCAAGTACTTTATTTGATTTAATAATAGGGAAATCTGACAGTCAATCAACTCTAAATTTGCAAACAGGATCAGGAGCGACTCCATAATGGTTACAATACCCTGGTTTGATTTAGCATCATTTGAAGAAGAGGTTACCCTTGATGGGACTCCTTTTATATTAAGTCTTAAGTGGATAAGTAGGAGTGGATTTTGGACAATAAGTTTTGCTGATAGAGAACAGAATGATTTGTTAACAGGTAGAAAGCTTGTACATGGTGGGGAATTATTAAGACAATTCACAACAAGAGATCTTCCCCCAGGTATGATGTTTCCAACAGATGAAACAGGAAATCCAGATCCTATTTTACAGGATGACTTCATAAATGGTAGAATGAAATTAGTATATGTCGAGGAAGATGAAATATCATGAGCAAGCCCCTAATTGATAGAGAAATTAAAGTATTAATTGGTGAGGTAACTGCTGAGTCAGTACTTATCGAAGGGTTTCATATGTCTTTTTCTATAACTAAAAGTGATACTAAAGAACCCAATACATGTGAATTAAACATTTGGAATTTAAATGTAAATACCAGATCTAAACTTGCAAAGTTGGATGATTTTGCTTTTGTCTCTGCAGGATATAAAAAGGCTGATACTACGGAAACCGTCTTTGTTGGAAATATAACAAATGTTGTCGATAGATTTGAACCTCCAGAAATTATCACAACGATCTCAATTGCCGATGGTGAAAAAGTTTTGAATAGTAAAAAAGTATCAGTAAGCTATGGAAAAGGGTCAAAGGCTGTCCAGATATTGAAAGATCTTGTGTCGAAGTTAGGGATTCCTTTAAAAACGAATTTAGATAAATTAGGCATTAAAGAAATTTTCAACACAGGATTCTCTCATACTGGGCAAGTTAAAACAGCCATTAAAAAAGTAAGTGCCTTTGCAGGACTTGATTGGTCAATTCAAAATGGTGAAATAAAATTCACTCTTGAAGATAAAAGCGATGGCTCTATTCTCATTTCACTCAATAGCGACTCGGGTTTAATTGGCACTCCAGAAAGAACAAAGATTAAAGACAACAGAAGGAAATCGAAGGTTGAACTTGATGGATATAAGATTGTTTCATTAATGCAACCCAGTGTTGAACCACAGGGACAAATAGAAATATCAAGTTTTGCAACAGGATCAAATAAGATATTTAAAATCCTTGATGTACAGCATGATGCTGATAACAGAGAAGGCAATTTTCAAACAACAATGATTGTAATAGAGGCGTCATGAGCGAACAAACGAATCCAACGTTATCCGAAGCTATCACTCTTGTATTTGAAACATTACTTGCCGATAGTATCCATACTTGTCTCCCTGGTGTTATTAAGAAATATGATGCAGTTGAAAGAAAAGCAGAAGTTTTACCAGAAATAGATAAGAAGTATCTTGATGGTGAAGTAGTTGAATATCAGCCAATTGCAGAAGTGCCCGTTCTATCATTTACGGCTGGGAATTCAGGATTAAGACTTCCAGAAAGTGAGTATATTGACCAAACGTGCTTATTAATATTCAGTGAAAGATCAATGGATAGCTGGTTATTAGAAGATGGTTCAAGGACACCAAACGATCCAAGGAAATTTGACATCAGTGATGCAATATGCATCGTTGGATTAAATAATTTCATGAATAAAGATGACGGTGGAAATGATTTATCTCTGTTTTTTAATGGGGTTGATATCACTATAAAAGAAGGTGGTGATATTGAATTAAATGGTGGAAATAATGTTGTCATAAAAAAGAATGGTGATATTGAGTTGGGTAGTGCTGGGCTAAGAGCTTTGATGACTGATGATATAATTGCAAAGTTCAATACTCATACTCACTTATATAATCCAGGTCCTTTAGGCGCAATTGCAACAGGGACACCAGCAACAGGACTTCCGCCTAAAACATATCTTGCAACTGATGCAACTTTAAAAGTAAAGGGTCAATAATATGGCTGGATTAGTAGATTTAAAATTAGACCCAATAACAAATGATCTTGTAATAGAAAATAGTGATCTTCAAATTGTAAAAGATTTAGACTGGTTAGTTCAAAGTATAAAGATAAAATTGCAGTTTTTTAAAAAAGAATGGGTTTTAGATACAGAATATGGCCTTGATTATTACGGCTTAGTTTTTATAAAAGGTCCTAACCTGAATTTGATTGACAATCTTATTAAAATGGCTATCTTAGAATATGAGGAAGTGAACGAGATTCTAAGCTTTGAATCAAGTTTTAATAAAGCAGGACGAAGTTTATCAGTAGAATTCATAGCTGATTCAATATTTGGTGAATTAAATGAAACAGTAACAATATAGAGGAATTATGCCTAATTTTGGTGTCGTACTTACAGGTTTTAATGTAAAACCACTTGATCAAATCAAGCTTGATATAGAAAATAGGCTGAAAGCATCAGTTAACTTTGGCAATAGCATCGATACAAGTGCAGGATCCTCCTTTGGGCAATTAATTGGCGCTCACTCGGTTGAAGCTGCTAATCTTTGGGAAAGATTTGACGAGTTTTACAATCAACAATCAATCCTCAATGCAACAGAAGTTAATCTTGATTTGCTTGTTGCTATCAATAGTATTATAAGACTAGAGGCAACTTCAACCACAGTCAATGAAGGTCTTGCAGGAACTCCACTCACTGTTGTACCAGCTCTTACACAAATAAAAAATAACATCACGAATGAGCTCTTTGAATTAGTAAATGATACAGTAATTACCAATTTACAACTTGATCAGATATTCGTTACAATCGATACAGTGATTGACAGTACATTATATACTCTTGATGTGGGTGGCGTACCATATACATACACAACGGCTGGAAGTGGTGACACTGCAGATATTATTGCAACAGCACTCACAGCTGCTCTCAATGCTGATGGCGGAAGGGTTGCTGATGGGACTCCCTTGCTTGGTGGAAGAATTCAACTTGATGGGATCCCAAGTGGAACTCCTTTTGACACAATTGTCGATGCTAATATGACTTTCTATACTCCTTCAGTATTTACAAGTATAAATACAGGAGCTATTCTTGCAGTTGCAAATACTGTTGATATCATAGAAACTCCTGTTGTTGGTCTTGCCTCTGTTAATAACTTTATTGATGGATTTAAAGGACGTGAAGACGAAACGGATGAAGAATTAAGGACGAGATTCCTTGAAAGCTTACAGATAATCGGAGCAGGAACTTTAGAATCAATCATATCAAGAGTAAAGAATGATGCTGATATTGGAGCAACCAGTGTCACAGGGTTTGAAAATGTCGATGATGTTGTGGATTTAGAGGGAAGACCTGCTCACAGCTTTGAAATAGTAATCTTATCAGCTGATACAACAGCAAATGATAATTTAATAGCGGCTTTGATTTGGCTTATAAAACCTGCAGGAATAAAGACTTTTGGAAATGATAGTGGAACAACAACTGATAGCAATGGAGATCCTCAAGTAATTAATTTCAGTAGGCCAACAAGTATTCTTGCTCATGTAAAAATTACCTATGTTGTTGATACTGAAACACCTTTTCCTAGTGATGGAGTCGATACAATTAAGCAATGTGTGCTTGATGTGGGGAATGATTATGATATTGGAGAGAACTTAAAACCACTTGATTTTGCACAATGTGTATCTGCATTCCCAGGGGTTGAAAGTGCGGTTATTGAAGTTGCAATTGGTGGTGCTCCTGTGTTTACGACAAATGTAATTAATATAGACGATAATGATGAAATAGCAGTATTTGATTTAACACGAATTACGGTTACAACATAATGCTTAAATTAAAAGATAGCGGTGTTTTTACGTGGGGAGTATTCCAAGACTTAGAAGTCATTGTTTTGGGGCAACCTGTGGAGGTCGATAAGACTCTTATCTATTATTCTGGTTCAAATGTTTCAGGTACTGGAAGCGATAGCACTGATGCTGGTGATTATTTTACAGGACCTTCTCTTACAAATATTACTTCTGGTTTTGCTGCTGATATCACTTTTGAAAGATTCTCTCTTACAAGTGTGGGAGTTGAAATAACGTGGCGTATATTCGAATTAACTGAGGGCACTGTTGAACATGGTATTGAGACATTAAATGGGACTGCTATTGAGGTTGTTATTACAACTCTTGATGTTGGAAAGTCATTTTCTCTCGCTTACATGGATTCTGACATTACACCAGCTTTCAATGGTAGATTAGATACGCAATTATTTAGACATAAAGTTTATTTTAACGGTGCAAATGATGTCATACGATTTGAGACAAATATTGCTTCAACGGATTTACATGCGCATTGGCAAGTCATTACACTGCCTAATTCAACAGTACAATTAGAAGAAAATACAATTCCTGCAACAGGGACTTCTCATATCTTTGCAATAACATCAGTTGATCTTACAAAGACTATGCATTTTAGCTCAATGTTACCAACGGGTGCGGCTAATAATTGTGATGGGCAAAAAATAAAAGGTATCGATCTTTTATCAGCAACTCAATTGCAAATAGCGTCTTATGTTGCGTATGCTGCTGAAATGACCACATATGTTATTGAAGATCCTGGGATTTTTACACAAAGAGGAACTGAGTTAAATTGGACAGCATCAAGTACAACAGCAACTTTTGGAACAGCTATTGAAGAGGATCAGGGGTTATGTAGTATCGGCGGGTGTTATTATCATTGGGGTTTGCATAATATCGCGGGTGTCCCTTCGTTTTATCAAGGATTTGGACACAGGAATACATTTTTAAATCCTGGTGCATCGACAACACAATTTATTATTAATCGTGGAACTCTCGGTGGAAGTCAAACTTCAACGGATTGGGTAGTTATAGAATTTGCATTAGGAATGGGACAAAATTTAAATTTATATAAAAAGCTAAATAGAGGCGTATTCAGAGGAATAGACAGAGGGCGAGGATAATATGGGAAGAACATATATGATATCAGTAAAAGTCAGTGATAAAAAATGGGCATCGCGAGGGCGTATTTCTAAAAAAGAAACGGGTGACCCCCACATGCCAACAGATGCACAAGTCGAGGCTGGTGCCGCTGCATCACTTGGTGGAGTAGCTGCTGATTATACAACATTTAGAACAACCAATACAACAGAGCAAGCTCGACTTGATGCTGGTGACGAATTTGTCGCAACTCTTGATGGAAGCAATGATGTAACATCTGTAAGTTTTGCAACGGAAGATGCTAAACAATGGATTGAAATTACAACTGATGTCACTGATGATGAAATGAAATTAAATGATGATGATACATACGATACATTGAATGTCACTGCAAAAATATATGAAGATGATAAAACTACTCTTGATACGAGCTATAATGGAACAATAACAATTTGTGGTTTAAATACAGCGAATAAATCAACTCCTCTAAAACTTGTTTTTGCAAGTGGTGTGAAAACTTGGCAAATGAAGCCAAAGCACAGAGGTGATTATGTTTTTCCCACTTCTAAAATTCGTGTATTTTGCGAAAAAGATCCATCAGTAGAATTTCGTGTTAAAACACAAGTAAAAATCAATGTATTTTCTCAACCATAGGATATATAAATGACAATTCTATTAAGAAATTATGCAGAGGCAACAACTGTAAGTCTTGCTCTTGTCGATCCAAATTCGTCTGAAGGGGAGTATCTTACAGGTGCTCCAGCCGCTTTTGTTAATGCTGATGTTAAATTGTCAAAAGATGAAGCAAATGATGTTGCTCGAAGTGACGTTACTATCCCTATATATATAGTTGATGGATATGTGAAAATAGAACTAAATGCAACAGATATGACAGCAAAAAGAATTACGGTGAAAATTGTTGATCAAACAGCCACAAAAGAGTGGGTTGATAATTCTATTATGATAGATACTATGGTCAATGCATTGTCTCAACATGAAACTTTCCCTGCAAGTGCAAACAATACACCAATCGACAACTTCATGGGATCAATAACTGATACCGCTGGTATTTCTTCAGGAACTCTTTCAAATACACAATTTGATGATAACCGCTTTGTTTTCTTACAGGATTCAAGTGGAATGGACTTTGATCTCAATTTCAATGTTGGCACTGGAATAAAAATGAAAAGTGCTGATATTCAAATGAGGCTAGATACCACAGGTGAAAAAAAGGCAAACATACGATTTTGGAATTTCAATCTTGCACAATATGACACTTTTGGACCCAATATCTTTTTCAATAATGATATTGAACGTCCTCATTATGTTTTTGCAAAAATGGATCCAGACTATACAGATGCCAATGGAGATGTAAGAATGAATATCCTTGGTATTGGAACCGTAACATTAGACTTTATGCATGTATTCTTTGCACGTGTAATAAGTTATGGTGTTGGTGAGGTTCCAAGTGGCCATGATTCTACATTTATGACAACAGGATCCCTTGAACAAAAACATGGACATGAAAATTGGAACGGTCAAGAAGTTATAAATACAAGAATTGGGACATCAGCAACAACAAAAACATTTGTTATTAAATCAGGAACTAACTCAAAAGCTAATGCATATGCTGGTATGTGGGTATACTTTTTCCAAGCTGCAAACCCATTTTTCAAAGCAACTGCAAGAATCAAATCATATAATGAGGTAACTGGTGAAGTCACTCTTGAAAATGAACCAATAATTCCAATTGCTGATTTTGATAGTGTGAGAATTATGGCGACTGGTCCTGCAGATATTTTTGCATTTCTTGGAAATGAAATTGCTGAAACAGTACCCGGCTTAATTGCAGATAACACCACAACATTCTTAAATAATGCTGGTGCTGTAACAGCAAAAACCTTGGATGATGTTGGAAGTGGTGGACTTACAAATGCAGATAAGCCCATAATCGCTCAGGCAATGAAAGATACTGACATAGGCGCAACAGCACTTGTTCCAGGTTCTGTCATTGATAAATTATTATCTGATGGATTATCTCTAACTACGATGGTCACAACAACAGCAAATCTTGGAGAGATCCTAGAACTTTCAAAAGCTATTGTGAATAATCGATATAGAAAAGACTTCCCCGCTGCGGGACAGCTTACATTGTACAAAGATGATGGAACGACAATACTTTCAACTGTGACTATCACTGCAACTGAAAGGACTCCATAATGGCCAGAGCTGCTGAATTAATAGAACTCTCAACTATCGGAGACGGAACGCCCTTTGATGACTTTTTATATGGATCATTAGGATGGTTTGAGGGTCCTGGTATAGATAATGATATTGACACAAAAATAGTTGAACGTGGAGTCGCTTTACTTGTAACTCAATTTCAGGATATTGATTAAATGGGTCAACCAAGAATTAGAGAGATTCTCGCATCGATCTTGCAAGAGTACCAAGATTTGGAATATGTTGCCGCTGATCTGAAGGATTTAAAAGATTTGTCGAGTGCAACAGGTGACCAACTTGATATCCTTGGTGGATATGTTGGTGAAGCGAGACAAGGGAAAAATGATGATGATTATCGTGAGGCTATTCAATTAAGAGCGTTCCTCAATGCATCTCATGGGGAGCCTGAAACGATAATCAGATATGTAAAAGTTCTAACAAATGCAATTGATGTCACATATTTAGACTTATTCCCTGCAAAAGTTTTGCTGCAAGTCGTAACAAATGAGGCTGTAACAACTGAAATTGTAGCAAAGTTACAAAAGATTGCTCCTGCAGGGGTAAAAATTATATTGGAATTTGTGCAAGAGGGTGACGTTTTTGGCTTTGATGGAGAAGGCGGCTTTCCTCCTGCTGCGAACATTGCAGGATTTGGCGAAGAGGGAGTAGGTAATGATGGAATTGGTGGAAAATTTTTTGAGGAGTTATAAATGAGTGCTATAAGACCAGCTGACTTTTTTAGATGGGCAACAAACATTGTCAATGATCCTACAACCCTACAGGATAATAGGACAGCAATAACAGTTGCATTAAAAGACAATGGGTGGGTACCATTTGGTATAAAACCTGCTCGTCAAAAAATGAATGAATCATTATATCAATTGGGTCTATGGTCTGAATGGAATCTACACGCATCTAAACAATACAAAAATTCAAGAAGTGTCTTTATTGGTGATTATAATTTTAGATCAAATACAGCAAGCGCATCAGAAATACTCATAGGTGATGGAACCAAAGTGAGTGCTATTTGTGAAAAGTTTAATGATCCTGATATTCATTGTGCTGTAGAAGAAATAAGCGCAATAAGTTCTAAGGACCAAGCTCTTACATGGGCCGAAGGAGACGGGAATGGGTTAAATGCAAGCGGTGCGTCTCCAACAAATCAGTTTATTTATCTCTTCATGATATCAAAAGATGACGGTACGGGTGACCTTGCTACTGACATAGTCCTTTCAGGAGCAAATGTAAAAGCAAATGGGGCTGTAATTGCTGCAGGATATACTCATATAAGGCATATTTGTACACTTTCATATCTTGCTGCAGGTTGGAGAAGATTTGTCTATCAATCTGATAATAGAATACTATATCTTGATGATACAAACACACAAATAGCGTTCAATGTTTCAAGTGCTACATACGCTAATCAGACAATAAGTGATGCGGGTGGAAACTTATTTCCAACAGAATACTGTATTGCAAAAGTAATAGTTGAGTCAAATGCACCAAATGGAGTTGATAATCCTATCTTTAGAAGCCATATCGGCTCGGCTGCTGCAACTGATGACCCTAACGAATTCGAACTGACACAACAAAGTATGACTTTTGCTTTTGATCTCGATGAAACGGAATCGAAATTCAGACTAAAAGGCGTAAATGCAAATGCAACAGGAATGTCAATTTATGCCATTGGGTATAAAAATCCAGCTATTTTAGACTAATACAAGCTAATTCTATTTAGCCTTTGTAGAGTAGTGACTTTCGGGTTGCTGCTCTTTTTTTAACTTAATTAATAAAAGTCGTGCATATGCATTGCATTTAGTGTATATTATAAGTATAACAGAAATCAGTTAAAAAGGAGATCAAAATGACAACTTTAAAATTATATCACACTTCACCTCATGAAATAACAGAAATTCACAAAGATGGTTTCTTTGATGACTGTCTTTTCTTTTCAAGTGAAGTGTATGATATGGGTGATTGTAAATTTGTTTATAGCATTGAAATTGATAGTGATGCTATTGACGATGTTTGCAGATTGTATGATACTGTTATAATTGATGATATCGCTATGGCTCTTGATGTTTCATGTGAAACTGCTGCTGCTTATTTGTGCGGTGAAGAAACTGCTCTTGACCCTGAAGATGATCTTTATATGCAAGCAAGACAAGGTGAATGCGCAAAGAAAGACGGATACTTAGGATGTAAGGGTGAAGATGAGCAAGGCGCTGTTTATATAATTCCAATGTTTGGAAAAGAATTAATATTGAAGTTGGAGAGACAATAGAAAAAGGCTACCGAAAAGTAGCCTAATTCCTAAAGTTGTAAGGTAGATGAATAGAATATAAATAATAACAATGAGGGAAAATGCCAAAAAAAGAAATGACAAGGTTTTCAAAAGGAACTCGGATTCATAAAGTTATTCTATTATTTGTGGCCAAGATGATTGCCAAAGGGAAATTTAATCAAATAGTTAACAAAGCGTTACACGAATATTTCCAAAAATATTACCCAGAAAAATACAAGGAACATCTGAAGAATGAAATAGAATCAGGTGTTCTTGAATTGTGAGTTTAATTTTGATGAGTATTATTGTCCAAAATGCAAACAATGTTTTGAAGTAACGTTTGAAGTATCTGTTCTAATACGTAGGTATTTAGATAGATATGATTTTATACATCCAGAGCATAATTATATGTTTTGGGTTATGTGTGATGAATGTTTTAGGAAAGAATGTACAATTCTCTAAAAAAAAATACAACTTTAATTAAAAATGTATTATATTTATAAAAAAGATACATTGTATGGGTACCAAAAGAAAGGACATGTGCCGTATGAAAACTGAGGTTGTAATGAAAAGAGAATTATTTGGTGTTGAAATATCACAGAAAAGCCAAAGTGAATTTTTCTCTGCTACTGATTTAGTAAAAGCTGGTAATAAGTGGCGATTGTTAAATGATAAAAGCCCTTTTGTTATGAGTGAGTATTTAAGAAATAAAGGAACTCTTGAGTTTATTGAGGAATTAGAGGCTAACTTTGGTAAGGTTAAGATTAACGCAAGAGGTCGAGGTAGTCACACTTGGATACACCCACTACTATTTATTGATATGGCCCTTTCAATTTCCCCCAAGCTTAAAATAGAGACTTATAAATGGTTGCTTGATAACTTACTCAAGTATAGAAATAACAGTGGTGACTCTTATAAAAAGATGTGTGGTGCATTGTTTTATAGAGCAAAGGACAAAACTAATTTTAGATCACTTATATCAAATGTTGCAAAACAAATAAAGTTTGAATGTGGTGTTAAAAATTGGGAAATCGCAAGTGAAAGTCAATTACAATTAAGGGATAGAATCCAAGATAATATTTACTTACTTTGTGATGTTTTGACGGATGTTGATAAGATTATTGATTTGTCCGTAAAGAAAGCTAAGGAATTAATTAAATAATTTGTTTTAAGAAAGAGGTAGAATGAAATCTATACGTAAAATTAAAATAATTGTTGATACAGAGGTAGGTGTTGGATTATCTGATGCTATTCGTGATGCTGTAATCATTTCAATGGAAGGTAAAATAGATGTAGACATTAATTTTGATTACAGAGTATACCCTATAACCTATAGCGATGTCATTGGATTTATCAAGAAAAACCCTTGCAAGGGAGATGTTGAGGAAAAGGATGAAAATTAAAGAAATTCTAAACTCAACACCAGGCGCTATAGGCTCAGTGATGGTCGTATTCACTATAATCTGGATGACATATAGAATATCAGGATTTGTCCATGATGATTTCCATAAAGATATGCACATACAAGCGATGAATTTAATCAAAGGTGAATGCAATTACTCTGCTGGATGCAATGAAAAAGCAATGGAGGAAGATTTCTTCTACTGTAAAAATCACATGGCAAAATGCATGTATGTTGGCTGCAATAACTATGCAAAATACAGAATGAATAAACAAGGGTTTTCTTGGATCGGTTGTGAAACTTGTGCTAAAAAGGAGATTCCATAATGAAAAAAATAATAAAATACAGTGATGGAGACGCTGATTTAAGTTTTGTCTACAGAAAGAAACTACACAAAAGTGTTTATTACACAAATAAAAAATCAGATGTCAACAAAAATCTGAAATTATCTGAAATAACACTTGATCCCAATAAAACCTCAATGGCCTCAAAAAGAGGGGGAAATGTAGTTGTTACACATAAAGATTGGATGCAAAATATCCAGTTTCTATTTACTGAAGAATATGAAATAGGCTCATTTAGAACAAGTGAACAAGATGTTGACCAGTTTGTTTTATATGCTGAAAGGTTGTTAAAAATTGATACTGTCAAAGATCTTTTGGATACTTTGGAGGATGGTGAATAATGGATAAAGAAATAGAAACAGAAAAATGGTGCACATGTAAAACAATAGCCACAGGAGAAAGAGGTATATTGATTACTTGTAGATTATGTGGTGGTCAAGATGCATATAAGAAAAGTCCTCTTAGGCCATCTAATATAATCATGGATGGTCTAAGTACAGTAAGAAAAAGAGACACAAAGTCAGTCCCTTTGATATGGGAAAACTGCTCAGCAGGATGTATAGTTTTCGAAAATGGTGAAACAAAACACACAAAAGGTTGTGTAAATTACAAAGGTTCTTTAAGTGAGATGTATGATATTCAAAAGAGGAAAAATAATGAATAAAGAAATAGAAAGACTTGAGGAAATTGCCGAAATAGATCGAACTGAAATCGGTGAAACTATTCAACAGCTCTTAAATTTGTATGGTTGCAGAGCACATTTAGAGGATGAATTTGTCAAAGTTCTTGAAAATGAGATAAAATCATGGTATGAATGGTCAAAAGGTTTCAGGATTGTTGAACGAGTAGAGACTGTTGAAACAAGAGTAAAAGTAATTGAGGATGTAGAATAATGAGTAAAGAGGAAACAAATCCCAAAGATGTCAAAGATTATTATATCAAAGAATCCCTAATCAAAAAACATCTTGGAATTAACACACCAGCTTGGATAATAAAAAACTGCATTTCACTACTTGATGAATATTCTAAATTAATTTCTAAAGAGGGTGAATAATAACGTTATATAGTCACGAAATCACAACAATTCGGGACTATAGGAAAGGAAATATTATGAGTAAAATAGAAAAAACAAAAATATATGTTGAATGTGAACTTGGGGAAAATGTAAGAGATTGCATAATAGACGCTGTAAAACTGGCTATGGATGAAAGATGTGATGTCTTTATAGATCACAATGAAACAGAGTTAATTGTTGATTATGCTAGTATTATTCACAATGTTGAGAAACATTTAGAGGTTGAGAATCCCAATGAATAACAAATACAATCAATACAAAGAGGGGGAAAGCTGTGAGTGAACAACAAATACAAATTGTCACAGAAAATATAGAATCTGCATGGAAACATTTAAAAATGCCAAAATCTAGAAAAAAGGATTTTATATTAATAGTGTCTGAATATTTAATAAAAAGTGGAATGAAAGAAAATGTTTGCCCTAATTGTCTAGGTAGTGGATTTAAACTAAATTAAACCAGTTGACTTTTAAAGGTCAATACAAAGAGGGGGAAAGTTGTGAATAAAGAAACAAGACCTATAAAAATATTAACTCACACAATCGAGGGTTGTGACGAATGTCCTTATTCATATGCTGATGCTGATAGTGATGAGCACTGTTATTACTATTGCGAAAGACTTAAAGATAAACCTGTTGATCCTAGCTGGATAGATGATGATTGTCCCTTGTGTGATTATAATCCAGAAATGTTTAAAATAAACCAGTTGACTTTTAATAGTAATTAAGGTATATTATAGTATCGGATAACAGTTTGGCAACTACCGATAACATTAATTCTAGCAAAACAACAATTTATAAGCTCTAAGAGAGCGACTTTGTACCCAAGAAATATGCTAGTGTTTCGAGGGATGCCGACAAAGTTTTCTCTTAGGGCTTTTTTATTTTATAAGGATAATTATATGAAAGACAATGATGTAGAAATTACAGCAAAATCTGTTGAATCTTTTAAGTCAGTAATTGAGGTTATAGAAAAAATAGACCCATCAGTTTCTGATAAAATTATCAAAGCTTATTACAACATTAACGGTATTGTGTTTGTGATGATGCGTACATTTAATAATAAAAACCCACATTTTGATATGTTAGAGTCCCCAAGTTCAATATCAATTGTAGATGAATCAGGCACTGTCATGGTTAATTACTATAATCATGGATTCTCTTTCGAAATTGATCCTAATGACAGGTCCGCTACATTTAATTTTAATAAGAAATTCAGGGTTGAGGGGGATAAATAATGAATAAACAATGGTCTGAACAATATAAAGACCCAAAGTGGCAAAAGAAACGATTGGAGATTTTGGAAAGGGATGGGTGGAAATGTAAGAATTGTCTGTCAAAAGAAAAGACTTTGCATGTTCATCATATCTCTTATGATTATAACAAAAAGGTTTGGGATTATCATAATTGTAGACTGGTGTCATTATGTGATGACTGTCATAAAAGGGAGCATTTATTTATGAAAGATGCTTATAAAAATCTTGAGATAGCACTTGAATTGAAAAACTATATAGCCTTAGATATTGTTAAGTTAGTATGTGCTACATTACGCCACAAAGATGAGTTAATTGAGTTCATTTCAGATTTGGAAAAGAGGCGCAATGATGAATAGAGACTTTAAAGGTGTATGGATACCAAAAGAAATATATCTCAATAAAGGTCTTAATTGGACTGACAAAATACTCTTAATTGAAATCACAAGTTTAGATGGTGAAAAGGGTTGCTTTGCCTCTAATGCACATTTTGCTGAATTTCTTGGTGTGAAAGAAACAGCTATCTCAAAATCTATTTCCAAATTAAAAAAACTTGGTTTTATCCATCAATCATCATTCGATGGTAGGAAAAGAATATTAAAAACTGGAAAGTCTGCCTTGTCCAAAAAGACAAGTCTACCTTGTCCCAAAGAACAAGGCTGCGATGTCGTTGATGACAACCATAATAATACAGTGAATAAACCAATTAACAATACAGTTAATTTAAAGAAAGAGTTCCCCCCTTTAAAAAATGAAAAGTATAGGCCTCTATCTGAGGGATTAAAAGTTTTTATCTTAGAGGCATGCCCTACAGCAAAAATAACAGACGATCAAGTTGCATCATGGTGTAATGATTTTAGATTAATGGTAGAACAAGATAATAGGACAGAATCATTTCTACAAGATGCCATAATAGAATTTTTCAAAGATCCATTTTGGTGCAAAAATATTAAATCTGCAGGTAAATTAAGGGTACAAATAAATAATGGGCGATTAGATGAAATGAATAACCCAAAAACCACAACCCAATTCGGCAGAGTAGAACAATCAGGTGATAAACTAAGAGAGGAAATGTCATCATGGTAACAAGAGAACTATTTAAATCAACAATAGCAATGCTTAGAAACCTATACGGTTTTGAAATGAATCAAGAAATGTTTGAAACTTATTATACTGCATTAAATGGATTAATGGATGATAACTCTTTTAAGAATGCAACTGCAGATATAATGAAAACTTTCAAACCTACCTCACAAACAAAGTTTCCCTCTATACCATGCTTTTTAGAGTCAGTTAACCTATCAGGCACCCCAAGAGCAAAAGAGGCCATAGCAGAGCTTAAATACGCCGTAGGACGATTTGGTAGGTATGACTCTGTTAACTTTGGTGATAGCAAATTACACCAAGCTATAGGATATTATGGTGGATGGATAAGTATTTGTAAGTGGACTGATGAGGATTGGCGATATCAAGAGAAAGGTTTCATTGATACATACAACTCAATGCAATCAGATCATAGACATAATTATTTACCAGGACTACACGAGCGGAATAATTCAGGTAGATATAAAATTGCACCACCAAAGCAAGTTTATCTTACTATGAAAAAAGAACCTGTTGAGGAATTAGAATACTTTCCTGATGTTGGTAGTGCTAAGATTGAGCATATAGAACCAGTTAAACAATTAGTGGATAAAATGGATATTAATAAGGACGAATTACCTTTTTAAGAGGATGTTATGGAAAATACAATTGATGTAGCCACAAGGCAGGATTGGAAAGAGCTAATGGAATATATCTACTCTCTTGATGATGCTCAAAGGGAACAAGAAAAAGACGAAATCAAACGAGCTATTCAAAGACGTAAAGAACGTGGTTTTGAGTATGTTAAACATTTTAGTGAGGAATTATGAAATACATATTATCAGAGGATGAAAAAAAGAACTATGACAAAGGTCTTGAGGCCATTGATCTTATAAATAAGATAACACTATACGCTAACGCTTACGCTGATAAACATGGATGCATTAGAGGAAAGTTTCCTGTTTTCAAATATTGTGATGATTGTGTTATCTCTGACATGCCAAAATTAACAAAGCATGGTTGTTTAGCTATGAGAATCATGGAATTTTCTAAAGATGAGAGTGAGGAACAAGTATGAAAAGACCAGTATTAAAAACAGTAAATAGAAAAAAAGTAGTCCGTTATTACAAAGAATGCAGGCATTGCAAGGATGTAATCATAGACAGTAGGGATTATAAAAATAGAACTGTGAATGTTTATTACTGCAATCTTACGACAAAGAGGGTGAAAGCAAAACATAGTTGTATCTTTTTTGATTTTCACAAACCTTTATTTAGTGAAGAATAAGTATGAAAAATAAAAGTAAAAAATGTGGATTAACTGTATTAAGAGTATAGGAGTAAATATGAAATTAGTATGCCTATTAGAAGAATCAAACGAGTACATGATAAAAAGTACCAACAATCTTATTGGTGATAAAAACGCTTATAGAATGGGTGGTTATATTATGGTAAGTCCTGCAATATTCACCCTTTTAAACTCAAAAGATGAAGACGATATCAGATTAGTAGCATTAAATGTTGAAGTTATCGAAATAAAAGACGATATTGAAAAAAATGTCATGTTCACTAAGTCTCTCATAGATAGCACTTTGGAAGGAATTGTAAAAGTAGACAAAAAATAATAATAAAAAAGTCGTGCATGAGCAATGCATTTAGAGTATATTTGAAATATAACAGAAATCGAAAAGTTAAAAAAGGAAATCAAAATGGAAATTGGAACTGTTCAAAAAAATGTCTTTGAGCAAGATGTTGAAATCACTGACCTTGGTGATTCAATGCTTGATGCTGGATGTGAGTTTTTATCACATTTAAGACAAAATGGTTTTGTTGGAGATAATGATGCTATAAGAATTAGTATCAAAAGCTCTGCAACAATAGATCCTTTAGAAATAAATAAAGTTGCTGCAAGATACCCCGAATTAATATTCGATGTTTCAATGAGCATGCCTTATGCATATGCAGTGAGAATAGGGGTGCAATCATGAGAACATTTAAAGATTTAAAAGTTGGTGATAAGATTTATAAATTGAATTATCCTCATATTGTGTCATTCACAATAACTAAAATAACCAATGAGTCTCCATTTATTCGTGCTGAATTAGTCTCTAATTGCACTGATATTGAATCTAAAAAAACATTTTATGGAGATGATACAGAAATTGAAGGCTTCTTCTCTGATAAAGCTTTGATCGTAGAAGAATTTGAAACCTTTGTTCAAGAAGTCGAGGCTCTATAATGATGAACTTCCCTGCATTAAACGAAATAATGACTGCTGAAGAATGCACAAGCTGTGGTGGTAGTTGTGACAATCGCGGTCTTTGTAAAAATAGATATTGCTCTAAGTATTCGGAGCATGCTTTTAAAGTAATTGATGACTTAAAATGTGACTGTGGAGGTCACATTTGTACACAAGGTTATTGCATTATATGTGCAGAATGGAGCTTCTAATGGAAAAAATTGAAATTGCAAAAGCATTGGTTTTATTCCAATCGAAAGTACCTGTTATTTATAAAAGCTCTCAAGGCTACAATTATAAATATGCTGATCTTGCAGAAATAAAACGAGTCATTCAACCTCATATGGCTGAGGCGAAGCTGTCATGTATCCAATTCGTTGAAAATGAAAGCAATGAAGTTGTATCAGTTACCACGATGATACTTCATGAATCAGGTCAATCTCTACAAAGCACGCTCAAAGGCAATGTCACAGATAATCAAGGGCATTTAAGCAATATACAAGCACAAGGCTCTGTTATCACTTACTTAAGGCGATATGGAATGAGTGCAATGCTTGGACTTGTCACTGATGCTGATCTTGATGGATCTGTCGATTCTAAAGCTCAGAATAAACTTAATGTAAATACTATGAAGAAAGAAATTAATAGTTCATTAAAAATGATACAAGACCAAGAGTTCATTGATGAGCGATTGAAGCAAGCTAAAGATAATACTAAAAATACCAATGTTGAATTTTGGACAAACCTTGCTAAATCGATTAATAACAAATACAATGAAGAAAATCAAGACAGAGAATAATAACAGGGCACAGGGAATTAACTAAATTTTAAACAATATTTCTACCTTTAAAGTTTGTATAATTTTTATATCTTCCTGTGTCCTTTAAAATCAAAGGCTAATGTTATGAAAATAGTATGTACAGAAAGTTTCAAAGCAAAATCACATTACAACACAATTTCAGATATAAAAAAAGATACTGAATATGAAGTACTTCCAACTATGGGAGTGGCTTGTTATTCAAATATGTACAAAATAAAAGTCAGGAGTGTACCTTATGACGTTCATAAGAAGCATTTCGATGTCGTTAAAACAGTCAAAACTCTGGGTGATTATGTAATCGAGGCTGAAAAAAGAAACTTAAAGCATAAAATAGATAAGCTTGAAGAAGTCTTAAATAGCAATAGCACTGAGTTAGATAAAATGAAATCGCAGTACAAAGAGTTGTGCAAATAATTACTTTTTTAACTGAGCTCTCCAAGCTTAGTTTCTGTTAGGTGGGGGGTAGTGATGCACCCCTTGCCGTTTAATTAACAAGGATAAAGTATGTTTTCAAGACTAAATAGAATGATACTAGCATCAGAGCCAACCTGGAATGAGTTGTCACCTGAAGATGAATTTAAATTTTTGTATGGAGTAAATATGTCAAATAAAAGAAACGAAGGCGAAAGCTTTGAAGATTATAAATTCAGAATGAGAAAGGCAAAGAACACTGATGATGATTCTAAACATGGGGAATTGGTACACAATAGCAGTGATTCTTTTGTTGATAAAGATAATTATTCTAAAATAAAAATAGTTGATGGCACTTACAATGCTGGTAGAAATAAGGCTAAGAGAGAGAGGCGGGCAAAATGATAGATTTTCCAACAGCTCAAGAGATGAGCACAAAAATAGACAATGCTGAAAATGATAGGCTTAAAGACGAGAAAATCACTGTTTTAGAAGCTTTGAAAAATGCTGACTCAAAAACTGTTGAGCTTGATAGGTGCCCATCAAGAGGAATGATAATGTTCCTTGAGTCAAAAGGCTATAAAGTTGTGCAGTCACAGGTTAGCCTAAATGAATATTCAACTTTTATTAAATTTAGTAAATAACTAAGAGGGAGCACAAACAAACGGGGTCAATTAACGTTTGTGCTTCCTCTGCTAATGAGGTAATTATGAATATAGCAGTGTGTAAAATAGAAACGTGGGATAAGTTAACACTCAGAGAACAAGCTAAGTATGATGCCCATTTCATAGATGAGAAAATGGCTCTTGATTCTTTCCCTCTTTTGTTTGAGGGTGGTGGTATAAAGAGACTTGATTCTAATGTTGAGGGTGAGTGATTTAAATAGTAAGGGAAAGACATGAAAGTAGAATTACAAAAAATTGCAAAAAATATAGAGAAAGAATTAATAACAAGTGGTTCTAAAATGGGATTTGCATTAGTAGTATTTGATTTTGATAATCTAGGCAAAACAGATTACATATCCAATGCAAATAGGAAAGATATGATACAAGCTTTATTTGAAACTGCATATAGATTAAAAAATAATGAGGATGAAAGGAAAGTTTAGTTATGAAAATTTTAAAGTTTTTCGAGTATGGTCATTTACCACCAACATTACAGAAAATAAGTAAACCAATCTGTCATATGGCAAATGATCTTGATAAAAAAATTGATGACTCTGAGGAAAAAGATGCAGGGTTTAGGAAATTACTTGAGGCAAAAGATTGTTTAGTTCGTGCTTATTTGGATAATAGTTGATTTTCTAGTGATTTGAATAGTATATTGTGAGTAACGTTAGCTGACGGGCACTTTTCCTTTGGTAAGGATTAGTCCCGTTGGCATTTTTTAAAAATTACCAAAGGATTACTGCTATGAAAACAGCTACGTTTGATATGTTCTATGAACTTACAACAAAACACCCCAATTATAATTCAAATATTACAGAAATAAGTGTTGTCCCATTTGATGATGATGAATTGATATTGATTAATAAAGATGATGAACCTTATGTCGATATAGCACAAATATGTAGAAATTTAGATACTCATATAGGTAAGCAGTGGCTTATTCTGCATAATAACCCTGACTCTGGGCTTTGTTTAATAAAAGCAAAACACAATGGTGAAATATACAACGCTTATTGTATCCCATTGTTTAAGCTTAATGATTGGCTTAAAAGTGGGTTTGAAACAAATAAGACGTGTATTTATGTTATAAAGAATGAAAATAATCTTGTAAAGATAGGGTTCTCAAGCCAGCCTAAGAAACGATTAAAAACATTAGAAAGTCAAGGTGGTTATAAAATTATAGACAGTTATATCAGTGACTATTGTTTTGAATATATGAGTATAGAAAAAGCCATGCATAATCTATTTAAATCTGGTAGAACTATTGGTGAGTGGTTTGAAATAGACTTTGATGATGCTGTTAAAGAACTTAAGAGAATGATAGCGCAAATGTCTAATTATGATGGGTTTAAGTTGTTACAAATAAAAAACAAAGGTGGTAAATAATGGGACTAGACATAACAGCATATAGAAACATAAAACTTATTAGCCAAACTGTTACTCAAGAGGAATATGAAAAGCTTTATTGGAATGAGCTATCTTTCTATTCATTCATCAGTAATGATTTCAAAGGCAGAGCAAAAGACATCCATGATAAATCTGCATATTCATCTGATGAGGCTTATAGTTTTGGTGCTGGATCTTATAGTGGATATGGTAGATGGCGTAAATGGTTATGTGAGAATATCCTTGGTGCTCCCCCTATTGTTATATGGGACAATTATGATCATTATGTAGAGAATAAAAAGCCATTTATTGAATTAATATACTTCAGTGATTGTGAAGGCATCATTGGAACTGAGGTTTCTAAAAAACTATATGCTGATTTCAAAGAATATGAAAATAAAATACCAAAATCTAATGAACATGATGAACATATGCATACTATGTATATGGAATGGTTAGAATGCTTTAGGTTAGCAAGTAATAACGGATGTGTTGTTTTTAGTTAAGGAGATAAATAATGTCTAAATGGAATATCAAAAGAATAAAAAACGCTACAATAGCACCAAGAGTAGCTAAATACGCTGGTATACCTGCAAATGAACGTGAAGAAAAGATTAAAAAATCTCACCCTCTTTTATTTAACTTCAACGCTTTATCTGTTGGCGATGATACAGGACAGGCATTTATAATACCACTCGATGAAAGTGATAGAGAATTGGCTGAGTATATTCTTAGAGCTATTAATGCTTATGAGGGGGAATAATGAGATCTATAAAATTTAGAGCGTGGGATACTAAAAATAAAAAGATGATATACAATGTTGGCATATGCAGTCAAGCCTCACAACCTATCATTTATAATGCTGACGATGATACTTACAATGATATAATTGGAATCCCAATGCAATACATAGGAATTACTGATAAGAATGGTAGAGATGTTTATGAGGGTGACATTTACAGATCTCCATATCATAAAGATGGTGTCTATTACAAAGTTGAATATGACATTGACTACTGTTGTTATCAGTTGAAATATAGGCAACACATTTATAAGAATATTGATATGGTGGAAGAGTACGATTATGTAGGGAATTGTTATGAAAACCCTGAAATAGAGGTTAAATAATGAAAACACTAAACTGGAAAAAAGATATTGTCACAAATCCCACATACGATGATTTCAATAAAGCATGGAATGTAGTATTTGGATATGACTTTAAAAAATGTACTGTAGAAGGTTCTGTGTTTGGATTAGCGATTAGAACTCCTGGAGGATTAACTGTGCATGGTGGATTTGGGTTTTACACTCAGACACCAAGGCTTGAAAACCCTGATGATATCTATTACGAGGGCTGTGGATGTGACTGGGACACTGACTTAGAAGGTAATAGGTATCATAAGTTAGATAGAAGCACTGGCCTACCTGAAAGCAAAGAGGCATATCCTTTTGAAATAATTAAGCGATATATAGGTAATAATAAATACAATGATAGTAGTTTTGAAATATTACAAGCATGTTTTGAGGATTAAATGAACTATAAAGACAAATTAAATATAGCAAACGAAGTAAACTCAATGCCCGTAAAAGAAGATCTCCCCAAGCAAAAGTATAAAAGAGGAAGTAAGGTAAGAATAGCTGATGATTTATCTAAAGATGGGATGGGTCATTTCACAAGCGGTTGCAATGCTATTGTTGAGTATACGTATGCACAAAAGTATAGAGGTAGTAATTTTAAGTCTTACTCATTAATATTACTAGATGAAAATGATAAACCTTTTAACTCTAGTGCTTGGTATCTTGAACATCAACTTACTCTTATTGACGAGAATATTGAAAAGGGTAAGGATATAATATTTAAATATGGGTTTGAGGATTAAATGAATATACAAAAATACAGATTAGATCACACACTTGGTGGTAATATGGAACCTGATAATAAAGGTGATTATACTAAATGTGACGACATCAAACATCTAATAGAATGGCAAGACCTCACTAAAGAAAATATGCCAAATATAGGGGAAAAGTTCCGTATTTGGATGTATGGAGCAAAATATTACTGCATGGGTTGTTTTGAAAAGGCTCATGGTGAAATAAGATTGAGCTTCGGGATGGAAATTAAATGGAACCCATTTGATGATAAGGATTTTAAGGCAAAATGGCAAAGAGTACCTGAATCACCTTGGGGGAAACAATGAAAGAAAAAATACTAAAAACTGTATCTGACTTAGTAGCTGATTTCCTCTATTATGATAGGAAAGAGGATGAGGAATTGCCTAAAGGATCAATAGAAAAGGCTATTCATGATGGTGAGATAACTATTGATGAGATAGTGGAACGTTTTAAGAGTGAGTTAACATTATGAAAAAGATCCCAACGAACTATCAAGATATCCTCTACATAAAGCAGGAGTTAGATAAAACTCCTCTCAACGGTGAATATGTAGTAGAAATAAAAAAGCTCGATAAGAAAAGAACAACAGATCAAAACGCATTATACTGGGCTTTCATCTCTCATATATCATACGAGATAACAGGTAGTGATAAAGATAAGAATTATTACCATCACTTTTTTAAAGATAAATTCTTATTAAGATTAGTAAAAAGTTCAAGAGGGAAAACTCTTACAACAACTCTTAGTACAACAAGACTTAGTAAAAAAGAGTTCAAAGAGTATTTAGAAAATATTAAAAATTTTATGGCAGAATATAATATTGAATTACCAACTGTTTTGGGTAGGCAATATGATCAGTTTTGTGAAATGCATGGGATATAATTATGTATAAAATTGGTGCAAAAGTAATTGTTGTTAATTCAAGAGTTCCACATATTCCTGATGGCTCAAAAGCTGAAATAATAAATGTAAATGATAGAGGTGGAAATACTTTCATTAGTGATGATTATCGATATGAAATAAAAGTAAAATATAATGGCAAATATGGAACGGGCTACTATTATAGTTCTGATCTAAAGCTAGTAGAATAAATAATATATGAAAATAATAAGCTCACATAGTTCAAAGGGAGAACAACTAAACTGAAATATTGTAAAGTGATGTCTAGGTTCGAGTCCTAGTGTGAGCATTGATTAACGGGTCACCCCTATTTATTAATCTTAAAGCATATTAGATTTGTATTTCGGTTTGGGGTGGCCTTCCTTTGTCATAAAAAAGTACAGTTTTCCCTTAGTAACTTATTACAATGCATTATGTTAGAGTGTTAAAAATGTTGTTTATTTTTTATCGATATACCCCCCCTTCAATGGGGGGTATATGGGGAATTATCAAGATGCCTAATAAATCATACTGTTCAATAAACAATATAACGCAAGAATACGATCTCTGTTACAATGACACCACTTGGAGACTTGAGTATAAAAACGAAAAGTATAAGTTCATTGGAGAAGGTTACATAGTAAAAGTTAATGATAGGGAAGAATACACAAAGAAGAGAATGTTTTTTTATAAAAGAATACCTGAAAAGAGGAAGAGGCTATAATGGGTATGGATGTAATGTTATTCAATAAAAATGGTGGTAATCACCCAGATTGGAACGATGAAAGATATTATTGTAGAGAATTTTGCTCATTAATAAGTGATGTTGAGATTATCGATGAAATGCTATTCCCTGGCACACATAAATATGATTGTGAAACGATATTCAGACCAAATACTGTTCAAGTAAGAGAGTTAATTAATAAGCAAAATTGGGATATTGATGCAAAGACCAAATATTTATCAATGTGTGATATAATAGAAACAGATGATAATTATTATATTTATTATAATTTCTAAGGAAAGTCAATGAGCACAAAAGAACTAACACCCGCAAGACTTGCAGAAAGACAAAGGACTCAATCTAAAATGATTAAAGGATATCTTAAAAGAGCCAAAGCATTAAAAAGAGATATTGAAAACGTGGATGATGAAGGAGATATCTTAGATTTAATGAATGATGTTATTGAAAAGTTGGATGTATTATAGTATAATAAAAACCTATTGAATGAATCAAACTATTCAGGATAGGCCCTGCAAGCTGAAGGATCAAACACACCGTATGATCCGTTCCTGATGTTCCTCATAATTACGGTGTGAACGGTGTAAAATATGGAATCAACTCTCTACACAATAATAACAAATCTAGATCCTCTGACAATTAGTATCATGGTATGCTCCATTGGTGCAATATTGCTGTTTGTTTTGGTGAAATCATGGAAATAACAGTAAATATATGGAAAGCAATAGACTCTGATAATTATCTGCTTTTGAAAGAGTTTAAAGTGGACAATATTCATATACCCTTGTTATTAAATTCTTATATCCATTTTGACTATGTTGATGGTGATAAAGAGTGTTCAGTTTCTGAAAAAGGTATTCGTAGGTATAATATGGATCATGGATGTTATGATATATACGTTGATGCTAAAGGGATTAATGCTGCAGGGGAGATCCTATGAGGATCACAAAAGCAGATCAACTAAAATACAAAAAGAATCTCAAGAAAGCTCCTGACGGTGATAAGCTTGAAGACACTGTACAAAGTGCTGTAAATGATCATTTAAAAAGACGATGGGTCACTTACCTTCGTTTCCCTGATTGGTTCTGGTCGTTAATGGTTAAGAAGTTTAGAAATGATGAAACGATATTCCCTTCATTGTCAGAAGCATTTGCAGGATGGGCAGACAATATTTGCTTCTATCCAATTACTGAAAAATACCACCTCTGCGTATTCATTGAAAACAAAAGTAAAACAGGTAAATGGAGTGGTAATAAGCAAAGGAATATGTCTGATGAGCTAAATTATCAAGTTCCAAGAAGTGCTGAAAAGGGTATAAAAATAGTCGATGATTTTGTGAAAGATGCAAAAAGTATAGGATTGATAATAGAAAATCACTTAGTAGGAGAACGTCCAATATTGTGTTCTGATGGGAATTATGAGTGCAAAGATTGCAATTATGATGTAGTTAATGACGATAGGTATTGTCCTAATTGTGGAACAAAGGTTAATTGGGAGTAAAATATGCAAACATTAAAAGAATTTATAGCTGATGGTTCTGGGATGATTCTATTAACCCAAGATGTTAAAAACTTTGAAAACGAAATGAAAGAAAAATATAATATCAATATTGCCATTTTTACATATGACAGAGATAGTGCTCGAGAGGATATGTTAACTATTGATAGTCTTATGGGAAGACTTAATCGTATGAAATTAGTATTGGAGGATTTGGGAATATGATACATGTAATAATACCTCCTGAATATGAAGCTGATGAAATGACCCATTTGAAATTCAATAGTGATAAAGAAGCTGAGAATGAACTGTTGAAAATATACCCTAATGGGGCAGATAGATCAGGCCTTATAATAATAGATGGGTATGAATTATCTGTTAGTATTAAAGAAATAACGGTTGTAAGTAGCTACGATTTAAGGAAGAAATAGCATGACAGATAATCAAAGGCTAAACGAAATAAACCAACTCTTAGAATCAATACGACTAAAGAAAAATGCTCTTATAAGAAGCATTATGGACCTTGATGAGCAAGCTGCTCCATTGCATAATGAAATAATGGAAATTAGAATTAAAAATACAAGAGATAAAACAATATGATTATAGCACTATCAACTTTTCTATTTGGTGTAATTATAAGCATTATTATCAATCGAGGAATAAACAAACGCAATGCAAAGGTCCTCCATGATTATATTCAGTTATGTGGGAATTATAATATTATCTATGAAGCCCATGGTAAATTAATTGATAGTTATAATGATTACTTAGACAACTACCGCGATCTACAAATAGAGCACAATAAGATCCTAAGTAACCACCTGGCAATATCAAAAAAGTATGTAGAGTTAAAAAAGCACGTTGAAAGTGATAGCAAAGCAGAATTCGAAATAACAGTTAGTGATTGAATATGAGTGTGTTAAAGAATGAAAAGTGTTGGATACCCCTCAGACCTCTTATATTGAGGGGTATTTTTATTAAGAAAGGTGAAGTATGAAATTACCAGCATATAAAGGGAAAGTAGTTAAAGTAAAAAACATAGAATTATACTTTAAGTGTATGAATTGTGCCCATATAGAAAGAATAGACTATCCCTCTGAAATCCACTCAAAGGATTACAGTGAAGATGGATTCCCCTTTGCTGATGATCATAAAAAATTCATCTCCCATCACTGTGATAAGAATGATAAAACAAAAGTTGGGATTGCTTATTTGATTCGAGTGGTGGAAAAATGAAATCAGTAACAATTAAAATATTCAGCAATGAGTGGGACAAAGAAAAAGAAGAATACCCAATGCTTGATACTTTTAATGTTGAGAATGAGATATTGTTAAAAGAGGTTTTAAATGAAGGATCTATTACGTTTAGGCATCCTGACAAAGAAATGAAATATAGGCCCAATAAGCTGTGGGATAGAATGGTAATTAATCTTGAAGCCAATGAAATAGAATTTTATGTCAGTGTGATGCATTTGTAAGGAATTAAACAATGAAGAAACTCTATGATTATATTATAATGATAGCAATACTGAAAATTACTGGTTTCTTTATCTGGATCTATGAAAAAGTAGAAGGCCCTAAAGACTCTTATGAGGAATAAATGGAATTAAAAGAGTGGAATGAAACACTAGAAGAAATGTTTAATAATACACCAAAAGAACATATTTATGATGATGACGAGAATACAATATTAAAATTCCTTCTTAGAAAATCACCAGATAACCCAAAAGCGATAAATGACTAAAGAACAAGAACTACACGAGCAATACGGAATAAACGAAAGTGATCTAAACTTCATACATAAGTACATAGAGCACAACTTTAATGGAAAAAAAGCATGGAAAGAATTACACCCCGCTTGTAAAGACAACGCCGCCATGACTCAAGCCTCTATGACCTTAAGAAAGCCGAAGGTGAAGGCTGCTTACAGGGCAGAGCTACGCCATTACATTGACGTGACTGGGATGCAAGCCTTCCACGTAGTTAAAGAGTTGGTGTCAATAGCTAACAGCGACATAACAGATTATGTTGATGAGAAAGGCGGAGAGATCATTTTAAAGTCGCTTGATGATATTAAAATAAACTCAAAACCTATTAGAGAAATCACCCTTACTCCTATGTCTGTCGAGTCTATTGGTGAAGAAGATGATAATGGAAGACCAATATACAGACAAGCAAACAAAGTTAATATTAAACTTCATGATAAACTAAGGGCATTACAGATGATTGGTGATAATTTAGGAGTCTTTGAAAAACAACAAATTAGCGATACTGATGAAATAGAATATGACATTGTAGAAAGACTCTATGGCGAAGATTAAGAAAAAAATATATCCTCCATCAAAGAAAAGTCGTAAAGTTTGGAAAGAATTTGAACAAGCTAAGTACACTGTACTTGAAGGCGCTGTAAGATCCTCCAAAAGTTATACTGCCAATTTTATAACAATTAAATACCTCCAATTAATCCCTGCATGTAATGTTTTAATATCAGGATATACAATAAGCTCAGTAGCTCGTAATGTCATAGCCGAATGGAAAGAAATCATTGATCCTTATAGTAGGGGCTTATTTAGATCAGTTAAGGGTGATAAGGATGAATATTTAATAATCAATTGGCGTGGGCTTAAAAATAAGAAGTTCTATATTCGTGGTGGTGGAACTGATGCTGATTATAAACAAATTCAAGGATCAACCTTTGGGTTTTGGCTCAGTGACGAAACAACACAACATACAGAGTCATTTATTCATATGGCAATATCGAGATTGTCCCTTGAATACTCAAAAGCTATATGGACATTAAATCCCGATAATCCATTTCACTTTCTTAAAAGAAATTTTATTGATGATGAGAAGAAATTCAGAATAGAAGAGGGTGGATTTAGATTATACCAACGATTCCATTTCCTCCTTGAAGATAATCCCTCTATGACAAAAAGGGTGAGAGAAGAGTATAAAACACAATTCAATGGAGTATTTTATCAAAGATATGTACTAGGATTATGGACACTTGCTGAGGGAATTATTTATGATATGTTCAACCATAAGAAACATGTTGTAAAAGAAAATGACCCAAGTAATGTAACTAATTGGTATGTAGCGGTAGATTACGGAACAAGTAATCCTTGTGTTTTCCATAGATATGGAGAATCGTATGAAGGTAAAGAGAGAAAAGTAAAATATCAATTGTTTGAGGAATATTATTATTGTGGTAGGGAAGAAAGGGTGCAAAAAACTGATGAACAATACTGTGATGATATGGATGAGTTCCTCAATGGGTATTATCCAACAGCAATATACGTTGATCCATCAGCATTATCCTTTATAACTGCTCTAAAAAGTAGAGGTTATAATGTGATATCGGCTGATAATAATGTTCTTGATGGGATTAGATTATTAGCAAGAGTACTGATGAGTGGAGATCTTACGATACATGAGGATTGTGCTAAAACTATTGATGAATTTTCCTTGTATATATGGGATGGTAAAAAGGGTGAGCGCATTGGCGAAGATGCTCCGATAAAGAAAAATGATCACTGTATGGATGCTATGAGATATTTTTTTAACGAAAGAATTGGTTTTAACGTTCAAATTGATTATACAAAGATGGTATAGACTATGAGAAAAATACTTAAAAAAACAAGACGATTGGAAGAAGGAGCACTTGCCGTTTCTTTTACTTTCGAATTAGAAGTTGACGAGCTTGATAATGAAACTATTGATAAATTTAATAGTATCGCAGATAGTTCAACTCCAAAAGAGTTCAAGGATATACCATGGCAAATAAAAAAATAGAAGTTGTAATAAATGAAGATGGTTTTGCTAATGCTTTTACTAAGCGCGGAACCACAGCAGATAGGAATACCGCAACTACCTTTGTTTGGGCTGGTCCTGCTATTGATAATAGAAATCTGGATCTCTTTAACGGAGATGGTCTTGGACATGACATTGTAGATATTTGGGCTGGTGATGCAACAAGGAATTGGATATCAATTAATGAAGATGATGATAATGATATCTTAACTGCGATGGATGACATTGATGCTCAACAAATGTTCCTTATGGCTAACCGATGGGCTTATGCAACGGGAAAAGGTGTTATTTATATGGGACTTGATGACGGAGCAAAACATCCAAGTGAGCCATTAAATGAAAATAGATTAAAGAAAGTAGCGTTCCTTCGTGCATATAATAAGACTCAAGTAAATAAAGCAATCACTCATACAAACGATGACCCAATGAGTCCCCACTTCGGAGAACAAGAATTATACCAAATTACTCCTGCAAATGGGACTTCATTTTTAGTACATAGAACAAGGATCCTAGAGTTCGATGGAATAATGACTGATGATGTCACCTGGGAATCAAATGATAGATCTCACTTAAGTATTTATGCAAAGATCTTTGAGAGGTTATCAGGATTAAATGATGGTTATTGTGCTGCAAGGGATACTCTGCAAGAACACAACACGACTGTTTTTAAAATGGCTGGTTTACTTGGTAAATTGATGACTCCTGAAGGTAGCGATAATGTAAGAACAAGAACTGATGGCCTTGATATGTCGAAAAGTTCCTTAAATAGTTATGTCCTAGATGCATCAATGGAAGAAGAAATTACAAAGCTACAATCAATACTAACAGGTATCCCTGAAGTTATCACAAAACTAGAAATGTCAGTATCCTCAGTATCACGCATTCCAGCAACTCGATTATTTGGACAAAGCACTAAAGGATTAAATGTAACCAGTGATAATGAAATGAAACAATTCTTTGCTGATGTTCACGCTTTTCAAATAACAAATGTCACTCCCCAAGCAAGAACTCTCTGTGAATTAATCCAGCTATCAAAAGAAGGTCCAACAGGGGGAAATGTTGATCCTGGTAAGACTATTAAATTAAATAATCTATGGGAAGAAAGCGCAGAGGATAAAGCTAAGAACTATGAAACAAATGCCAAGGGAGATGCTCTTTATATAGATCGTGGAGCCCCACTTGAAGCATTTATCAAAGGTAGATTTGTCGATAATCCAGATATCAATATTGAAGAATCTGAGCTTGATGATGATGAAAAGGATGCTCTTAAGAAGCAGATTGAGGATGAATGATGAAAAATAAAATACTAGAAATATTAAAGAAACATTCAACAAGACTTCCTGATAATAAGTACAATAGAAAGTTCATTGATGAGAATGACTTTGCTTTGGTGACTGAGGAAATTCTTAAATTTTTTGAATCAAGGGTTGCTGATAAATTAGAAAGAGATCGTCTTCATTTAAATTATCGTGGTACTGAAAAATACAAAGAAGATCAACGTAGGGCAGATGAACGAGCCAATCCTTTATGTAAAACACAATGTCCACAATGCCAGTCTATATATTTGTGGCCTAAAGGAAAAGATTTGTTATCTTGCGATGATCATATAGAAGCAGTTAATAATATGAGACCCAAAGGGAAAACAATAAAAGTCCCAACTGGATTTGGTAGTGAAACTATTATAAATGCTAAAACTCTTGAACCTGTTGAAAAGAAGTAATGCCTAAAACTAAACTCAAAAAACCTCTTGCTTGGCTCTATCCCATAGGTATCCAAAGACAATACCAAAGAGTATTAGTTAACACTGTACGTGAATGGGAGCAATTAGCAAAAGATACCATTATAATAATCCTTCCTTCCATCGTTAATAGTGCAAATTCCCTTAAAAATCCAATAGCAACTGACATTATCACTGATAACCTTGATGATTGGGTGTCTGATGTTAATGATATGATGGAGCAGTATGATATTGCATTAATAGGATTAACTCCATTATTACCAAGAATAATACAGCAAACAGGTGAAAATGTATCTAATTTCAATAATGCTCAATGGAAAAAGATAATAAAACACTCCCTTGGGATAGATTACTTCAATCAAGAACCTTGGCTAAATGCCCATTTAGAGGCTTTTACTACTGAAAATGTATCCCTTATTAAAAAATTACAAGATACAGTGAGTGAAGATATTCGGGAAACAATTGTTAGAGGAGTAAATCAAGGCAAACGACATGAAACTATTTCAAAAGAAATCCTCAACGGAACAGATCTTCAAAAGGGTGTATTTAAAAAAGCCAAAACACGAGCCAAATTAATCGGTAGAGATCAAGTCAGTAAATTAAATGGGCAATTACAACAATTAAGGCAAACTGATCTTGGCATAACAAAATATGTTTGGAGAACTTCTGAGGACGAAAGAGTAAGAGCATCTCATAGGGCAATGAACAGTAAATCATGCAGTTGGCATAATACAAGCATTTACTTCAATGATGCTGGAGAAAGAAGGCAACGATCGAGTATTGGTGGTGTTGAAGCGAATCCAGGACAGCCAATCCAGTGTATAACAGGTGATTCAATAATCAATAATGGTTTTGCTTGTAAAAAACTCTTCAGGAGATTTTACAGAGGCATAATGGCCCGAATTGTCACGGATTCTAGTAAACCTCTTACACTGACACTTAATCACCCAATACTGACTAACAGAGGGTTTTTGCCTTTTAATAAAATCAATATCGGTGATTATATTATTAATATTGCTTGTGATGAGTCCCTCTCTGGGTTGCATAATATAGATAAGAGGAATGCTTCTATCTCTGAGATATTTGATTTTTTCAATCTGTTTACCATGCTTATGAGGGATAGTGGAGGAAGTTCTCAGTTCCACAACGATGGAGTCGAAAATGAAGAAGTCAACATTATAGATATAGATAGCTTTTTGCCAGATATTTTCAATACCAATTTTAGTAATGAGATCTTTGAACGATTCTTCATCATAGCCAACTCTACTTTTAAGAACTTCTCTTCTCTTGGCAATGTTGATAAGATGGTTAATGCTCTTTTTCCTGCCCCTAGTGAAGTTATTAGCGGATTTTGTCACTTCCTTGCGTTCATAAATATTGCATCGGCTGAATCTGAGGACATTTTCTTGAGAGATATCCCTAATTTTGACACCTTGCTCTCTCAATCGGTTGGTAATGGCGATTCTACTCACATTAAATTTTTCAGAGATTTGCTTGATACTAACAAGATCAATGGTGTAAAGTCTCGTAATCTCATCTATAGGCAATTGTTTTCTATTATGAGCAGGCTTTCTGCATCGTATCTTGTGGATGTCAAATCCAGTGTCTCTAATTTTCTTGCTGATATAGTCAGCATTAACCCCAAGAAGTTCACCAGAATCCTTAAGAGTGCAGCCATTCCTCACAAGTTCTATAAAGTTATTGATAAGAGTTTGATTGATTTTAGTTCTCATGTTTACAACCTTGAAACGTTTAATAATTATTATAATATAAATGATGCGTACACGATACACAACTGCCGTTGCAATGCATCTCCAGACTTCTCAAGCATTAAAGATCTTGATTTATTAATATAGAAAGATATAATGGATAGAGATAATCTTACCAAACATCTTGTATTTATAAAAGAAATAATTGACGATGCATTGAAGATGAGAATAGCAGGGAAAAAGTTTACAGGACAAATAAATATATGCATAAATTTCACTGATGGGGGAATAAGTAATACTGATGGAGAGATTAAAGCAATAATTAAAAAAAATAAATAACAAAGGCAACAGAAAATGATTACTTACCTTGCAATTTTTTTGCGTGCAACTGATAGAGCATGCCAACAACTCCAATTATCAACAATCACAAATGAAATCGAATACAGAAATAAAGATTGTTTCATATTCCTGATCAATCAGGAGTGGAAAGACTATCTTTCTAATTTGTTCAAAACTCATGAAATATGTTTCAAATTAGATGATTTAAAAACAATGATGGCTGAAAAGGATTATAACAATGAGGATTTTCTTAATCTAGATGAGACATTAGACGTTTTAGACTGTACAGAGCAACCTCTTGCAATGCTAACTGATCATATTACATCAGTATTAAGGCCAGAAATCGAGGTTGAGGTATGATTTATTATGCCATAGGAACTTTGGTGGCTTGGAATGCATTAACAGCACCACAACAAGCGGTTTACACTGCTCACTATCTTACAGAGGAGCAGTTGTTTGATTCTATTCCCGCAACATTTACAGATAATGTTACTGCTGAGCTTATTAGCGCTGTCCCTCTTGCTAGTATTGTGACACCTGTGTCTGATTTTGATGGATATTCGATGGTGGTCGATGGTAAAGGGTTTGTCTCAACTGTTACAAATAATTACTATTTTTATAGTGATACAGCCCTCGGTGATTTGAAATATATAAATATGTATTGGAATAGAACTGTTGATGCTGGCGCTAACTATCAATCCTATCTCATCGGTGTTGCTGGCTCTGGTAGTAGAACTTTTGAGAATTGTACTTATAATGGGAATGGACATGTTGGTCAATTTATTTGGGATACAGGCACATCAGAAACTAGGGACTATTTTATTAAAAAGTGTCTTATTATGAACGTTGATGGTGAGAATGCTATACGCACAAGAGATAATAGCCCAAGCTCAGTTTTTGAGCACCTCGTATTTTACAATTGTGCCGTAACGGGCGCAGCACTTTTTTTTACTACTGATGGAATCGCAAGAAACTTATACATCCATGTAACATCAGGGACTTGTTATCTTGCGACTGGTTCCCCCACAGAATCAGACGTTTTAACATCAGACGCAACAAGTCCAGATGTCGGCGATAGAAATATTTCACCGACTGATGCAATGATTGACCCTGTTGGTGGTGACTATATGCCGAAAAAAAACGGAGTCCTTGATGTCGGGGCTGCAACGACTTCAATAACTAAATATCTCAATGGTTCTTTTGTCGATCCTGATCATGTTTATGCGAGTTGTTATGGATATGGGCCAGCTATGAAAGGCGGTGGTATGAAGAAAAGTAGAGCGAGAGAAATTGCAATGCGACAAATTGAGCGAATGAGAAATATATTGACTTAAAAACGTTTTGATATATATTATTATTGAATAGCCTTATTTAGGCGAAATTTGGTGAACCAAGTTTTTTAGCGAAATCATGGAGCCAATGAAAGAGTTTTAATTAATTCTTTTGTTGGCTCCTTTTTTTTTGGAGTAAATTATGCAACCATATATAAGACCAATGGATATCCTAGGCCAAAATTGTACAGATGATGGATTACCTGACGGTGATGCTGATGCTAGTGGAAACTTTGCTACTCCAACGAGGTTTTTTGTATTGCCAGATACAACAGAAACATTTGAAATATATAAATTTGGGTTGATATTTACAACAACAACGGCTTTTGAAGCTGGTAATTATGGTGATGGTACAATATTAGCAAATGGAATAAAAGTCACTTTAGAAGGAGATAGTGTAAGCGATACGACTCTTTTACATGACTTTCTTGGTGGTGAAACCGTAAAAACTAATGCTAGTTGGGAAGCAATATTAAATGTTGGCACTATCATTGAGAGAGTAAGTTCTCCTGCCGCATTACAAGGGGACATCCTCTTTACGGCTGACCTAGGTGCCCCAGTCAGAATATCTGGCGCTCTAAATCAAAGATTTGTGGTTACTCTTGAAGATGATTTTACGAGTAGAGTAGTAGACCAACGATTTTATGTTTCAGGACAAAAGGTTGTATAATGGGAGTTCCAAAAGATTTTGTTGAAATAACCAACAGGTTAACAAGATTTTACTCAAAAGATCCAACGGAAGCAACTAACCCAAGTGTGCAACAACTTGAAACAAATGTCAATGCTATTGGTAATTATACAGGTGGCGGTGTTGGGACTACAGAGTTTTTTATACAACCTCCAGTTGGATTCATTTATCACATTACTCGATCATTAATGAGAATTAGGGCAAATGCAGTTTTAACAAGTGACGAGTATACAAATGCTGGCGCTCTTACTTTTGGAATACAATTTAACATTAAATCAGATACAATTTCAGGTGACCAAATTGTCCCAATACCTCTTAAAACAATAGGTGATTTTGCTTCATACTCTCATGAAGTGAAACCACTAGAAAATCCTTCTAAATCATGGTCAATAGAGTTTAATCATATGCGTGGAGATAGTGGGGTATTTCTTAGAGGTAATACGAATGATAGAATCGTGATAGCACTTGCGGATGATTTCAGCTCATTATTAACCCACAGCGCAATCGCTCAGGGTTTAATTTTTCAAGAAGATACAAACATAAGGCCTTAACTATGCCATTTCCAAATGAACATGCAATAAGAATAAAAGAGCCTGATCAATTCAGATCTCTTAGAAGAGATAACAATAAATTGGGTGAAGGAATAGATGCAATATTTGGTATCAGGAATGATGGGGAATCGGAAATTGCCTCAATTAGATTCAAGAAAAGTAAATTTACTGCTGATGAGGCAAAATCTTGGTTAAAAGAGCATGATTTTAAAGTGCAAGGGTTTGAACCTGCTATTAATACGGATGGGAATGACTTTCTAGAAGTAGAGCGATTTGATAGAATAGGGTTAAAGGGCAAAGCGAAAAGAACTGATGAGGGTTTTATCTTTGCTCATGCTCCCATTGCAAAAGAAGGCATTTATACCTATCACCTATCTAATGGGAAAACCCGAAGAGAATTAGTCGATCATGAAACACTATCAAATAACGATTCAAATGAATCATTAAAAATGAAAAGTGTCACAAACGGACATCCTCCAGATAAGTTTGTCACTTCAAAAAACTCAAAGTTT
>JAZGFD010000335.1:0-7787 GCA_036479115.1 Saprospiraceae bacterium | reverse complement strand
ATATCTACTTTAACTTTATTGTGATTGACATTTTTGCAAAATAAGAACGTACTTATAATGCATATCAAAACAACAAATCCAATCAATCTTTTTTTTACAATTGGATTATTATTACTCCTTTCCTGGCAAGTATCGTGCTTTTGCATGTTTCAATACATCTTCTTTATAGAAAGAGACTGTTTTAAAATTTGCTTTTGTGTAATCTTCTATTTGGTCACTAAAATGAGGCGATTTAGGATGACCACTCTGTCCTCCGACTAACATAGATTTTGCTTTTAATTTCTCCCCAAATTCTACCACTGCAATAAAGCTATTGCCCCTAGTGCCGTATAGTTTCTTAGTACCGTTATCATATCGTTGTCCATAAGCTGCTAGAGCGCCCCATCTGCCTGATCCAAATCCTACAGCTACACTTGGCTCATTGTCATTAAATGGCTGACTAATGTTTCCATTTAACCGTTGGTATCTATTTACCTCGCCCCATGGCATTTCCCAAGTACCAAAATCACTTTCTAAAAGAGAAATAGCATTTTTAAATAATTTAATTCTTTCTCCTAATGGAGAACTTGTTCCACAATGAATAATAAACTCCATAGGAGTAGCGCCTTCTGGTCGTTGCCCATTTTTATAATACTCGGTGGCATAGTAATGAGCTAAAGTCATTGAAACTGATTCTTTTGAAGTTTTATAGTCCCATTTACGCAATATATCAATAGCTTTTTTAAGAGAACCTGAGCGATCTATTTTATCATAAGCAGTTACAAGCCCTGGTATCAACGCCGCAAATGCGGGCATATAAGGGTCATGAGCCAGATCTATAAGGTTATCTAGGGTATATCCATCCTTATCTGTCAATAAATCTATAGCATGTAATCCTCTAAAATTTTCTCTATCTATTGACATATAGCGAGGGTAGTTTTCACTTTTGGGGCTAAACTCGGCAGCTGATGTGAAAGGAGTAGAATTACAGTTTTGAATCCATCCATTTTCGGGGTTTAGCACCAAAATGGTTTCATCTACAGGATGCAGGCCTTGCCAGTCGGTTTGGGGATTACTGCCATCTACTGGCAAGGTGTAGTCATACTTGGTATCGCGTATTGGTACAAAATTGCCATGAAAGTAAGCTATGTTTCCTTCGGCATCAGCATATACAGTATTGTTTGAAGAGTTTGTCCTGATGTCCATCATCTTTTTAAACCCTTCATATCCTGTTTGTTTTGTTCTGATAAAAGATTGTTGCAGGGCCTTAACAGGTTCCCACATCATAGCTGTAGATATCCATTGGTCTCCTTCCATATGGGTGATAGGGCCATGATGAGTATGGTACATTGGAAATTCTCTTTCACTAAGTTTATCTCCATCTTTATATGATAAGACTACACTAGAAGACTTTACTGGTCTTAGTTCTTCACCATATTCATAAAACAATTTTCCATCTAATTTTGCTATTTGTTCTTTATAATTATCTATTACATCTGTATAAGTAGATGTGTGCATCCATCCTGTTTTTTCATTAAATCCTTGATATACAAAAAATTGTCCCCATGTGACAGCACCATAGACATTCAAGCCCTCTTCACTTACTACATGTACTTCTCCTCTAAAATAAAATGACGTATGAGGATTGATTAATAATAGTGGGTTTCCTGATTCTGTCAATTTACCCGATATAGCAATTCCATTAGATCCTTGAGGTTCTGCCAATTCTAAAGTTTTTTCGATTTCTTTATTTTCACTTTCCAGTATTGGCATTCCTTTTTCATAAAATGATTTAATCTTAGCCGTTGATACTCTTTCAATATCTCCACCGATTGAACCTTCACTAAAATACATGGGCATCCAAGGCTCAAAATGTGTCAATAATCTAGGTGTTACTTCTGGGTGATTGTGCAAGTAAAAGTTAATACCGTCAGCAAATGCCACACATAGTTTTTTAAGCCAATCTGGACTTTTGTCAAAATTTTGTTTGGCTTCTTGCTCAGTCATAAAAAGCCGTGATCTTAAGTCACTATACAACGCTTTTTCACCTTCCACTTCTGCCAACCGTCCTATAGCCCAGATATAATTTTGCTCAACTCTATTGAAGTCATCCTCACATTGGGAATAAAGTAATCCAAAAACAGCGTCTGCATCGGTTTTCCCATAAATATGGGGGACTCCAAAATCATCACGAATAATTTCTGTATTCGATTGATGTGCTTGCCATCGCTCTCGTTCTGCATGCTCTGAGTGATCAAAAGCATCATTTGAACAACTTAACAATAGTATGATAGAAAAAAGGTGAATTCTGTGCATGTCGTTGTTATTTTGTAACTACTCAGGTACATTAAATTTCGTTATAAAAACTCTTTTTACGCTACTTTTTTGGCTATTCTCGTTTCATATCGAAGATATGGCGACATTATTGAGATTCACTCACCAATAAAATAGATTGGTAACCATTCTGCTATTTATGCTCTAATGGGCCTCAATTGGCACAAAAACCAACATTTTTTTACCTGCCTGTTTGGTAGAAATGACCCAAAAGAAATACCTAGAGAAGTTATCGTTATTTTTATTCCATGTCAAGGACTACTTTTCATGATTTAATGCTAAAATACAAAATCAGATTCTCATTCTCAGAGTAGAAGATATAATTCTACAAACTCCCTTGATATTATTTGTTGATTAGTATTAAATTACCCGTCATCATCATGTATAATATTCTACCTTTGTGTAGCAAATTTTAAAAGTCTTATTGATTGGAAGTACATCGAGGACTATACAGCTTACCGATATTCGAAAAACCTGTTATCACATTTGGATCATTTGATGGTATCCATAAGGGGCATCGTGTGATCCTAAATGAAGTAATACAAAAAGCTAAAAAAAGAAATACCCAGAGCGTTATCATTTCTTTTCATCCTCATCCCCGAGAAATCATTTACCCTAAAGACAAGACACTTAAACTCATATCAAGTGTAGATGATAAAATCGAATTATTAGAGTCATTGGGCGCTGATCATTTCGTTATTATTCCTTTTAAAATCGAATTTTCACAGATCACTCCTCAGGAGTATATTGAGAATGTGGTAATTAAAAAATTTGATCCACAATTAATTGTCATAGGTTACGATCACAGATTTGGGTTAAACAGAGGTGGTGGATTTGAGATGCTGGAAGATTATGGTAAGCGCGATGGTTTTGAAGTAGAAGTCACTCCTGCTCAGCATATTAATACTATGAATATCAGCAGCACTAAAATCAGAAATGCTCTGAAAGTAGGGGATATCCCACTAGCCAATAACCTTCTGGGGTATGCCTTTGCAATAAGAGGTAAGATAGTACATGGAGATAAAATAGGCCGTACGTTAGGGTTTCCTACAGCAAATATAAAATTGGATCATCCTAAAAAAATCATTCCACAAAACGGAATATATGCTGTAAAAATTAAAATAAGAGATAAGCTATACCTAGGCATGCTATATATCGGTACCCGATCTACAATATCTGAGGATTTGAAGCCTAGAGTAGAAGTGAATATTTTTGATTTTGACCAAGAGGTTTATGGCGAAAAAATAATCATCAGTTTTTATAAAAAAATTAGGGATGATGAACAGTTTAAAAACATGGCTATCCTCAGCGAGGCCATATCATTAGACCAAAATGCTGTAAACTCATATTTCAGATTAAAGAATGACCAGAACCACGAGAATGCAAAAGTAACCATCGCCATTCTGAATTATAATGGTGAGGAGATGCTAGAGGCCTATCTTCCCAAAATGTTGTATTCATCAAAAGGAAATTTTGACATTTGTGTTATTGATAATGCCTCTACAGATAAATCTGTATACTTTCTTGAACAATGGCATCCAGAAGTAAAAATCATCCAATTAACCGAAAATCATGGTTTTGCAGGAGGTTATAACAGGGGCATAGAAAGTATAAATACAGAATACATGGCCTTGATTAATTCTGATGTATTAGTGACTGATAATTGGTTAGATACAATTATTGATTTGCTAGAAAGTGATAATAGCATTGCAGCAGTACAACCCAAAATATTATCTCTTGAGGAAAAGTCAACATTCGAATATGCCGGAGCCGGAGGAGGCCTTATTGACAAGCTGGGCTATCCTTTTTGCCGAGGGCGGATTTTTGATAATATAGAAGAAGATAGTGGGCAGTACAATGATACCTCAGAAGTGTTCTGGATAAGTGGGGCTGCGATGGTGATTAGAACAGATTTGTTCAAGAAATTTGGAGGGTTTGACCCTGATTATTTTGCTCACCATGAAGAGATTGATTTGTGCTGGAGGCTTAAGAATGCTGGTTATAATTTAAAATATTTAGGCACGAGCACTGTATATCACTTAGGCGGAGGTACCTTGGATTATGACAACCCAAGAAAAGCTTTTTTAAACTACAGAAATAACATAAGAACCATAATTAAAAATGAGCCCCTACTTTTAAGAGTACTTTTAACACGATATCTATTCGATTTAGGGTCGTCATTTTTATTTCTTTTACAAGGGAAAGTTGGCCTTTTTGCAGCTATCTGGAAAGCTTATTTCTTTAATACAATAAAGTTGCCTTATTACCTCAATAAACGTAGAAATATAAGGCTTATGATTAGCAGATTTAAAAAACACGCCCCCAATAGGGTAGGCCAAATTAGAATTAACCTTCCTTGGAAATATTATATTTCAGGTATAAAAAACTTCAAAGACCTCAGTGAATAAATATCTTAAGACAAACATCCTTTTTGAAGACGATGATTTTGTATTCATCAATAAAACTCCTGGTCTTCTTAGCATTCCCGATCGGTTTGACCATGACAAACCCAATCTGAGGTCTATGCTAAAGCATCACTACGGAGATATTTTTACAGTGCACAGGCTAGATATGGATACTTCTGGAGTAATTGTATTTGCTAAGAAAGCCGAAGCACATGCCTTGTTATCAGCAATATGGCAAGAAGGTATGGTAACAAAAGAATATATTGCTATTACAGTCAATACGCCACCGAGCACAAAAGGAATAATAGAAGGCGCAATACGAGAACATAAAACCAAAAAAGGGACTTATGTCGTCAGTAATTTGGGTAAAAATTCAATAACAGATTACACCGTTACACAGTCATGGGAAGAATATGCTTTACTTCGCCTTTCGCTGCTCACAGGTCGTACGCACCAGATCAGAGTACACTTGGCTTATATCGGCTGCCCGCTTTTGGTAGATCCTGCTTATGGTTATCAAAGCAAATTTTACCTTTCATCAATAAAAAAGAAAAAAGTAAATATTAAAAAAGGAATGGAAGAAAAACCACTCCTAAAAAGAACACCGCTTCATGCTGCAATGCTAAAATTTGACCTCCCTGATAATAATGGTAAAAATTATCAAGTAGAAGCTGATCTGCCAAAGGATATGAAAGCAATTAAGTATCAATTAGATAAAAGGTTTGGCAAGGTTGGGTTGTAGTAATGTCTAATTTAAATAATATGAATCTGGCATTTGCCCGATGACTTCGTAAGAATTACCTTTTTGTATCATCACTTTTTGCCACAATTCTTGTGGTTTTGTATAAAGTACAAAATTGGAATGCATAGGTGATACCAGCCATGATCCGTAAGTGAGTTCATCTTTGAGCTGATTCTCTGACCACCCTGCATAACCCAAGAAAAAACGGATGTTATGAGGCATGATCAGTTCTGATTTAATAAGAAATTTTAATTTATCAAAATCCCCTCCCCAGTATATTCCATTACCCACTTCTTCGCTGTCATCTAAAATGCCGCCCTTGTCATGTATATAATGTATGGTCTCAGCCGCCACAGGGCCACCAGAATATACAGGGGCTTCAAATTCTGGAAAATCTGACATCAAATCATTAACTGTAAGGTCTAGCTCTTTGTTAAGAACAAAACCTACCGTTCCAACTTTATCTTCATGGCTACACAGCAGAATAACAGATCGTCCAAAATGTTGGTCTGACATAAAAGGTTCAGCTATAAGAAGGCTGCCTTTGCCTACAGTATGTTGTGATTTCATTCTTTCCATGCTTCTATTTTAGCACTGCGGTCTATACGTCGGATCATACCATTTAGGATATTTCCTTTGCCACCTACTTCTATAAATTCTTCTATCCCACTTGTTATCATGTTTTGTATGATCTGTGCCCATCTTACCGGTGAATCGAGCTGAGCTATCAAGTTAGCTTTGATTAATTCTGGGTCAGTGTTTGGTTTGGCATCGACGTTCTGATAAATGGCACATTTCGGTGCTTGGAAGTTAATTGCATTGATAGCTGCTGCTAAGCCTTTCGAGGCGGAAGACATTAATGCCGAGTGAAAAGCTCCTCCTACATTGAGAATTATAGCTCTCCTTGCTCCAGCTTCTGTCATTTTGGATGTGGCAATTTGTAGTGCATCCATATCGCCAGAAATCACCAATTGGCCAGGGCAATTATAATTAGCTGCCACTACGATTCCGTCTACCTCATTGCAAATTTTCTCTACTGTTTCATCCTCTAACCCTATAATAGCAGCCATACTTCCATTTGTTGCTTTGCATGCTTCTTGCATTAATTCTGACCTTGTTTTAACCAATCCCAATCCCTCTTCAAAACTTAACACATCAGCCGCTACAAGAGCCGTAATCTCGCCTAAAGAATGCCCAGCTGTTGCCTCAAATTCTACGGCTTTTCTAGACTTAAGCATCATATAAGAATGAATAAAAACAGCCGGTTGAGTCACGTCAGTACGCTTCAAATCTTCGGCACTCCCGTCAAACATTATTGATCTGATATCAAACCCTAAAATGTCATTGGCATGATCCAAAATGTCATTCAGGTGAACATGAGACTCCACCAATAATCTACCCATTCCTTCAAATTGTGCTGCCTGACCTGGGAATATGAGTGCTCTTTTCATTTATTCATTTTTTTTTATGGACGAACCTAAGTTCAACAATATTATTAGGGTATCTTTTTACGATGTTTTTTTAAGAAAATGACGCCCCCTGTTTAACCAATACTTAGAGGTTGATCACGAGAATTTTCATTTTTAATATTATTGAGTTTTCTTTCAGCCACTACGTAGGCACAAATATAAGTGAGATTAGGATTCAATTAAAAGTATTGGGAATTGTTTTATAAGAAAGAATTTTTGAAATTTAGTTTGTTGTTTCTTAATATTACTTAATTTTTAAAGTGATAATCTTTCGAAGAGTTTAAGTATTTTCGTGCACCCTAAATGTAATTGTGTCAATTAGTTCAGAAAGAATTTGGAATAGAACTGGAAAGGAATTTGATATAAAAGGAACTTTTGCCCCTTAATTTTCAGTTGTTTAAGTGATTGATGAGTAATTGTAAAAATCATTTTACTAAGGTACGCAATGACTTTGATCATCATATAAAAACATTTATAAAAAAAACATATGTCAAAATCACAAGAAACTTATAACAAAAAGGAAAAAGAGAAAAAGCGATTAAAAAAACGTGAAGATAAACGGCAAAGAAAGGCAGAGCGTAAAGCAGCTCCAAAAAGAACAGGTGACCAATTGTTTTCCTATGTAGATGAAAATGGATACATTACGGACACTCCTCCAGATCCGTTAAAAAAGAGAATTATTAAGGCCGAAGATATAAAGCTAGGTGTACCTCACAAGACAGCAGAAGACCTTACTGCACCTCGAGTTGGAAAAATTGAGTTTTTTAACAGTGAAAAAGGTTATGGCTTTATCAAAGAAGATGGAACCAATGAAAAGTTTTTCGTACATGTCAAAGGCTTGCTACAGGAAGTAGTAGA
>JAZGFD010000334.1:0-4829 GCA_036479115.1 Saprospiraceae bacterium | reverse complement strand
TGAGTTGTTTTGGATGAGATTTACATTTATTGAGATTCGGTGATGCCTGAGTATCAGCTAATTAAAAAAAATATAAAGATCGCCAAAAGAAACTTTTTTGATTTTGTGTGTTTCCGGAGTGGGCTCAATTATTCTAGATGATATTTTCATTTTTTGAGATTTATTGATGCCTGTGTGTATTAACAGATTGAATAAAAGGATGAGATCACTAAAAGAAACATTTTAGATTTTTTATGTTATCGGAGTGGGCTCAATATTATTGGTCAAGACCAAAACATACCATATTTGAGTTCAAATTATGAAGAATAATAAGTTTATTGGCTCAATATCCTCCAAAGTTATAAGTGTTTATTAATATTTTAACATCATATTAATCCGATGGTGGCATCTAAGTTGCGTTTAAATAGTATATCAAAATATAAAGCTATGAGACCGACAAAATTTTTTTTCAAATTCTTGTTTTTCACATTGGGGGTGGTAATTTTTTCTTGTACTTCGGATGGCCCTGTAGTTGGTGGAGGTAACGAATTTGACTCTCCTCCTGCTCTTACTATCAAGGTAGAAGGTGGATTTGGAAGCGAAAAGATAGAATTGAATCCTAGCCAAACATTTATTATCACTCTTAGTGGTATAGCCGGAAGTTCATTAATGGATGTTTTAAAAATTACTGAGAATGGAAAGTTGGTAGAAGCTTCTCGAATTTTACAGGATGGCAAACTCATTGTTGCTAATCCGAAATTGATACTAGGCAGTGAGAAAGACGAATTTTCTTACAGATTTGAAATTTCGACTTCAGATCAAGAGATAATGAGCACATACGCATTTAACATTGTGGATGAGAATGAACTTGGTGAAACGGTAGAAGTCCAAGTCAGTACTCTGATAGCCGACCCTTTACTCAATAATTTAGGTATCAATACCTTTGAAGTTTCGCCCAATACTTTGGTTGAGATAAAATTGGAGGCCATACTTGGAAGTGCGGATTTTGGTTTTATAATTATTGCTGATTCAGAAGGAACAATAGAAGAACACACACGATTTTATTATGGTAATACTGATACCCAGTTTGATGATAACCCTTTTGCAGTACCAACAGAGGACAAAAAAGGATTTAGTAAAAGCATTTACATTCGAGTACATGAGCAAGGGGCAAAAGGGTACAGAATATTTATCATTGATGAAAATGAGAGAGGTGCGTTTATTGATATTACAATAGTAGTAGGAAAACCTACTAACAATATCTTTGGGGTGTTATTTAATGCTGCTGGGCCTGAAGGAAGAGGTGGTCTTGATTTGGATGAAGGTTTGGGTACAGGATCAATGAGCTCGTTAGCCGAAATAAAAGATGAAGGCATTGATCTGAATCAACCGATTACAGACAATTGGAAACGACAAATTTCAGGCGCTAATGGCTCTATTGTGAGGTCTCTAGAAATTGGCATGAATGGACTAAGTGAGAATTACGATTTCATCAATGATTTCCTGAGAGCAGATCTAGTTGGACTATTTGAAGTAGGTATAGATTTTACAGTTACCAATGCTAACAATGAAGTAGTAAGTCCATTGGTGAATGTAGGAGATAGTTTTGCAGTAAGAAATGGAGAGAATTATTATCTTATTTTTATAAGAGAAGTCAATGTAATTGGTGATGATAATATGGACAACTACGTCATTGATATAAAGCAATAGAAAATATTACAATCAAGACTTGATTAGGGGGATGAGAAGTTATTTTCATCCTTTTTTCTGTTTTCGTCATTTTACAAAACCTCTGTAGCCCGTATATTTATTGAATGGAATTTTTAAAATGAGTGTTGCACGCCATTTTTGGCATTAAAAAATTCTTTATAAAACCCTCTTTTTACCTTTTTTTTCAATAGGAGTAAATCACTTCGAATCATAACGATTGCATTTCCAAAATTGAGTTTCCAAAATTGAGTTTTCTATTTCAAAAAATAGGAAAGTGTGTGATTATCACTCCTACTTCGTCAAAAAGTATCAGACTCGGAACCTTTGTATATTTAGGCAATTAATTTGTAAGTAGCCAAAATTGATACTACCTATAGTTACAGAATACTTTACTTGACTCTGAGCGCACGATTGAAGGCGGATAAATAAATTTTTACCCTGATGCAAAACAAAAACAAACACCGACGACTTGCTGCCATTATGTTCACTGACATTGTTGGTTATACTGCCTTAATGCAGGAAAACGAAGAAAAAGCAGTCTCGGTTAGAACTCGACACAGGGAGGTTTTTGAAAAACAACACCAAGCCCATAACGGTGAAATATTGCAATATTTTGGTGATGGTACTTTGAGTATTTTTCAAAGTGGGGTAAAGGCAGTGGAATGTGCAATAGTCATTCAAAAAGAATTGCAAAAAGGCGAAAAAGTCCCTATACGTATTGGTTTGCATATTGGCGACATTGTTTTTGATGGGACTGAAATTTATGGAGATAGCGTGAATTTGGCTTCTCGTATTGAAAGTTTGGGTATAGCAGGAGCAGTATTATTATCAGGAAGGTTGAATAAAGAACTTAAAAATCATCACTATATTTCGACCCTGTCATTTGGGCATTTTGAATTAAAAAATATTACGCAGCCAATCGAAATATTTGCTGTAAAAAATAATGAGATAATTGTACCTACACCTGCTGATTTTAAAGGGAAGCAAAAACAAGTGACCAAATCAATTGCTGTACTTCCATTCGTTAATATAAGTTCTGATCAAGAAAATGAATACTTCAGTGATGGAATGACAGAAGAAATCATAAATGCATTGGCTAAAATAAAGGAACTAAAAGTTACTTCCAGAACATCCTCTTTCCATTTTAAAAATAAGAATATTCCGATCCGACAGATTGGTGAAGAACTAAATGTTTCTACTATTTTGGAAGGAAGCATTCGTTTGGCAGGGAATAAAATGCGTATTACATCTCAGTTGATAGATGTGACCGATGATTTTCATTTTTGGTCAGAGACATTTGACAGGTCGGTCGATGACATCTTTGCGGTGCAAGATGAAATTAGCCTGTTAATCGCTGATAAATTACGGGAACACTTGGGGCATTTTGACATCGGGGAAAAATTAGTAGATGTTCATGATATTCCTGTTAAAACTTATCAGCTTTACATGAAAGGAAGGTACTATTTGATGAAATTAACACAAACTAGTACAGCAAAAGCCATTTCAATTTTTGAAGAAGTAATCGCTCAACAGCCTGATTTTCCATTGCCCTATTTGGATATCAATCAGGGTTATACATTTCTTGGAACAATGGGACTAATGCCTTCAAAAGAGGCTTTCCTCAAAGCACAACCATTTTTAGATACAGCGCTTGAACTAGATGAAGATTTACCAGAGTCACAACGTAATCTTTCTTGGATCTGTAGCTGGCAAAACTGGGATTTTGAAGGCGCTTATCGGCACATTATCAAGGCTATGGAAATACGCCCAATGGATGATATGTATTTGACGATGTCAAACTATCTTGCTATAGAAGGGAAATTTGAAGCTTCATTAAATTATATCGATAAGGCGCTTCAACTCGACCCTTTTTCTGCAATGAATAATCACTTTAAAGGATTTATTTTTCACCTAAAAGAAAAGTATGATAAAGCAATGCCCTTCTTTGAGAAAAGCCTTTCTCTCAAACCTGATTTACCGTTTCCACATTTATATATTGGAGAATCTTTTTTACTCACTGGACGACCGGAAGAAGGCTTGTTGTTTTTTCAAAATCTTGTAGATAAAAACGAAGGTTATTTAACAAAACTAGGAGGAACAGCAATGGCATATGCAGCCTTAGGTGATGTTTCGAAAACTGAAGAATATACTTCCAAATTGGAAGCCATGCTTCAAACAGATTCAATAGGTAGTGCTCTTAATTTTCTAATCCTTGTGAATACAATAATCGGCAAATATGATGAAGCTATTGCATGGCTTGAAAAAGCAATTGACTATCACATGCCACTGGTTCTACTACTTTATACAGACCCAATTGCTAAGCCGCTTTGGTCAATTCCTCGTTTTCAAGAAGTGATGCCTGACATTTTTAACAAAGGAGATATAGTTGATTTATCAAGAAGAAAGTATAAAAAGTCATTACTTGACAAAAATCTGATTGAACAATACAAAAATCAGTTAGAAGCAATAATGGTTGAAAAGGAACCTTATCTCAATCCTGAGTTGACGCTCCGGGATTTAGCTCAAATGCTGGATTTACAGTCCAACTATTTGTCACAATTACTCAATGAAGGCTTTGATAAAAACTTTTCAGAATACGTTAATTTATACCGTTTAAAAACATTTAAAACTAAGGTTGTCAATCCTGCCAATCATCACCTTACCATTCTTGGTTTGGCTTATGATAGTGGCTTTAATTCTAAAACAGTCTTTAATACATTTTTCAAAAAAATGGAAGGTAAAACACCTAAAGTTTATTGGAAAGAAATAGCTGGTAAATAAGTTCGGATTTCAAAACTGGAACGATTGATCTTCTGTTTGTGGCTTCCTTTGTAGTATGAAATGCTCTTAACCAGAGTAGCTTCAATAAATTCTAATCAAAAACAATGGAAATGAAAGCACAAATGATGAAAGCCGTAATATCTATAAAATACGGCGGGCCAGAAATATTTGAACTTCAAGAGGTCGTTAAACCCGTTCCAAAAAACAATGAAGTCTTATTAAAAATACACGCTGCCCCTGTGACCAGAGCTGGTACGATGATGCGAACAGGGTACCCTCTAATTGGCAGATTATTTATGGGATTTAGAAAACCAAAAAATGAGATACCAGGAACTGGGTTTGCTGGAGAAATTGAAGCG
>JAZGFD010000333.1:0-3875 GCA_036479115.1 Saprospiraceae bacterium | reverse complement strand
TATAAAGAAGGAATTAAAAGATAAAATGTAATATATAGTGCCAGAAGAAAAAATTACCCTTTTTACAAAAAAGTGATGAAATTTTTATTTTTTTAATAATTTTTTGTTCAATCCCTTTTTGCATAATGATAAGATTAATACATAAGTGACCAATAGAAAAATAGCTAAAATATTCAGTACGTTAGGTAAAATAATGGAATTGCATGGTGAAAGTTCTTTTAAAACTAAATCATATCTCAATGCATATCTTACTATCAGAAAACTGACTGAACCTGTAGCAGAAATGGACATTGCTACCCTTCGCGATATTAGAGGCATAGGCAAAGCAATTTCTGAAAAGATCATCGAACTAAAAGATACAGGTGAGCTACAATTACTCAATAAATACTTGAGTATTACTCCACCAGGCATTGTCGAATTATTGGATATAAAAGGTCTTGGACCTAAAAAAATAAGGACAGTGTGGGATGGTTTGGGTATAGAATCACCAGGAGAGCTACTCTATGCATGTGAAGAAAATAGGCTCGTAGAGTTAAGTGGTTTTGGCGCCAAAACCCAGACACAGACGATGAAACAACTGAAATATTTCATGGAGTCAAAAGGCAAGTTTCTTTATGGTAAAATTTTACCTGATGCATTGGAAATTTTAAACCTTATTCAAAAACATTCTCCTGATGCTATGACTGACTTTTGCGGTGATCTGGATCGTAAAATGCCTATAGTAGAGCAGCTTATTTTTCTCACCACCGCTCAAGAAGAACATCTTAAAGAGTCACTGGTCATTCATGAAGGGGTTGCTGGTATTAATGATCAATTCACATATAATAGCATTCCTTTTAAGCTAGAATATACTGACGAATCAAGTTTTGCCAGTGTGAAATTTCAACATTCTTGTTCTGAAGAATTTCTCGATCACGTCATTGAACTATTTGGATCTGTAAATGAAATATATGAAGAAGAGGAAGTATTTGATGCTTTAGATATTGCCTTTATTCCTTCCGAATGTAGAGAAAATCCCATAATCATAGAAAGAGCAAGATCTGGAGAATTGTCACTCATAGCAAATAGTGATATAAAAGGGCTTATTCATAATCACTGCACCTACTCTGATGGCTTGCATACATTGAAGGAAATGGCGGAAGCAACTCGTGAGAAGGGATATGAGTATCTTCTCATTTCAGATCACTCAAAATCTGCATTTTATGCAAATGGTCTTGAAGAAGAACGTGTATTTCTTCAATGGGCAGAAATTGATAAGCTTAATAGAAAGTGGGATGATTTTCACCTATTTAAAGGAATAGAAAGCGATATTTTAAATGACGGCTCATTGGATTATTCCGATGATATACTTTCAGGTTTTGATTGTGTCATATCAAGTATTCACTCCAATTTGAAGATGGATCTTAAAAAATCCATGACCAGGCTAATCAAAGCCGTAGAAAATCCACATACCAGAATATTAGGCCATCCTACGGGCAGACTTTTACTCAGTAGGGAAGGCTACCCTATCGATCATAAAAAACTTATAGATGCCTGTGTTGCAAATGAAGTAGTGATCGAAATTAATGCTAACCCGCTTCGCTTAGACATCGATTGGAAGTGGATAGATTATATTATGAGCAAAGATGGAATGGTGTCTATAAATCCCGACGCACATAGTATTGATGGCATTGATGACGTAAAGTATGGAGTAATAGCTGCACGAAAAGGTGGCCTTATGCCTGAATATTGCTTAAATACTCTTAACATAAATGAATTTAAATCTTGGATTTAGATACATAATTATTTTTATTATATGAAATAATTATATATGTTTGTAATAACCAATGAATAAAGACAGTTCTGTTACTTTTAACCGAGCCTTATCTTTCCTGAAATGATTAGTTTTTCAACTGTTCAATTGATATGAATTTCGAAAAAAATATCTGTTTTTCACTTACCTCATAGGTGAGTTTTAAAGTTGTACGAGCTGAATAGTTACCTGTTTTTAACTTTTAAATCAGAAAACTGTATTCATGGCATCATCATTTACATCACAACAAGACAGAACAATATCTGATCTCTATGACCTTAGATTTGAAGTAGAAGAAGCATTTATCAATAAGGATTCCTATCTAGCTAGAGAACAGGTGATCCGGTTTGAAAACATATATAGATACTTTGCACAAAAACTATCTCTAAATGGCCGGTACTCTAGTGCCTTGGATGAGTTGAAACTCATGGTTTTTAGACAAATTGATTACCCTATGGTACAAAGAAAGTTATTAGAAGAAGTCAGGAGGTTTATTCTGGACATTCATTACTTGGAGGTTGTTTAACAAGCATGTGCTGCTTATTTGGTTATTTATGCAATAACTTTTGATGCCAATTCTTGAAATATGGTTTTGCTCATCCTTTCAATTGCGTCGGTCAGATCAGACTATTTTTTGTTAACTGGTTGTTAACCAATGTATAATAAGGGTATACGATTGGCAAATGAAAGAAATACTTTATAATTTTACTATATAACAATATTTTGTAAATCATAAAAATTATTTATAATGAAATTTTTTAAATTTTTATCACTAGTAGCTGTCATAGCTGCATTATCAATGACATCTTGTAAAGAAGGAGGAGATTCTACTGCCGCTGCACCTGCAAGTGTTACACCTACTTCTACTACGACGCCTACTCCATCTGCCGATCCTGCATCTACAGTGCCAGTAGGGCCTCTTACATCATTAGTATTTACAAATACTGAGCATGATTTTGGAGAAATCACTGAAGGAGACAAAGTAACTTACATGTTCAAATTTAAAAACACAGGTGACGAGCCATTGGTTATCTCTAAAGCTCAAGGATCATGTGGCTGCACAGTTCCTGATTGGCCAAGAGAACCAATTCCAGTAGGTGGAGAAGGTGAGATTAAAGTGCAATATGACTCAAGAGGAAAAGGTCAGCCTGAAGGAAGAGCTGAAAACAAAAGAGTAACCATTACTGCTAATACTGATCCAGTAAATAGTTACTTATACATAAAAGGCAAAGTATTCAAGCCAGCAGGTGAAGTAGCTAGCTAGATATACTTTTACGTAAAAAGATTAAAAAAGCTCCTAGGCATAACGTCTTGGGGCTTTTTTTCTTCATTTTTTATAAATACACCATCATGAAACATATCAAAGTAGAAATACTTGCTCTTGTCTTAATTATTGCTTTCATCGGAATAGCGAAGATTAAAGTATATTTTGCTTATTATAATTACACTTACATAACAGCCACAGTAGCCGACAATAATTGGAAAGGAGCGCCTTATGTTGTTAAGGAAGTTAACTTTCAAAATCGATGTTTTGAAATTGGGGACATCGTAAATGGTACTTACAAATTTAAAGGAGATGAGATTCTCAATAAATACAACTTCTTCTCTACTACTCTTAATATAGGCAATGAAAAATATCACTCAGATGGTAATCTTCTAGACCTCTGTATTGAACTAAACAATGAACAAATAGATATCGTAAGTGATGGACTGTTTACAAAAGAATTAGAACTTAAATATCTCATAGACGTACAATGGAGCCCACGAAAAGACATAAATCACGTAAATGAAGTAGATGATTATTATGTAACTTATAGTTCCAAATTATCCTTGGCTGGGTTTACTTCATTGGAATATGAGAAACAGAAGATTAGAGAATTTGTGATCAGAAAGATAATGGACGCCATACTCGAATATAGCAGATACGACGAATTGAATAAAATTATGTACTAATAATGAGCCCACTCCGGAAACACACAAAATCAAAAAAGTTTCTTTTGGCGATCTTTATATTTTTTTTAATTAGCTGATACTCAGGCATCACCGAATCTCAATAAATGTAAATCTCATCCAAAACAACTCA
>JAZGFD010000332.1:0-10596 GCA_036479115.1 Saprospiraceae bacterium | reverse complement strand
TTCCTGTCATTTGTATAGATATAAATATAGCAGGAACCATAAATGCAAATATCAACACACAATATTGCGCCACTTGTGTATAAGTAATACCTTTCATTCCTCCTAAAACTGCATAGAATAAGACTATCGCCATCCCAATATAAACACCTGTATTAATATCTACTTCGAGGTATCTAGAAAACACTATACCAACTCCACGCATCTGTCCTGCTACATATGTAAATGATACGATTAGTGCCGCTATAACTGCAACTATTCTGGCAGTATTAGAGTAATAACGATCACCAATAAAATCAGGGACAGTAAATTTCCCGAACTTCCTAAGGTATGGTGCTAGTAATAACGCTAACAATACATAACCACCGGTCCAGCCAAGTAAATACACGGAACCATCATATCCCGTAAATGACACAATACCTGCCAATGATATAAATGACGCCGCCGACATCCAATCTGCGGCAGTAGCCATACCATTAAGTAGTGGTGGCACTCCTCCTCCTGCAACATAAAATTCTTTTGAGGAGCCGGCTCTAGCCCAAATAGCAATCCCAATATATAGTGTAAATGTTATCCCGACAAGTATCCATGTCCAAGTTAATATACCCATTGTGTTTTTTTTATTTACTTATTATTCCTCGTCGTATCCGTATTTCTTATCTAATTTATTCATCAATCTTACATATACGAATATTAATACTACAAATACATACATTGCACCTTGCTGTGCAAACCAAAAGCCCAATTTGAAACCTCCAATTTTTATAGTATTTAATTGATCTACCAATAAAATTCCAAATCCAAATGATACAACAAACCAAATAATTAACAATATCATCAAGTATTTTAAATTTTCTTTCCAGTAAGCTTTAGCATTTTCTTTTTGAGTCATAGTATTGGATTTTTATCCACATCATAGATTTTAATCATCTCACCATGATTGGAGAATGTAAAAACCTACAATTATTGCATAAATATAATAAAATAGCTTTAAAATGATATTTATATTAAATCAATTTCATTTTTCATACCTCTCCTGCTATAATTATCAACACTCTAAATTCGATTCCTGAAATTTAGAACTTGTCAATAGTAAAATAGAAAGAGGCTGTCTCAATTGAAACAGCCTCTTTAAATTGCCTAGTATTTTTATTACTTTTTAATTTGCATTTATTTCACAATAGAAATTCGCTTTGTTGTATTTGCATTATCACTATTAATGTGAATTAGATATACTCCTGCAGGCAAAGCTGTACCATCAATTTTTGTTGTGAAATATCCTGATTGATTAGTATAGTTCTTCTCTCTCAAAATTTTACCAGTCATATCAGAAACTTTGATATTAACATCCGTCGTTTGTGGCAAATTAATACTCACATTGGTATAGTTTGAGAATGGATTAGGATATATATTTACTGCATTACCAAAAACAATGTCTTCGATTCCTGTGGTTTCTGTATAACCATTTTCTTCTGCCTCTTCGATACTATTACTTTCTCCAGTATCAATTGTCCCATCTGGATTGATTATCATTGTAACAATGTGCATTTTTGTAATATCAAAATCGGAAGAAACTGCATATGAAAAGTTAAATACTTTTTCGTCATTAACATTCAAATCTTCAGTAAAACTATTTTCAAGTCCTGTATATGGTGCTAACATTGCTCTGGCTACATGATCATAGTCCGTTGTTACATTCGCTGGAAGATCTCTCCAATTCGTACCATCATAAGATATTAAATCTTGAGCCCCTGAAAAATAATTAGCTTGTTTCCATGACGAACCAGTACCTTCTACATCATCTTCAGTTAATACAACATTGATTTTATGATTAGTAGATATGTTTTTTTCTGCTTTTAATATTACTGATATCCTTAGCTCTCTTGAAGCAGCATTCCAACTAGCACCTTGTATCATAGATGCGATAGATGGCTCTTTTACTGCACCTAAAAAAGGAGTTTCTATAACAGAAGGATCCATAAATGCTCCTCTATTAACAAGAGCATTTGGATATCCAGATGCATTTAATCCTGTATCATAATCTTCAACTACCATTGGATCACCATTGTGTACAGCGATTCCAATAAATCTATCAGGATACTTATGACTCATTTTCTCTAATGCGACAGTTCCTCTTGGACACCATCCACACCAAGTACCTGTTGCTTCTTCTACTATAACTTTTTTGTGTGGTGCAGGTACACTACCAAACAAAAATACTTTACCACTATCATTACATAAGTCTTCATCGTTAAAATTGCCATCATTTATAGAAGTTATCATTGCAGAAACCTCTGCAAATCCTTCTCTTATCTCATAAGCATCAGCAATAACAAATTCCATTGCCGCTCCTTGCTCAATAGTCACATTATCTACCGTTACAGGTGTTGTGGTACCATCTACATTCATTTCTACTTCAAACGAAGTTATTGCAGTAGTACCAGCATTTCCTATTACACCTTTTAAATCTGTCTTTGTACCCACTAATCCATTTTCTTCAGAAGCTGTCAATGAAAACTTAGCATCATTCAATATTTCTGGCGACTCTTCATTATACTCATAACTAAAATCATCGATATAAAATGAATTACCACTCAACGGAAAAATATCAATAGAAGCTATTGAATTATTTGGATTAGAAAATGATCCTGCACATACTCCATTGATATCAAATGACCACTTATTCGCGTCAAAATTTACAGTCATTTTAAAATCAAACCACTCACCCATAGGATAATTGAAGTTTACAAGAGTTTCATTTCCACTTCCTGTGATTCGACCAACGCCATTTGCTTCAAAAAAAGCATTCATTGCCCATGTAGTACCGATAGTTTTTTCTGCTTGAAAATTAAAATAAGCACCAGTTCCAACATATATTGCAGTACTAAAGTCTAATTGTCCAGTTGTCAGTTTGTTGTCTCCAAAGTACAATACTACATCCTGCGGTCCACCATTAGCAGCAACAGAAGAAAATTTAATCGATTTTGTTCCACTATTTGCCTTATCATCAACAATTTTTACATCAGAAGCCCCTCCAACAGAACCATCCCATGTTGTCCATTCTGGAGCACTAGACCCTAAGTAATCTCCAACATTATATCCTTCAAAATCATCAGAAAATGTCTGTGAAAATCCAAGTGTAATCATTAAAGCAAAAGAAAAAATAGTTAGTAAAGTTTTTTTCATAATAATTTTTATTAGTTAGTTTGAATAGAATAAGCTAAATGTACTCATTTAATTCAAAATACTAATAACATACCATAGCTTAATGTAATTTTAGCCGACAAATATACATTCTTATGATTTTGCTATAACAATGTCGACGAAAAACTCCAATAGAGATGTGTATAAATGATTATGTTAATAATGAATTTATCATTTTTTCAAATCCGTTTGATTGCAATACGTAGTAGCAAAGTATAATCAACAACACAACAATTAAAATCAGCCTCAAATTAGCCGCACGCACCATTTTCTTTTTCACTTCTTTGTTGCCACGAGCTTTTGACCGAAGACCACTTTGTATTCTCATTTTTACTGCTTCGGCATCCGACAGATTTCCCGTATTATACTTTGCATAAGTCTTCTCTATCCTTTCTAATTCTGGATCATAGTGTTGAGGGATATAATCAAATTTTTTATTTTTTACGTTACCGCCAAATCCTATAAAAGCCATATTGATGTTTTAGTTATTAGATGTTGCAAAAATAATTATTGGTGCAATCAATTTAGTTATTTTCCAATCGTTCTATTAATCTACTTGATATTCTTAAAAAATCTTTTTCAGTTATTATTCCTGCCAAGTCTCCATTACTAATCACAGGAAGACAACTTACTTGATTGTCCTTCATTATTTTCATAGCTTCCAAGATAGTCGCTTTTATATCTATTGTGACAGGACTTGCAACCATAATATTTTCTACAATACAAGTTTTTCTACTTCTCTTATTTCTGACCAAATGCTTTAAAATTAATTTTGCTGTTACCAAACCTACCAGATTGCCATTTTTATCTTCTACAGGTGCATAATTTACATTTTGCCAATCCATCATTTCTGCTGCAAGTTCGAGAATATCCGTTTTTTGTACCGTAAATATATCTGTCACCATAAATTCCGAAACAGTTAAGTGTGCCGGTTTGTATTCCTTTAAATCTTTAAGTTTAGGTAGTTCCCATTCATGACCAGGTTTATTACTTTTCTGATTCTGGATAATACTTGCAGTCAAGATAGTTAGCGCTTCATCACGCGTTGTTTTTTTTATTAAATCAGAATAAGAACGTAGCATCCATCTTGCGCCATTCATATGATTTTCTGCTCTTTTTCTTATAACTCCAAGGTATAGATCTATATCCTTTTGATCGACTTTTCTTTTTTGCAATCCTTTTATTGCAATAGGAATCAACTTATTAATTATCAAATCTACACAGGTTATTTTCTCGTCATTAAACCAAGTAAACTTACTATCTATTCCAAATCGTGCTGCTTTTCCAAAATTATCCCTTGCATCTTCAAATGACATGTGATTACGTATATCTTTCACTTCATCAGCCATTCCTATAGTAAGACCTAACCAAAAACAAGCATTGGCCACTTCATCAATAACAGTAGGTCCTGAAGGTATAACTCTGTTTTCTATTCTTAAATGAGGTTTCCCATTGTCACTTATTCCATAGCAAGGTCTATTCCACCTATATACGGTAGAATTGTGTACCTGCAATGATCTAAGTTTAGGCACTTTTTTATTTTTTATCATATCCAAAGAATCTTCTTCGACATCAGAGCTAATTAACACTCTAAATCTTGCAATATCTTCTTTATAGATTTCCATTATTGACTCTTTAAGCCATTGTTTGCCAAAACTTACTCTTGGGCTACGTTCCCTCATATGATCTCGAGATGTACGTGTATCCAAAGACTGTTGAAAAAGTGCAATTCTGGACTCATGCCAAAGCCGACGACCAAATACAATAGGAGAGTTTGCTGCTATCGCCATCACTGGCGCTGTCACAGCTTGTGCTATATTATACATATGTACAAAATCATCAGGATCAACTTGTAAATGTACTTGAAAACTTGTATTACAAGCCTCAAGAAGAGGAGAGTCATGAGAAACCAACAATTCATCAATTCCTGTTAATCTCAATTCATAGGTATTTCCCATAAGTTCCTCATTGATAGCCTCCATTAGAGCTTTGTAACGTTTCTTTGGGGTCAAATTTTCTAATTCAAGATCAAATTTTCTCAACGTAGGTAGAATCCCTGTTAAGACAAGCTTGGTATCCATAGTATCTAATACTTCTTGAATCTTATCAAGTTTGGTAGAATTCTCTTCATGCAACTCAGAAAAACAAGCACCTGTTAATTCTCTAGGTGTAAGATTAGTCTCTAAATTAAATTTTGCAAGTTCTGTTTCTACCCATTCATACTCTTTCATTTTCTCCAATGCTTCCATAGCATTACAGCTTGGCTTATAAGTATCTTTATTGACTATTATCATTTCCTGCTCAGCACCAATCCTTGTAATCCCAGATTCAAACCAGTTATTATCAAGCATATATCCTAAAGCTTGAACATCAGTAAGGAGCGATTTTACAAATTTCTGCATTTGCTTTTGATCCGTTACTTTTGATACTCTTTGCTCACCCATGTTCGTTATTTTTCATTTTTCAAGATTCAATATAGTAAAATATATACAATGTTGTAATTGAAATCAATAGTCCTATTATTATTTACATTCTTTATTTACACCTAAAATGTATTTATTTACTACATCTATTTGCTCAGTAGTCTGATCCCCCTTAAATCCCTTTATCATTTTATTATTTAAATGTTGTTTGGCAAAGTCCAATATTTCGACACTCAATGGAAGATAAGACCAATGCCATTTTTCTTCGTTGTATCCATGAGGTCTTTTCTTCCCTTTTGGAGTATATGGTTGACAAAATCCATATTCTATAGCATGACATTCGAGCCAATTATATACTATTAAACCTTTGCCATTTTCAAAATAATTATTAGTAAAAGCATTAAGATCTATATCAGTCCCCCAGTGATGACGAGAAGTACCTGGCATAGAACTATACTCAAGAATTTTTAGTGCTTTAGCTTTTGGTTCTTTGATGTCTATACCAACATTAGTACCATCAGACAATACAGTAGTGCCTGTATATTTTCTTTCCCAAATTCCCTTTTGATAATCAAAATTTCTTGTTGCGGATTTTATTACCAGTTTGATTCCATCTTTTAGAGCATGGTTATACATTTTTATAAAAGATTGATATGCTTTTGTATGCATATAAAGGCCTGTTCTGTCAGCATATTGAGGATCTACAAGACTAAAATTTTTATTTTCAGAAGGAGAGAATTTTCCCATACAATAGTCAATATCTAAGTTTTTCATGGCTGGAATTATACTTTTTTTTATAGTTGCTTGAGCGATTTTTTTATTTTTCGCAGAAATTACATTATCGTTTTTAACTTCCCTACAACACATAAATAAAATGCAAATAACAAATAATGCAAGTGAGTAATTTGACATAAAAAAGAGATTTTAAAGAAACAGGAAATATTAACAACATATATCATCAACGAATATAGAACTTTCTATACCAAAAGAATGTTATATTTGTAATCTAATTAATTGAATACACCAAAATTATTATTAAATATGAGCACTACTACTAAGAGCCCAGTAATGTTGTACACAGAGCAGACACCTAATCCAGAAACTTTAAAATTTGTAACTAATCGTATGCTGTCTAATCTTACCGCAGACTTTAGAAATAAAGAACTGGCAAATCAATGGTCTCCACTTGCGACTGCTCTATTTGAATTGCCTTATGTAAAAGGAGTATATATAAATAGAAATTATATAACACTTACAAAAGAATTTAATTTCTTATGGGATGATGTTATGTTGCATACCAAAAACTTTATTAAAACATATATCGAAGAAGGTGGTGTAATAATAAATGAAGGTTTTGAAGCAGAGATGGAAAAAATCGAAGCAGAGAAAGGAGATTCATATGAATATACTGGGGATGAAAAAGAATTAGTGGTAAAGATTAAAGAATTGATAGATGCTCATGTCAAGCCAGCCGTAGAAATGGATGGAGGAAATATAGAATTTAAATCTTTTAAAAATGGTGTGGTTACAGTGATCATGCAAGGTGCTTGTAGTGGATGTCCTTCGGCATCAGTAACACTAAAATCTGGAATTGAAGGTATGCTTAAAAGAATGATTCCTGAAGTAAAAGAAGTTGTTTCTGAAATGGAGTAACTCAACAAAAACACTAAAAAAAATATGCTCTAATTCTTGAGTCTATATAATTACTGAAGGTATAAAAACACATGAAGAAAAACATAATGTGGTTGATGATTATCATTATGGCAATATCTATGATAGGTATTGGCGTGATCCAACTTATGTGGTTTAAATCTTCTGTCCAACAAGATGAAAAAAACTTTGATGACAAAGTAAGTATAGCGTTAGCAATTGTTAAAGAGAGATTATTGGAAGATGCACACAAGACAGATATTGTGATGCGAAAATATCGTGAGTATCAAAAAGGAAAAACAAAAAAAAGATTTTTGTTTAATCAGATCAATACTTACAAAAGCATTCTAAATAGTGCTAAAAACAAAAAAGAAAAAACGCAATATAATTTTGAAATTTCTAGTACAGAAATGCTTATTAATCCTTATGCTTTTTTGGAAAGAATAAATAAAAATCATCTTGCCTCCTATATAAAGCATGAAATAGAACAACAGGGAATAGATCTAAAATACGATTATGGAGTATATTCTAATAAGTCAGAGAGTTTCATAATAATGAATGGTCATTTTTTAGCTCAAATAGGTTCTACTCAGAATAAAAGTCATGCTATGACAGGTAATGCTCTTTTTAATAGTAATTATCAGATTTCACTATTTAATTCCCCTTCAAATATCGGCGACAATAATAATAAAGTACCTGGATATCTCAAGATATATTTTCCGGACAAAGATAGATGGCTCTGGAGTAGTGTCATGAATTCATTAATCCTAAGTCTATTATTTACTGGTTTGGTATTATTTGCTTTTGGGTATACTATATATGTCGTACAGCGTCAAAAACAGATTTCAGAAATGAAAACCGACTTTATTAATAATATGACACATGAGTTTAAAACGCCAATAGCTACAATATCTTTAGCAGCTGACTCAATTGGAAGTCCTAAGATACTTGGTAGTCAAGAAAAAGTAATGCGGTTTACAAATATCATTAAGCAAGAAAACAAAAGAATGCTTAGTCAGGTAGAGAAAGTATTGCAAATGGCAATGTTGGATAAAAAAACAATACAACTAAAATTGACTGATATTGATATTCACCAAATAATTACAGAAGCGGTTGATCATGCATCTTTAAAAATTGAAAAACGAGATGGACAACTTACTAAAAATTTGAATGCAGAAAAACACATTATCAAAGCAGATAGGACTCACATTAGTAATATAGTTCACAATTTGTTAGATAATGCTGAGAAGTATTCTCCAGACACATTAGATATAACGATAGCAACAATAAACAATAAAAATGGAATAATAATTGACATTACTGATAAAGGGTTAGGAATGTCAAAAGATCAAGTAAAAAACATTTTTGAAAAATTCTATCGTGTACATACGGGTAATATACACAATGTGAAAGGTTTTGGACTTGGGCTAAGCTATGTAAAGGCATTGGTAGAAGCTCACAATGGTACAATATCAGTAAAAAGCGAAAAATCAAAAGGCAGTACTTTTTCTATTTCCTTACCTTTTGGCCTTTGAGTTAGTTTTTTTTTTTGTAAACATGACTTATTTTTATAAATTGCAGCAATAACGATAAAACATATGGAAAATAAAATATTATTAGTAGAAGATGATCAAAATTTTGGTGATGTCTTGAGGTCATATCTCGAGATGCATGACTATGATGTGACACTTGCTATAGATGGAGAACTTGGGTTGAAAGAATTTAAAAAGGCAACTTTTGATTTGGTGATTACAGATGTGATGATGCCAAAAAAAGATGGTTTTTCATTAGCTAGAGACATAAGAGAAATAGATACTGAAATCCCAATTATATTTTTGACTGCAAAGACGCTTAAGGAGGATGTTTTAGAAGGTTTTAAAATAGGAGGGGACGATTATATTACCAAGCCTTTTAATTCTGAAGAACTGCTATATAGAGTAATGGCAGTAATCAAACGATCACAAAAAACTCCTGATCCGAAAGAAGAAATAACAGAATTTGAAATTGGAAAATACCATTTCAATTATCCTTTAAGAATACTTACTTATTCTGGAGCAGAAACATCTAAAGAAAAACTCTCTCCCAAGGAAGCACATTTACTAAGAATGTTCTGTATGAATAGAAATAATGTACTTCCAAGATCAGAAGCCCTTAAAAAAATATGGGGTGAGGATAATTACTTTACGGCAAGAAGTATGGATGTATTTGTTACTAAACTAAGAAAATATCTTGCTGCCGACAATGATATAGAAATTGTTAACATTCATGGTAGTGGCTTTAGATTACTACTTAAAAGCGAAGTAGATGATTAATCTTGCATTCTAAAAACTAATCCAACCAAAAAAAACTATCAAAGGAAAACTATATATGATGCCGTGTCCTATTGCAGAGGGCAATAATGGAGTATTGAATGAATACACCAAAGATATTATTTTCAAGACACATTATTTTGTTGTGGAGCGTGCTCGAACAACGAGAAGGTTTTTAAGCGCACTTGGTCATCCAACACCAATTCACGAATTGCATATTTTTGAACTAGAAAAAAATAATCCAATTCAAGGTCTTCATGATTTTTTAAATCATCTATCTGACGGAAAAAATATTGGTGTATTCAGTGAGGCTGGATGTCCTGGAATTGCCGACCCTGGCAGTCTTGCCGTTAGATATGCACATGACAAAAAGTATGATGTTGTGCCATTGGTAGGACCATCTTCAATATTATTGGCATTAATTTCTTCTGGCCTTAATGGTCAAAACTTTGCTTTTAATGGTTACTTACCCAACAAAGTAAACGAATTGCATAAAAAATTAAAAGCATTAGAACTTCTTGCTGTCAAAGGTAGACAGACACAAATATTTATGGAGGCTCCATATAGAAATGCATTCATCTTAGAAAACTGCATGAAATCACTCTCACCAAATCTAAAATTGTGTATTGCTTGTGATATCAATAGCCCGACCCAATACATAAAAACTCAAGCTGTAAAAAGCTGGAAAGGTTTTGAATGGCAAGTGTTTCATAAACGTCCTACTGTTTTTTTAATTGGCACATAAGTGCTACTTATTCTAATTGCAGCAATTTGACATTAGCTTTTTTTATCCATCCTTGTTCACTATCCATAGTAGCTACTTTATACCATTCTTGAGAATAGTCAAGGATTTTAACTTTTATACCTCCTGTCACCTCCTTAATCTTGTCACTTACGATATCTGGCCCTTGATAGAGCGATTGATCTCCACCAAAAACAATGGCAAAGTTAATATTCTCAATTTTGTGCTGACGTGAATTCCCTGCAAAAACAGACAACAATAAAAGTCCTAA
>JAZGFD010000331.1:0-4915 GCA_036479115.1 Saprospiraceae bacterium | reverse complement strand
AATGAAGCAGCAAATAAATTATGTCAACTTCTCACTGACTCTCAGGCTATTTATCCAGGTACCAATATGAGATTAATTTACAAAACCGTTGCAACTCAAACTACGAAAGGCTTGGTTGTCTGAATTTTGTGAGTTTTAGGAGTGGACTCAAAGTTAAAACTCCTGACGTTACTATTGAATATTGGCATGTTATTAGATTCTTTTTTGAAGAAGGAATTGTCACGATTCAGGTCAAAATGTACTAATTTACTGTATTACTTTATATACTCATAGCTTGAAGAAGCAAATAAACAAAAGAAAGGGGTGATCTATTTCTCAACAGGACTTCTAGTGCTCTGTCAAGGATAAATTGATGGGTATCTTATGATTAGAGTATGGCCATTCAGTATGACACCAAATCAAATAGATAAAATCAATTCACCACTATTCTCCCATAATAAACATTTGATTGCTTATCTCTAATAACGACTTGGAATAAGCCTTGGGACAATAAAACATTTGTAAGATTATCACCACTGTTAGAAAATATGAGACGGCCATTCAAGTCATAAATGTCAATGTGTTCAATCGCTTTTTCAAGCTGAAAATTTATAATACCGTCACTTGGATTGGGATAAATATGGAGTTCATTATTATTGCTTAATTCTACAGTTGGTACAGAGCTATCAGCACATTTGAGATTAAAGTCCATACAATGGCTTCTCAAAGCAAGGCTACAATCAATAATAAATGGATTTACCTTTCCATCCTGTACATCCCCTATCATTTTGGTAAAACGTATTTCATTTTCGTCAGCAGAATCCTGTACATGCCAATGGCAGAGGTCTTTTCTCATAGATTCAAAATAACCAGAATCCGCCGAAAGCGCTTCTGATTTATACATAGTAAAAAAATAAAATACAGCCCTAGCAATGTCTCCTTTCACTGATTCTCTGGGTTCAAAATCTCCAATGATAAACCCATTATCAGTCACAAAACTATCAAGCTCACTGAATTCATCGATTTTATCTGTAGGTTTATCAAATCTAGATGCGTCTAATCTATACCATTTTTTAGTTCTGGCATCATTTATTTCTTTAAATGAGTGATTGAGACGTGCTGAATTCACAGCCGCTCTCGCAGGTCTTAAATGATGAAGGTCACTAAAAGCATTGCCCTTAGAAGCTCCTTTACTGCGAGGGTAGATGTGCTCCGCATTTATACCATTGTCAAATGTCCATGCTCTGGAAGGCTCATTGGAAGGAAGGTAAATGGTGAAACCTGAATACACACCTTCTATTGAATCTTTTTTACTCTGTAGCTCCTCATACATGTATTCTCTTGCAGTGGCATAGTCTAATACTGTACGCGGTTTGAAATCTTCTATTAATTTATCAAGAAGAACATTTCCTGTAAGGTTAGGAAAAATAGATTCTTGAGCATAAATCTGAATAAATGACAGATAAAAAATGATATATAAAGAAAATTTCATATTACAAACATATTAAATACATTTGTAATGTATAATTTTCTTTTTTGGCAACTACTCCGGTGGGCGCTTTTGAGACCTGTCTGCCAAACAGGCAGGTAAAAATTTGTTATAATATTGCCGGATAAAGCTTATTTTATGAGTCATAGTAGAGCGATGACAAAAAAATAGTTGAAATATGAGTCCACTCCGGAAACAGACATTTTTTACAAAATGAGTTGTTTTGGATGAGATTTACATTTATTGAGATTCGGTGATGCCTAAGTATCAGCTAATTGAAAAAAATATAAAGATCGCCAAAAGAAACTTTTTTAATTTTGTGTGTTTCCGGAGTGGGCTCAAATATGGCAGGAAAAGCTTTTTTTTATCCAAAATTGAGCCCACCTGAGTAGTTCGCAATTTCTTTATATTGGTTAATACCAAAGGGTACGAGGGGTTATCCTCTAGGGGGGCCACTACCTCCCTGTTGTCCACCACCTTGACTATCACCAGCTTTTTGATCTGTATTTTTTATTTTTGATCTTCTTTCTTTAAAATCTACTTTACCGAACTTGTATCTTACATTGATACCAAAAGATCTAAAGGGTAATTGAAAAGAACTGATTTGTTCAAAATTTTCTCCTTTTTGTTCTGATTTGAATTCTTTATTTTCACTAAATGGTTCAAGGGCTCTTAGGCCAATACTCCAGTTTTTAATGTCTTTTCTAATTCCAAATCCAAATATCGAAAAGCTAGGAGTAGAACCCTGGAGTGTAGGTTGATCGGATCTAAAAAATCCGAAAAAATCTACTTTGACACTGCCTGTAATAGCATAATCACCACCTGTAAATATCTGATATTGCAATGCGCTATTGCTCAATTTTTCGTCATTTACCACTCCTTTACCGTTATAAGTAAAGACATCACCACCTATTCTGAAGTTAAGTTTTTTAATAGATTTATTTACAAAAAGGTTTAGCCCTACTGAGTTATTGGTACCTACATTATCGAATGTGTTAAGTGATACTCCGTTAGGTTGTACGATCAATATTTGCTCAATGATATCATTGGTCTTTTTGTAATATACATTACCAAATATATTAAAGCCTGCCACTCTTGTATTGTATCCAGCTTCCACTTGGTGCGTAAGCTCAGGAGCAAGTGTAGGATTGCCGATGACAATATTAGTCCTATCGGTTGTATTGTTAAAAGGATTGATAAATGTCAAACTCGGACGTTGTATTCTTTTACTATAGCTAAGTTTTAAGTTTCTAAAGTTTTTTAAGGCTCTTGAAATGGTAAAATTAGGGATGAAATTTTGGTAGCTGTTTTCAAAACTGATTTCTTTTTTATCATCTATTCCTGATATTTCGGTACGCTCATATCTGAGTCCTGCAATTAATAATAATTTTCCTATAGGAAATTTCAATTGACCATAACCTGCCAAAACGTCCTGATCATAGTTAAAAATATTTGACCTAATTGCATCTAGTGTATATACCCCATTTTCGCCGAAAGGCCTAGTACTATACTGATAGTCACTCTTTATATCTCTCACTACCATTTTAGCTCCTGTTTCAAGAGTTATTTTTTTTGAAATAGGATGTGTATAATCTATTTGTCCTGTATGCTCAAAATTATCACTGTCATTAAAAATAGATTCATCTCTGTTAAAATTTTTAATAGAATTGGTCTCTAAAAGGCTGATATCTTGATCTTGGTTGTTTCTGCTGAGTTGATAAGCAAATACCAATTCCTGAGTTTCATTGCCTTCAAATTTGCGAGTATAATCAGTATTCCAATCAAAACCATCAGTGATATTATCATCAATTTGGTTTCTCACAAAAGAAAAACTTTCATTCATGTTGGGAGAGATCAGTTCACCATTGATATCACCGCTCACATCAAATCCAAATCCTCTTGTGGTGAATGAAGTATTTATTGCATTGTAAGCGTTAATATCGTAGAAAGCACTTGCTGACCCATGAAACCCCAACCTAGAAGTTCTCCTTATACCATCTTGAGTAAGGGTGCGACTGCCAGAAGGAAGATTATCAGTACGCCGGAATAGTAGTTCTCCATCTTGCGGAATACTATAAAATACTGCTCCGTTTAGAGAAGATCCAAATCTTCCTTTTCCAGCATTAAGATTGACAAAAGTATTATTCTGCCTATTCCCAACTGAAACATTTACAGACCCAGCTACACCAGAAATGTCCGCTTTTTTAGTCACAATGTTGATTATTCCACCACTACCTTCTGCATCATATTTTGCACCAGGAGAAGTGATCACTTCTACTCTTTTAATCTGATCAGCTGGAAACATTTTTAGCGCATCGGCTGCATTATTAGAAAACATGCCCGAAGGTTTACCATTGATCAATATTTTTATATTCTGAGAGCCTCTTATTGATACATTGCCATCAAGATCAACAGATAAGTTAGGTACTTTTCTCAACACATCGGTTGCATCGCCTCCAGCTATAGAAGAATCGTCTTCAGCATTAAATACTATTCTGTCTACCTTATTTTCTATCAATGCCCGTTTTTCGGTGATTTCAATCTCATCAAGTAAAATATTAGACGGGACGATGTACACCACCCCTAAATTATTATCAGGTGTTTTTTTAGTCGTCTCTATCTGACTCATCACTTTGTCGGCATACCCTAGAAACGAAATTTCCATCTTATACTTTCCAGGATTGATATTAGCAAAAGAAAACTTGCCATCTCCTTCACTTAAAGTTCCATTTAGAACCTTTTTACTTCCTTCTCGTGATATTGAAATGGAGGCAAATTCTACCCCTACACCACTAATGCTGTCTATGATTGTACCTGATATTTTACCTTTTATTTTGGGGCCTCCACCGCCAAAACTGCCAAATTGTGCTTGCCCTGATATAGAAAGTAGCATGGCCAATATAAGAAGTAGTATTTTTTTCATAGTGACTTCAGTTAATTTTTATCGTAACTACTCAGGTGGGTACTTTTGAGATAGAAATTTGTTATTTTTTTATTAGGCGAGGCTCATTTTTATCAGAATAGCAAAGCTATTGTTATAAAAATAGTCGAAGAATAATGAAAAAAGAACTTTATTTAGTCAAAATTGACCCAACCTGAATAGTTAATTTTTATCAAAACAACTTAGCAGGTGTGCTTTTTTATTCAAAAAATAGATACCCACGGAGAGTTACATTCATCAAATATAAAATCTAAAGAATATAAAATGCAGAAATTAAAGACAAAAGGATCAATATAATCGATGAAGACAAGGTATTTCAATTAGGGGTATTTCATTTGTTAGTATTGTCAAAGACGGCAATGACATAAGCACTGATTTAAACTTACTGTGGCAAAACGGCTCAATGACACCTACCATTATAATAGATCAATCAGGCACATATTGGGTAGAAGCCAATACAAATGACTGCTATATCGTAGATAGCATCAAGGTAACATTTACCTCAG
>JAZGFD010000330.1:0-5207 GCA_036479115.1 Saprospiraceae bacterium | reverse complement strand
GAGTGCTTTTTATCAAAATACCAAACTTCCTTTATACGATATCTTTTAATGTCTTCTACATCAATTTCACTTTTGGTAATTTTGATTTGCTCCTCATAAGTTTCAGGGTCATATACTACGGCAGTATCAATTTTATTAACTAATGCTGTCAAGTCATCGACTGAAAGTGGTTCTTTAAAGAACTCATCTCTAAATATTTTAATATCCCCATTTTCTGCCATTTCCTTAATAATACCAAAAAATGGCACATCCGGATTTCTCCAATGAAGGTTCATTTTTTCACGTGTGTCCACAATTCTCCATATTCGTTTTTGCCAAACTACATCAGATTCAGACACTTTTGGCTTTTCCAAGAATGCACTTTCTTCAATTAATGTTCTTAATACTACATCATCATAGTAGCCTTCAAGGCCATCACCTGGTTTTTCGAATATGCTAGACTCTATAGCTTCTTTATCCTCACCTTGAAGGAAAAAATCATCCTCTTGAGCAATGATATTTAAAGAAATACCTATAACAAACAGAATGGATAATAAAAAGGATATTCTCATTTGATTAAATTGATATCTTATTTAATTGAAAACGACATAGTACCCAAATCTCTTGCTGCTGGATCACCAGGACACTTACATTTTATATTTTCAAAGAAAAAACGGTCACCAGGTTTGGCTTTGTTGATTACTCTTGACGTCTCTCCTCTGTACTTAGCTCCTGGATTTTCAGCTATTTCGGGATCAGCTCTTCTTGGTACTCTTACAACTCTATAACCCGATAATTTGCATCTGGCTTCAAAATCAAAATTTTCTAAAACTGCACTTACTCCTCCTTGAGCCTTGAACTCTCCAGATGACATTACCCCACCTCTGCTTTTACTCAATTTTGGTATTGGATCAGGAATTCTTTTAACTCTAAAGTCTTTTCCTGCACTAAACCCAGGAGCAGAAAGATTAACCTTAGCAAATTCATCTTTCTTTGTCGGTCTCGTCACCTTTACTGAATATGTACCGTCACCATTTCTTTTTATTGTACCTCCACCTGCACCGGCCATATTGACTTTTACTTGGCTACTTGGCACACCTGCTACTGATACTTCTACGGGGTTATCTACACCTATGTAGAACACATTCATCTTAGAAGCTGATATAGTAGCCGATCTTTCTCCTACTTCGTATTCATAATTATTTGATAATGACGTTACTTCTCCGGTAGCGGGGTTAGTTACTGAAGCTTCTACTCTATACTTCTTTTTACCCACACCGTTGGCTTTAGAGGTAAAAGATGCTACACCGTCACTATTTACAGTCAATGATCTCCCATTTACTTTAATATTAATACCAGTCTTAGAATCTCCTGATGCAGAAGCGCTCAAGAAAATATCAGTTTTAAATTGCTCTCCATTAATCACATAAGTCTTAGCTGGAGCAGAAACAATATTGAATTTATCAAATACCAAATCTTCTACACCTCCAACTTTTTTTGATAAGTAATTTAAAAATTCTGTTTCAGTACTCTTTACATCATTCTGAAATTTTCTCAAAATTGGAAGGACAGCTTGAACTGGCATGTGTCCAAAATTAAAAAGGCTCCAATTGTAATTGGAGTTTGTCGCCTCTTTAATTTTCCATGTTTTATCATCAATGCTGTTCGGAATATTCTTATCTAAAGTAGATCTATCTTCATTATCACCTAAATTAATCACTGCTTTTCTGAAGTCAATTAATTTCGTTCTAAGCTCTTCTCCTCTTCCATTATCAACCAATAATCTTGTAGTTGCATCAAAATCTTTTTGACCTTTCAACTTTTCAATTCCTTGTACTACTACGTAATCTCCAGCATCCACTGCGCCACTTCGATCTCCTGACTCATCAATAATTTCATCAATGATAGACTGAATAAAATCGAATGTTTGTTGAGATTGAGATTGTATTGGGCTTACTAAATCAGCATATTTTGCCAATGAAGTTTTCTTTTTTGCCCCATCTATAATAGCTTTTGGGAGCTTACTATTCGCTTCTTCCATAGCTTGATTTGACTTGACTAGTCCTTTATCTACTATCTTAAATGCGTTAAATACTTCTGCGGAAACATTTAGTGCCAGTAAGGCAGTCAATACCAAGTACATGATATTGATCATTAATTGCCGCGGTTCCTTTGGAATAGACATTTTATTCTATTTATTTTTTATCAAATGAGTTTTCTTAAGCCTTTACTGTGAAAGCGCTCAATACATTGCCGTATACAGAATTTAAGGATGAAAGGTTCCTATTAAGAGTAACCATCTGATCTTTGTACATTTTTGTATCTTCTACCGTCTCATTTAATGTGCTCATGGCCTCATTAAGACTGGTATAAAAGTTATTGGCTGTAGCCAGTTGATTTTTAGTTTCTGAAAAATCTATTTCTTGAAGAGCCTGGAGCGACCCAAGACTGCTAGACATATTTTGCAACTCCCCCAGCATACCTCCTAGATTGTTTTCTACTGCTTCAGCATTTAGAGGTCTACTTATTTCTCCGTCCACTACTCCACCTGCCATGGGTATTAAGTTAGAGTTATGCATATCTAAACCTGGGTATAATTTTTCCCAGTAGTAATCCTTTTCTGGAGGAAGTATTCCTAACATAAAGAATAAGACAGCCTCTGTAATTAGGCCTATAGTAATAAATATGTTTCCGAGGGGATGGCTCGTAATTTTCATTAAGGCTCCTACCATTACTACAGCAGCACCTACTCCTATTATGAAATTTTTGAAATACTTAAATCCTTTTGAATGAATAAGACTCATAGCTAAATTTTTTGTGTAATTGATATTTTAAAAATAATTGGGTAATTAGAAGTCGTTATATGACCTTCCTAAGAAGGTCATTGCACATCTAAAACCAATAAAGGACTTAGAAGTGTCTTGAAATTCATAATCTCTAGTACCATTTTGTAGGTAATAATATACATCTTTCCATGATCCTCCTCTGATTACTTTTCTTTTCAAAGCAGCAGGATCATCGTCTTTTGCATTGTATTTTATGTCTGGGTTAAGGTCATGCATTTGAGAGTAGCTATTTGGAAAATATGCTGTCTCTGTCCATTCTGATACATTACCAGCCATATCAAAAAGGCCGTAGTCGTTAGGAAAATAAGACCCCACTTTTACGGTCTGCTGACCGCCATCTTCGGTATAATTACCTCTACCTGGTTTGAAGTTAGCCAAAAGGCATCCCTTTGCATTTCTTATATAATAGGTACCCCAAGGATAGGTGGTAAGATTATGGCCTCCTCGAGCGGCATACTCCCATTCTGGTTCTGTAGGCAATCTAAAGTCTTCTGTTCTAGGAGTCCCTTCTTTTCTTTGGTCATTCCAAAGATCGGTTCTCCAAGCACAAAAAGCCTTTGCCTGATTCCAACTTATACCTACTACTGGATACTCATCAAATTGAGGTTGCTCAAAATAATTACGGGTCATGGGTTCATTATATGTATAAGAAAAGTCTCTTATCCACGTGAACATGTCGGGATATATATTAACTGTTTTAGTCTGAACTACTTCGCTTCTTTTTCCATTATAATTACCAGTAGAAGCTTTTTTCCAATCTACCCATTCATAAGAATAATTTAATTGATCAGTGTTCAGCTCTCTTTCTCCAGTGAGTGAAATATCGGCAGTATGATACATTTCATCTAGAATTTCATCATCCCAATCAACCTGGAGATCCCAGTCGATTTCTTCATTACCAAAGTCATCTTCAATAAAGTCACCTAAAATTTCATGCGCTTTATACTCCTTCACCCAGTCTACAAATACTCTATATTCAGCATTTGTGATTTCTGTTTCATCTAAAAAAAATCCTTGTACTGAAACTGTACGTGGTCTTTGTGTAAAAGAAGTAAAGATATCTTGATCTACTTCTCCTATATTAAATGAACCTGTGGGGATATAAACCATTCCATTTGTAGGTATATTTCCAGGTTTCCATTTTCTGACTTCGCCTTGTAGTTGTCCTCCACTACTTTTCCCACATGAGGAGAAAAGAAATACAGCTGACAATCCCAGAAAAAGATAAATAATCGGTACTCTCATCTTTTCAATGTCTTCAGTAATAATTTTTGTTAATATCATGTACTACCTTCTTAAATCAAAAAACCATATCAATAACTTATGATGGCTTGTACATATTTTATATACCAACAAAAAACGAACCATGTTTGTCATTATTATATATTTCATCTTTTTCTCATCCCTCTTTTTGTCAAGTAACAAACGTATCGCTTTCTACAAGTGTATCTTATGATTCAAAGAACACCTTATTATTCTTCTTCTAAATTGTTCTATTCTTATCTTCTTACTGTTAAAATTAACTCATAATAGGGAGGAAAAAGATAACGCATTGACTCTTATAATATTATTATTCTTTTATAAAAAAATTGATTTATAAAACTATAAACCTATGAAAATCAATATGTTATTTTAAGCGAAAGACGTAGTTTTGAAAATCTCAAATTAACAACAACATATTACAAATATAATTAATATGTTGAAAATAATGTATTTTATTTAATATCCTTTCGGGTTGATTTATTTGTAACTCCTCAGGTGGAGCCAATTTTGGATAAAAAAAAATCTTTTTCTACCAAAAGCGCCCATCTGTAGTTACGTTTATTTTAATGATGAAGCATATCACAATTTTTGATTTAAAAAGTGACCGAATAAAAACCCATTAAAATTAAAAATGTATGTATTAGCGATAAAACATGATGCTCAATTTTTAGATATTTAAGAAAGATCAAGGTCTTGATTTGATTGAGTTAATAATTGTAACTGCCCTTATTGGTTATTTCTATTATTGTAATTACGCAGGTGGCATCAATTTTGGTAAAAAAGGGCTCTTTTTCCATTACACTAACACCTGAGTAGTTACCTCTTATTGTTTTGTTGAATAAAAATTGAGTCTACTCTGGGTACTAATATTTTTCAGAAAAAGAATCGTTTTGGATGAAATTTGTATTCTTGGAGATTCGGTGATGCCTGAATATCAGCGAGTTGAGAAAAATGTAACGTTCGCCAAAAGCTTTATAGAGAGCTTGTCGATGTAGACTTTTTTAATTTTGTGAGTTTTCGGAATGGGCTTAAAATTAGCGATTTAATATCTTGGGTTATAGATGATCTTTGGTTGCCCCAAATTGCCTATTAGTTTTTGCAGATTATAATTGAGCGTAA
>JAZGFD010000329.1:0-4641 GCA_036479115.1 Saprospiraceae bacterium | reverse complement strand
AATTAGCTGATACTCAGGCATCACCGAATCTCAATAAATGTAAATCTCATCCAAAACAACTCATTTTGTGAAAAATGTCTGTTTCCGGAGTGGACTCAATAATTATAACTATTCAGGTAGAACCAATTTTAGACAAAAAACAGTCTTTTCTACCATATTTCTTCTTTTTTTTCGCGAGAGTTATGCTATACCTCTAAAAATTAGGTTTTTTTTGGCAAAAAATATAACATTGTTTTACCAGAAACTCGCCCACTTGAGTAGTTACTTCCGCTATAATATTTTTTATAAAAAAAATTATTACGCCTAAGTCAAGTCTGAACGGAAATTATCGAATTTTATGAAGTAGAAAATTTTGGATGAGAATTTAATCTTTTGATCTTTGGTTGCGCCTGAGTATCAGCGAGTTGAAAAAAAATAAAATACCACCAAAAGTTTTAGGACGAGATTGTCGAAGTAAACCATTTCTAATTTTTATGAATTTTCGTTCACCACTAAGTAGATAAGTACTCAATATTTTCTGAAACCAGAAATATTGCTCATCATTTTTAATCAAAAACACCACCAAACCAAAACAATCTCTACTCAAACCAAGGGAGTTGCCTATAGCAATTCAGCTTAAATGCATTCAGGCTTTCTATGGTGATTACAATATTGAGTAGTTACTGACACAGTATTAGTAATAGTAAAAAGAAGGGAAGTGAATTCTGTCCACTTCCCTTCAATAAAATTCTATCGTGAATATTTTAACAACAAAAATACTAATATTTTACCCCAAGAGCCTTCAAAGTTTCTAAGTTTAAATTACCAATAGGTAATGCTTTGTCAGTTTGAAATTGCTTAAGTGCTGTCTGAGTTTGAAGGCCCATAATACCATCAGCTACGCCTGGATTATAACCAGCAGTAGTCAAAGATTGTTGTACTCTTCTGATCGTACCAGAAGAAGTTTGAGATGCACAAAGGATTTCAGTCCATACTGTATATCCACCTTCCCTGATTAATACTTTTTCAGATACTGTTCTATACTGGGCTGGGATTGCGATTTCCTCTACACTTTCTGGAGAAACAAGTACTTTGGTCTTCACAGTTTTATACTTGGGCTCTGTAAGATACTCTTGTACCGTAGCTTCTTTGGACACGACACTTTTTGTTACTGTTGTAAACTTTGCAGGTATTACTTTTTCCACAGCTCTAGCAGGTTGAACTACCACTTGGTATGTTTCCGTTCTGTATTTTGCTGGGACTTCTTCATAACAAGCTATGTAACAATCCTCAGGCTTCTTAGAAAAACAATTGGGATCTTTCTTTTTCTTTACCCAAGCTCCTCTGGCTGGACTTACCAATACTTGCTTTGATTCTTTTCCATATTTTGCAGGTATCATTGTAGTTACAGTTCTAGTTGGATATATCATCACATTCTCTGTTACCGTAGTGTACTGAGCAGGTATTACTGTGTATTGTTTCGCTGCTTCTTTCACTAAAATTGTCTCAGTTCTTGTCTCATATACTGCTGCAATTGTTGTAATTGAGTTTGTAGCTTGTTTTACCAAAACTTCTCGAGTTACCGTCTCAAATTGATCAGGAGACTTACATTTCGCATAGCACTTGCCATACTCATTGGTAGGTGGTAAATCAACAAAGGGGATGTCAGTTTCTTCGTTTTGGCCAAAAATAGTAGTTACAAATAGTAAAGTAACTAAAGTTAGCAATAAATGTTTTGTGCTAAATTTCATGTGAAAAATTAAATGTGGTTAGTAAAAACTAGTATATAAACTGGAATAAAACAATCAGGTAGATGAGGTAATTTGTGCTAAATTATTAATTTATGATCTGGCATGCAATATTCTGGTTATCAAAGTGTTATGTTTTAACATATGGAAATAATAGACATATTGATTTCAGTTAAATGTTTGGATTCTTTCGAAGAGATTAAAGATGAAAATATTATACGATTATGCCGTTCTGCATTTAAGTCTGTTGACCATGCTTACGCACCATATTCTCAGTATAAAGTGGGTGCTGCAGTTCTGCTTAATAATGGAAAAATAGTGGAAGGGTCTAATCAAGAAAATGCAGTATTTCCTCTAGGATTATGTGCTGAAAGGGTTGCCATTTTTTCATCTAATACTACCTATCCAAAAGCAAAAATTGAAGCCATAGCAGTAGTTACTTTTGGTGACCTAGAAGATGGGCAACTACCAGGGTTCCCTTGTGGGAGTTGTAGGCAGGCCATCATAGATATGGAATACAGGCATGGTAATGATATCCACATCTATGTTCTGGATAAAAATAAAAAAGTCTATATCATCCAATCTGCAAAGGATCTCCTACCTTTCCCTTTTGACCATAATGCGCTCTAAACCTAAAGAGGGTTTTTCAATGAAAGTGAGTTCTAAAGCAATCATGTTATTTGACTTCGTGCGATTTTATTTCAAAGCTGAAACGATATATCAGCAGGACTCACCTCTCATTTACGGCTTTTGTAAAAACGTTTTAGAGCGATATATTCAGGTACATTTGCCAGAAACCACACGTTATCAAAAGAGTTGCCTTAATAACACAACTGCTATTAACATTACGCCCATTGGGAGCCAATCAAAGCTTTTATCAACTTCTCAAACCACGATCCAAGAAATAGCCAAAACAGCCTCTTCTAACATTTCAAAGTGCAAAATAATAACTGCTATTGCAAAATGGAACAATACAAGTACAGCTCTAGAATTAGGAACGAATCTTGGTATTATGTCCAGCGCATTAGCTGAAAGTGGATTATCAGTAGTAACAGTGGAAGGCAACAAAGAATTATTTGACAGAAACTTAACCCATCTTCAATCAATTAACAATCTAGAATGTCATTCTAAATTATTCAAAGATTTTCTCAAACAAAACAATACTAAATTTGATCTTATCTTCATTGATGGCGACCACTCTTACAAATCAACAATTGATATAATCGACAGCACTAAAAAAATATTAAAAGTAGGAGGATTTATTATTTTGGATGATATAAGGTGGTCATTAGGGATGAAAAAAGTGTGGGATGAGATTATTAGCTGTGACCAATTTAATCTTTGCATTGACCTTTTCGCTTTTGGCATCGTAGGCACGAAGCCTGATCTAAAAGCTCCTCTCCATAAAAAACTCATACCAAAAAAGTACAAACCTTGGCCCTATTTTTTCTTCAGGTAAATTATAATCTTCTTTCAAGTAAGAGTATATTAATACTAAAAATAATGCCAAAGTGATTATGATCACTACGAATTTAAGTCCCGAATCTGCCTAAGTAGTTTTTCCATTGTTTGATTCAGTTCTTTGTTAGTGTTTCCATTATTGATCAAAATTAAATTGATATTGTCCAGTCTTTCAGTCATTGTGGCAGACTCATTATTCATAGCTGTAGTCCATCTTTTAATATAATGTGTGATTTCCCATATTTCATTAATTTCCTCTTTTGATACCACCATTGAGGTGTCTTTTTGAATATTCACATCTAACAATTCTATTTCAGCATCGGATTTTAAATGGCTGATAATTCTTGATATATATATATTTGTGTCCTTCACTACAACATAGATATAATAATCTCTAATAAGTCGCCCCCACCTTGACTCCGGTATTTTCCTTGTTATTAAAACATCCCCATTTTGTAAATATGGCCCCAACGAAGGATCAGACACTTCAAACAATCGCAACTCATCAGCCGAATACGACGATTTGTATATATATGGATGAAAAGTATTTTCTACACCCTCATTTATTTCTTTAGCATATTTATACCATAATTCACTAGGGATATATTGAATATCAGCTATTGAGACTCCGCCAGATACTGAATCCTCTACTGTTTTCAAGTGTTCTCCTTCTCCTGAAAATAGATAAACAGGATTAAAATTAAAAAGCTCCACAGCTCGACGTACCAAATCAAGAGTCACCTCTCTTTTTCCTGTTACAATTTGGCTAAAATTTTGGGAAGTAAAGCCCACTCTAAGGCAAAATTCTCTGTCAGATTTTACTACATGTTGTGCTTTAAGTTCTTTCAAACACGACACAAAACGCTGACTTACTATGTTTTGAGACAATTTTTAATATTTAAGAGAAGTGTATAATTTAAGGGTAATATTTATTTTTTCAATATACCTCACACATTTGTATTATAAAAAATTTAGACCGAATTACTTTTTAACAAATCATGACAAATATTTAAATCATAGCAGCGCTATGGTTTACAATTTTAAAGAAATTATAAACAAAAAGTCTACCCTTTTCATGAGAAAAGTCAGAGAAATTTGAAAATTTATGTAGAAAGTATTTAGTGGGCGAATGGAAACTCATCAATAATAAAAAAGATTACTTCGACGAGATCATTATAAATATTTTGGCGATATTTTTATTTGTAAGTACTCAATATTTAGCGTAATCAGAACGATTTGTTATTATTTTTGTTCAAAAACATCGCCAAATCACAACAATCGCTTCTCAACCAAGGGGCGTTGCTCTTGACTATTCAACTTATAAGCCTTCAGCCTTTCTATGATGATTACAATATTGAGCACTTATCAGCAATTCTCTGTTTAGGCATTTAGGAGCATCTAAAATGTAAAGGGCATTAGGAAAACACCTCTTAATCAGGTTCTGATTAGGCGG
>JAZGFD010000328.1:0-4215 GCA_036479115.1 Saprospiraceae bacterium | reverse complement strand
AATGAAGCAGCAAATAAATTATGTCAACTTCTCACTGACTCTCAGGCTATTTATCCAGGTACCAATATGAGATTAATTTACAAAACCGTTGCAACTCAAACTACGAAAGGCTTGGTTGTCTGAGTATGTGCTATTTTTTCATAGAAACAAAATAAAGTTATCCATTTCAAGAACTTTGGTTTTATGACTGTTAAACACAAGTCAGAATGTTTCTGGATCAAGAGAATATTTAGTGTTAAAGAAGTAGATTGAGACTTTATTAATGGTCTATAAATAGAAATTGATTTGGTAAAATCTATGAAAGAAACAGGATATTAAGGTCTAATAAAATAAGTAACGGCACCTACAGCAACGATTCCCAAGCCTATCATGCTTTCGTAAGGCTTGTCATATAGCATAAAACCCAACACCCATAAGCTGAACATGATGTATATTATTTGTAAAAAAGGCCTAAATGGACTTGTAAAAGTGCCTTTTTTGCGCTTGACCCATAGCAGTGACCCTATAGTAAGAGTGCCCATGAGCTGGAGTACAAAGCCAGCATAGAGTAATACCTGTTCAAAAGATCCTGTGAGTGTTAGAACAATTGCAATACAAGCCTGTATCCAAAGTGTTCTGGTAGGTATTCCCAATTTATTTTTATATACTAGCTTAGTCCAAAGCGGATGTTCATCTGCCATAGCATATATGATCCTTGATCCGATCCATAGATATCCACTAATGGTAGCTATCAGTTGAATTCCAATAAATATGCCTATCCAAATGGCTCCTTGATTGCCAAAAATATTAGAGAAAGAAATAGTGGCTACTTCTATCTGCCCTGCCAATTGATCTACGGATGCATGCCGCAATAACACTAGATGCAGCAAGATATATGTAACGGTTACTAGTACTGTTCCAATGATAAGAGCTTTTGGTAAGTTCTTTCGTGGGTCTTGTATTTCATCGATAATGTAAGCTGCAGAGTTCCATCCCGTATATGCATACGTCACATAAATGAGAGATACTGCAAAACCAGGTATTAATATTTCTGATTTCCATGAGCTATCTAACAGTATGGCATTATCGACCATAGGAGCAACATAATAACCGATAATAATAAGAGCCAGAACAAAAACCACTTTTATATAAGTGGTCACATCCTGCAACTGGCCACTGCGCTTAATGCTAATAGAATGTAATAAAGTAAGCAAGATTATGATGCCAATGCCAAACCATTCATTGAATAAAGTAGGATGAATAGGTTTTAAATATTTTGTCATAGCCATAGCAGCAATAGCAATGGGTGCTGAGAATCCTACACAGAGTGAAGTCCATGCATAAATATATCCTACAAAAGGATGAAATATGCGAGACAAAAAGATATAATCGCCTCCAGATTCTTTAAAATGTGTACCTAATTCAGCATAAGTAAAAGCACCAATTAGGGCAAAAACACCTCCTAAAATCCATAATAAAACAATAGCATAAGTATTTTTTACTTCTACTAATTGAAAGCCTAAACTGGTAAAAACACCAGTACCGATCATACATGCCATAACGAGCCACATGGCTGTGCGCCACCCTATTTTTTGATCTTCTGGTGTCATAATGCTGCGTATTGGTAAAATGGGTACGCCTCTCCTTTATTAAAAATGTTTTGACCTTGAGGTAATTTCAGAAAGGCATGGGCTCTGCTCAAATTAGCAAGGTCTCCAGAGCCATTACCTTTTTGGGGAATTGCTTTAATTTTACCCGACTTATCATAGGCTAATTTTACTTCCATAAAGTAAGTAAGATCTGGCTTAAAGAGAATATCTTCTTCAAGCTCAGCATATTTCTGAACAAAATTTGTGAGGCCAAGGGAGCGGTCTAACCATGACTTGAGATATACTTGAGTACACATGAATGATGAAATAGGATTTCCTGGAAGAGCAAAAATTGTGCAACCACTTGGATGTGCTCCAAACCAAAATGGTTTTCCTGGACGCTGTGATACCCTATGAAAAAATTTTTTTACTCCCAATTCTTCTAATACAATTGGGATGAAATCAAATTTTCCTTTAGATACACCGCCGGAGAGAATAATCAAGTCTTGAGATAAAATTTCTGATTGCAAAAAATCCTTTATTTCTTTTCTATTATCATTTAAGTGAAGGTGTTTGGCTTCAATATTATTCTCTTCCAAGGCTGATGATATTTGATATACATTGCTCTTACGTATTTGATGGGGCAAAGGAGATTCATTTATTTTTACTAATTCATCACCTGTAGAAATTATAGTTGTTTGAGGCAATTTACTCACTTTCACTTTTGATTTTCCAATAGAGGCGCCTACTCCTATATCAGCCGTTGATATCCTCTTTCCATCTTGTATTAAGATATCACCTTTCCGTCTGTCTTGGCCTTGCTGATGAATGTTTTGTAATGGGTTAATATCTGCATGAAGTGTGGCAATTCCTTCTCTGATAGTCACATCTTCATACCTTATTACTGCATTGGTATCGTTTGGAAGGATGGCACCTGTCATAATTTCTAAGCAATTTTGATCATTTTTCAATGATAACTTTGGTGATCCAGCTGCTACAATACCTTCTATTACAAAGGTACAATTGGCTTTTATTTGATCATTGTATTTAATTGCTATTCCATCCATCATCACGCGATGAAAAGGGGGGAAATCTCTATCAGCTACCCATTTTTCTGCTAGGATACGATTTACTGATGCCAATAATGGTATTTCTTCTTTACCAAAATCTGCAAGGTGTAGCATTACTATCTGGTATGCTTTTTCAAATGTTATCATTTTCTTATATCATTATCCATAAGTAATCAATATCTCGTGTAATCAGAAAGGGCTAGCATCATTTTTTTTGGCAAAAATGCCACCAAGTCACAATAATCACTACTCTACCAAAGGCAACGCTCTTGGCCATTCCGCTTAAAGGTCTTCAGCCTTTCAATGATGATTACTATTATCCTCCTATAGTCGCCATAGATTCAGATACAGGGTGGGCCAGCTTTCTCCTGTTTTCAGCTTCGTGCCCATTCTTTGCCTTGTGTGCTATGGCAGATTTTAACGCTTCTATAATTTCTTCATTATTAGCACCACTGCGCATCATACTTTTTATATTAAATATGCCATTATCATATAAGCAGGTCTTAATCACTCCTTTTGGTGTAAGCCTTATTCTATTACAGGTGCCGCAAAATGTACGGCTGTATGCAGCTATTACACCAAAGCTGCCAACGAAACCTCGCACCTTATAACTCATAGATGTAGAAAAAGGGGGGTCTGGTATTTTTTGAATGTCTGGATATTTCATTTTTATATGATCTAAAATTTGCTTGTAAGCCCAAAGTGTTTCATTGCCCTGTCCTTTTGTACCATTGAAAGGCATTTCTTCAATATATCTCACTGATATGGGTTTGTCTTTAGTCATTTCTAACATTGGTATGATGTCCTCAATATTCCTTCCATTCATCACCACCATATTGATCTTTACATGAATGCCTGCATCTATCATCATATTCATACTCTCCATAACTTTGGAGAAGTCATCGCGTCGCGTAATCTGACAAAATCGCTCAGGATCAATACTATCAAGGCTGAGATTCACCTCATTGACACCGCAGCCTTGTAGTTTGTCAATTTTATCATGGATTAGGGTGCCATTGGTTGTAATGCCAATTTTTTTAAGACCAGGTATGTTAGAAATTGCCTGCAAAAAAGTCATCATATCTTTCCAAAGAAAAGGTTCTCCCCCTGTGATTCTAATCTTTTCTATACCCTGTTGTGAAAAAAGATCTACAATTCGATACATTTCGGCAAAAGACATCAACTCTTTCTTTGGTGCATACGTGATGCCCTGTTTGGGCATACAATAAAAACACCTCAAGTTACAGCGATCAGTCACTGCTAATCGCATATAATTTATAAGCCGTCCATGATTGTCTATGAGCATGGCTGCAAAATAGGAAGATTAGCGTATTGATGCACTAAAATTTAGAGCTTTACTACACACATTTAACGCAGAGTCAGGAGTTCTGAAGTTACATTATTGATATTATGGCAACTAGGATAATATCTAGATTAAAATTCTATTTTTGCACTAGTGCTGTGTCAAGCCATAACTGATGGGTGATTTGGAATCTTTTAAGCCTGCACATCGTTGGAAAACCACTCATTTAGCTCGCTAAAATCGTAAGTTTTCCGCCTTGTTCAGCCTCAAAATA
>JAZGFD010000327.1:0-13214 GCA_036479115.1 Saprospiraceae bacterium | reverse complement strand
TTTCATAAAATGAAAATAGGGTTGAAATGAAAATTTTAATTTCTATCCATTCTGTCTGCCATTAATTCAGGGTAACTACTCAGATGGGTGCTTTTGAGACCTGTCTGCCAAACAGGCAGGTAAAAATTTATTATTTTTTTGTTGGGCGAGGCTCATTTTTATCAGAATAGCAGAGCTATTGTTATAAAAATAGGCAAAGAATAATGAAAAAAGAACTTTTTTTAGCCAAAATTGACTCTGCCTGAGTAGTTACAATTCAGGTTTTACAATAAAAAAGAGGCCGCCTGAATGCTCAGACGACCTCGTGTATTTTGAGATAATAATTTTAATTTTAATAGAATAATAAGGGCAAGCTGATATAGTGGTTACAAATGATATTAGCCTCCCTTTGGCAGTTGTTAGTTGACTTTTATAAACTTGGAAGATCAGAGTATTTACCAATATCCCAAGCATTAATCTGTCAACTCATTTTCTAATATGCATGTAATTTTACACCAGTTTCTTCCATCATTTTTCTGATATTGATCAATGCATATCTCATTCTACCTAATGCTGTATTGATACTCACTCGAGTCAGTGATGCTATTTCTTTAAAACTCATATCTGCATAATGTCTTAGAATTACAACTTCTCTTTGCTCTGGAGGCAGTTTGTCCACTAGGTTTCTTATGGCGGTATAAGTCTGATCTTTGATAATAGTCGTCTCCATATTATCATTTTTTACCTCCAATACGTCAAAGATGTCAAATGTCTCAGATGGAGAAACTTTAGTTCTTCTTTTTGATCTTCTAAAGTAATCTACACAAAGATTATACGAAATACGCATAGCCCACTGAAGGAACTTGCCCTCATGATTATACTTGCCTCTACGCAATGTATCAATGATCTTAATAAATACTTCCTGAAAAATGTCTTCAGCAAGATCATGATCTTTTACAAATAAATAAATGGAAGTGTAAATCTTATCCTTGTGGCGAGTTAGCAATACTTCGAAAGCTTTCTCATTACCTTTTAAATAACCATTAATAAGTTCCTTGTCAGAAAGGGATTGAACATTCATACTCTAAAGCATTTTAGATTGACTAAATAATATTTGCTATTAATTTAAAGAGTAGATATTCAAACGATAGGCAAGAATTTTTTTTATAAGATTTAAAACAAAAATATGAAAAGAATCTTTAATGTCAAAAGACAAGCACAAATTAAATACAGAAATATTAATATATCAAGTAAAAACGAGAATTTTCTTTTTTTTTAACTAATTAAGAAAAATCAATATGTTTGAAAATCATGATATGATTGCTCTGATAAGATTACATTTACATTTCATATTTTTGAGAATCGGTGAAAGAAGTAAATACACGTCATACCATACATATAAAAGGTGCTCGATCCAATAATTTAAAAAATATTGAGCTCCTCATCCCTAAAAAGAAACTTGTAGTAGTAACTGGAGTTTCAGGATCTGGCAAATCATCACTTATCATGGACACCCTCTATGCCGAGGGGCAACGCCGATATGTAGAAAGTCTTTCATCTTATGCTAGGCAATTTCTCAATAGAATGAAAAAGCCAGACATAGATTTTATAAAAGGCATAGCCCCGGCCATAGCCATCGAACAAAAAGTAACTACTGGGAATAATCGATCAACGGTGGGCTCAATGACAGAGATATACGATTATATGCGACTGTTGTATTCTCGGGTAGGTCGCACCTACAGCCCTAATACTGGAGCATTAGTAAAAAAGCATCAAGTCAGCGATGTGACTGATTTTATCTTTGAAAATGATGGAAAAAGAGCCCAACTCTTTGCTAAAATGGTTAAAAGATATCATGATCGGACATTAAAAAAACAACTGGAGTTATTGCTCCAAAAAGGATACACTAGAGTACAGCAAGCTGGAAAATTGATTTACATTGAAGAGTTATTGGAATCAAAAAAGGATCTGTTAAATAAGTCCTTAGGAGAAACAGCCGATGCATTCAAAATACTCATTGACCGATTTTCAATCAATGACGAAAAGGAGAATAGAAAAAGAATAGCAGATAGTGTGAATACTGCTTTTTATGAAGGTGAAGGGGAGTGTGCTATTGAAATAATAGAAGGCGAAACAAGAAGTTATAACAACAGATTTGAACTTGACGGAATTTCTTTCTTAGAGCCTACAAATCAACTTTTTAATTATAACAATCCTTATGGTGCCTGCCCAAAATGTGAAGGCTATGGCAAAGTATTGGGCATTGATTCTAAGAAAATTATCCCTGATGAATCTATTTCTGTCTTTGATGGTGCAGTGGCTTGTTGGCGAGGAGAAAAGAATAGTTTTTTTCAAAAAAAACTAATTAATACTGCCTATAATTTTAACTTTCCCGTAACAAAACCTATAGAAGACCTTAATGAGGAAGAGCGTGATTTACTATGGAAAGGAAATGAATACTTTAGCGGGATTAATGATTTTTTCAAAGAATTAGAACAAAAAACCTATAAAATTCAAAATAGGGTAATGTTGGCCCGCTATCGAGGCCGAACTGTATGCGGAGAATGTAAAGGTGGTAGGCTCAGAAAAGAAGCCACCTACGTGAAGGTAGCAGACAAGAGTATTACAGAATTGATAAATCTTCCTATAGAGAACCTCAGAGATTTTTTCGTTAGTATAATTCTCGATGACTACCAAAGTAAAGTGGCAAATCGGCTGTTGGTTGAAATAAATGCCAGACTCGATGTAATGTGTGATATTGGGTTGGGATATCTTACTTTAGATCGAATAAGCAATACATTAAGTGGTGGAGAAACACAACGCATTAATATTACCAGAACACTTGGTAGTAACCTTACCAGTTCGCTTTATATTCTGGATGAACCAAGTATTGGGTTGCATCCTAAGGATACAAATAAACTGGTGGAAGTATTAAAAGGTCTTAGGGATTTGGGCAATACAGTGATTGTAGTAGAGCATGAGGAAGAAATAATCAGAAGTGCTGATCACATCATTGACATAGGCCCAAAAGCGGGTATCAATGGTGGTCATATAGTATTCAATGGGTCTTTTAAAAAATTGATGTCTTTAAAAAATTGCCTGACTAAACAATATCTTACTGGTGAAAAAAAAGTAGGGCTAGATAGGATAAAAAGAGAACGATTTACAAATAAAATTGAAATTATTGGTGCCAAACAGCACAACCTTAAAAACATCAATGTCAGCATTCCTCTCAATGCTATTACTGTTGTGTCAGGAGTATCAGGGTCAGGAAAAACTACTTTGGTAAAAAAGATATTATACCCAGCTTTACAGCATGCCATAGGAGGGTTTAGCACTACTAAACTAGGGCTATACAAAGACCTCTCAGGAGACCTCACTTTAATAAAAACTGTAGAGATGATAAGTCAAAGTCCTATAGGTAAATCTTCTCGTAGTAACCCAGCTACTTATACAAAGGCATATGACGGTATCAGAAAACTTATGGCTGCTCAACAAGCATCTAAAATAAAAGGTTATGAAGCCAAACACTTTTCTTTTAACGTAGATGCTGGACGATGTGAAAATTGTAAAGGAGAAGGAGAGATTACTATCGAGATGCAATTTTTAGCGGATGTGAAATTGCAATGTGAAGATTGTAAAGGGCAGCGATTCAAACAAGTAGTGCTGGATGTAAAATATAAAAACAAGAATATTCATGACATACTTGAAATGAGTATAGAAGAAGCCCTAGATTTTTATTCTGACCAAAAAGAGATAATAAAGAGGATAAAACCTTTGAATGATGTTGGGTTAGGATATGTAAAACTCGGCCAATCTTCGAGCACTCTTTCTGGAGGAGAAGCACAACGCGTGAAACTGGCTTCTTTTTTAATTATGGAAAGAAAAGCTCCGCATACCTTTTTTATTTTTGATGAACCTACAACAGGTCTTCATTTTGATGATATTAACAAACTCCTTTCCGCCATGAATCAACTTGTAGAATCAGGACATACCGTCTTGATTGTGGAGCATAATCTGGACGTAATTAGGGCAGCAGACTGGGTTATAGATTTGGGGCCACTAGGTGGTGAGAAGGGGGGGGATTTATTATTTCAAGGGAAGGCCTCTGATTTGACAAAAGTGAAAGGATCATATACTGGCAAGTTTTTGAAAGAAAAAAATTGATTACTTGAGTCTACTCTGGAAATGTAAAATTCGCCAAAAGATTTATGCAGAGCTTGTCGAAGTGATTTTTTTTTGATTTTGTAAGTTTTCGGAGTGGACGCATTTACTTCTTATCTGAAAGAAAACCCATCACTTCATCTACAAGTTCTGTAGACCCTATAAATAAAGGACATCTTTGGTGTAGTTTTGTAGGTTTAATCTCCAATATTCTATTTTTGCCATCTGTTGCTCTTCCTCCTGCATTTTCAATAAGCATGGCCATTGGATTACATTCATATAGCAGCCTTAACTTTCCTTCTGGTCTGAAACTGGTGCCAGGATATAAATAGATGCCTCCCTTTATCATGTTTCGATGAAAATCAGCTACTAATGATCCTATATATCGTCCCGAATATGGCCTATTAGTATCGACGTCATCCTCTTTTACATATTTTATATAGTCTCTCACTTTCCTATCAAGAAATGGATAATTGCCTTCATTTATGGAGTAGATATTTCCACTTTTAGGAATTTGAAACTTGGGGTGTGAGAGAAAAAAAACTCCTGTACTAGGATCATAAGTATATCCATCCACATGACTGCCCGTGGTCATTACCATCATTGTAGAAGAGCCGTACAATATATAACCAGCAGCTATCTGCGCTGTACCTGGCTGTAGAAAATCCTCTATTCTCGCTGGAGTGCCAATAGGAGACTTACGATGGTAAATGGAAAAAATAGAACCTACTGATACATTCACATCAATATTGGTTGACCCGTCCAAAGGGTCAATTAGCACTACATATTTTCCTTTCTTACTTTTAGCAGAGTCAAAAGCAATAAATGAATCTTCTTCTTCAGAAGCAACACCACATACCACTTCTCTCATTTCTAAAGCATCAATAAATATCCGATTGGCATATACATCTAGCTTCGTTTGATCTTCGCCTTGTACATTTTCAGCACCTACGCTGCCCATGATATCATCCACAAGGCCAGCTTTATTTATCTCCGCATTTACCACTTTGGCTGATAAACGCAGCGCACTCAGCAATGCACTCAGCTCTCCTGTAGCATATTGGTGTTTAGATTGGGATTGGATGATGTGTTCTCCGAGAGTAATTATTCTATTCAATTGTTAATATTTGACACTTTCGTGCAAATATAGCACAGTACATGAATATGAATAACATATCCAGAATAACTTAAGAGAAATTATAGTTTTATATCATCGCTTTATCAATTAGAATTAGCGAAGTACCACTTCTTCACCTTCAAAAGGGATGGCGATCTTATTAAATCCTTTGTTGCCTAAAAATTCTTGAAACTCTTGCTGAGTGTCGTGCTCTCCATGTACAAGAAAAAGTTTTTTGAGATTATTCTTTTGGTTTTTAATATTGTCATACATCTCATTTCTATCACCATGAGCAGAAAATGATGACATGGTCTGTATACTGGCTTTTACTTGTAATATATCCCCAAAAAGCTTTAGCTCAGTAGCTCCATTTTTGAGGATTGACCCCGCAGTCCCAGGAGAGCAGTAACCTACTATGAGGAAGGTGTTTTTTTCATCCTCAAGATTATGGTACATATGATGTCGTATTCTTCCGGCAGTCATCATCCCTGATGCACTGATTATAACACATGGTTCTTTGGATTCATTAAGCCTTTTTGATTGCTCCACTGACCTTACATACTTTAATTTGTTAAATCCAAAAGGATTGTCATCAATGAGCAAGTACTCATTCAGCGCATGATCAAAACACTCCGAATGAACACCATAAATGTCAGTAGCATTAACAGCTAAAGGGCTATCAACATACACTGGCACAGAAGGCAACTTTTTTTCTGTGGTAAGTTGATCCATGAGATATACCAATTCTTGAGTGCGACCTATACTAAAAGCTGGGATGATCAATTTCCCTTTTTTCTCTATACACGTTTCCTTAATAATTTGCAAGAATTTTTCAGTTTGTTGAGGTTTGTTGTCATGTTCTTTATCACCATATGTTGATTCACATATGAGATAATCAACATCAGGCTGGGCTCTTGGGTCTCTCAGTATAGGTCTATTTGGCCTTCCTATATCTCCAGTGAATCCAATAGTTCTTTTTCTGTTTCCTTCTGTAATTCGCAATGTCACACTTCCTGACCCCAAAATATGGCCTTGGTCTCTATAAAACAATTCTATTCCATCATGCACATTGTGCCATTGTTCGTAAGGATAACTTTTAAACATTTTCATTGTCTCAGCCACATTTTCGCTGTCATAAAGGGTCACCCTAGGGGTGAGTTTTTTTCCTTTATTTTTCTTCTTTTTTGCTAATTTTTTAATGAGCCTCCTATTATACCATGATACATCTCGCTCTTGTATTTTGGCACTGTCTAGAAGCATAATACCACATAGGCTTCTGGTAGCATGAGTAGAATGAATACATCCTCTAAACCCATCTTTTACTAGCTGAGGCACCCTGCCAGTATGATCTATATGAGCATGTGAAAGAATAAGACAATCCACAGATTTTGGATCAAAATGCCAATTGTTATTTCTTTCCCAATTGCCTCTACCACCTTGAAAAAGACCACAATCTAGAAGTATTCTGTATCCATTATCTAAAGTAATAAGATGTGCACTGCCCGTGACGTTTCTTGCTGCACCACAAAATTTTATTGTCATTGTGTAATTTTCTTAATTGTTTTGAGATGGTAGGTAAATCAATTCATTTAATCTTTCTTCTACCAATATTTCACTTGCCACATCACTTACATCTTCTTTTGTAATTGCATTATAATGATCAATTTGAGTATTGGCATAACCAGCATCACCCAATGCTTCAAAAAAAGACAAAACCATAGCCTTGTTCAGAATGTCTAAGTTAGAAAGAATAATCTCAGTAGTGAGTTTGTTTTTAAGTTTTGTGATCTCTCTGTCCGACACTTCGCCATTTTTGACAGCGTTGACCTCTTCCCAAATGAGTTTTTTAGCCTCAGCCATGTCTATTTCTGGCATGGGGTGGCCCTCAATAATAAAAAGTCCGGGATCAAAAGTGCCTGATATATAAGCGTTTATACTCGAAAAATGAGGTTTCTTTTTTACCAAATGATGATAAAGCCTACTTGATTTTCCAGAAGCCAATAAGTCAGATAGAAGATCACAAATGTAGAATTTTCGGTGTAATCTATCGGGCATCGGGAATGCCATAAAAAGTGACTTTACAGGCACATCAGCAGTTACATTCTTTTGCCTTTTTTCTTTTTGAAGTGGCTCTGTAGGTAATTTGTCAAAAGGTTTATGAGTACTTTCTATTTCTTCAAACCACTTTGTAGCGAGCTCCTTCATTTTTGTATGACTTAAGGATGAAGCAATAGATAAAATGGCATTTTGGGGGGAATAATACTTTTGATAAAAATGGCTTACATCCTCGATCGTGGCTTGATCTATATGTTCTGGCATTTTTCCTATCGTAGGCCAGTTATAAGGATGTTTGTAGTAACACATGGATGAAAGATGGTGCCATGCATCACCATAAGGTGTATTCAGGCATACTTCTTTAAATTCTTCTACTACGACTTTTCGCTGTATATCAAGACTTTCTTTACTAATAATAAGGTTTGACATTCTATCCGCTTCCACCCAGAGTGCTGACTCTATATTTTCTACAGGCAGGGTATCGTAAAAATTAGTATAATCACTATTTGTAAATGCATTATTTTCACCCCCAGCTTCTTGAATGACACTGTCAAAATCTATTACGTTTTCTGATCCTCCAAACATCAGATGTTCAAATAAATGAGCAAAACCAGTATGATCGGGAGATTCATTTCTAGAACCTACTTTATATAGTACATTGACAGCTGCCATAGGAGAGGTGGTGTCCTGATGGGTAATTACAGTGAGGCCATTGGGCAATACACTTTTTTCAAATTCTATCATCTTGTGTTTAAATTTTTCTTTGAAAATGGCAATTCAAGCAACATATAAGGGGAGAATTAAAATATTTAGGAATACTTCTATTTGCCCTGAATATATCAATCCTGTCCTAAGCTGGCAAATTATCTTTTTAGCACGCTAAAATCGCATTTTTTTTGCTTGATGGAATGATAAGTTGTTTCAAAGATATGACGAAAATCTAAGCACTATCAAAAAGGCGTTAGACAAAAAAGGGTGTACCAAAAAGATCGAAAAAGTATGGGAGCGAATAGGCAGAGCAAAGCAAAAACACAATCGAGTATCGGCACAATATGACATCAATGAAGAACAAGACGATAGTGTGGCCACTCAAATGAGTTAGGTTAAAAAACATATAGAAGTAAAACAAGCCAAATCCAAAGGCATATTTTTCTTAGAGACCAATCATGAAAACTTAACTGAAAACCAATTATAGGATATCTACAATACTATTCGAGAAGAGGAATCTACTTTTCAAATGCTTAAAAATCGATTGGTCTATCAGGCCTGTACACCATCAAAAATGATGAACGCATTAAAAGTCATATATACTTGACCATTTTAGCTTATCAACTGGTCGATACTATTCGATATATACTCAAAAAGCAAAATATTATTTCCCATTGGAAAAACATTTTAAGAATCCTCAAAACACATCCCATACAAAACATAGTATTTCCAACTGATAAAAAACTGATTCCTAAGGGGATACCCTCTAAGAACGGTGGACAAGTAAAACAATTCTAAATAACAACTAAATGCACCCAAACGATATCTATGAATCCTGTAGGGATTAAATAATTGTAGGGTTTTATTGTATTGAAGAAATACGACCCAGTCGGGGTCGTATGTACCTATGATCGTCTATTTTTTATAATCATATGAACCCTTCAGGTTCAACTCTGGGTTACGTATTAATGCGAAAATAGCTTGTGCCTATTAAAAAAAAGTAATTTTTAAGTTCAAAAGCACACCACCTGAGTAGTCACAATAAATCTTATAAAAAAGGACAAAAAAAAAGCACCTAATTTTTGGTATTAATGAGGTGCTTTTACTTGGTATAGTAGGGTAAAACTAATTTTAAAACTTCTCGACTTTTCGAGAATTAATCTTGGTAATTTATAAGGATAATAATTTTTCTTCGTACCAAAGTACACCATTAAGACACGCCATTATCAAGTTACCCCTACAACTGAGAAAATTAAAAAAATAATTTTTCTCAAGAGTAAAAACTATTTCCCCTTCTTTTCTCATTTTCACTGTTTCTCCCAATTTCCCAATTCCTCCCTTCTATTTATCAAAATTGAGATACAAGCTGCCACTTTTTGTTTTGATAAAGCTGTCAAATAATATTTCCTCTTGTTTTAAAAAGCCCTTATGTGGCAGACTGCCTTCATTTACCATTTCTACTACAGCAGCTATCGAGGCGGCAGTAGTCCAAGAAATGGCCCGCCATTGTTTTCCATCTATTTCGAGAGGTGAAAAGGCTTCAAAATATTCACTTCTTAGTAATTTCTCATCTTGCCACCCTTCAACAACAGCATATATGTATACTACATCCTCTTTCACTGGAGGTTTGGCATTTTCCAAAATCTGGGTAAGCTTGGTTTTATCATCTTTTAAAATGAGCTCTTGGATTAAAAATTTCATTAATTTCCCGTGGCCAGGATATCTTATAGTTTTATAATTTAAAGTATCCACTTTGCCTTCATATGTTTCACACATAGTACCTAATCCTCCTGAAGTAGTGAATGCTTCAAACTCTCGCCCTCCTATATTTATATATTCTATTCCGTCTAAGGAGGTTACCATTTTTCGCTCACCATTATGGATGGCTTCAGCATCATTGATGTATTCATTAATTACTCCTGCGGGTGACCATGTGAAAGAATATGCTAAAAGTCCATTAGGATATTTTGGTAAAGCACCTACTCGCAACTCTATATCTCTCACTTTTGTAAATTTATTTGCTAAATGGGCCCCAATTATTCCAATAAACCCAGGTGCCAAGCCACACTGAGGAGCCATTAGTGATTTTGCAGTTTTACTTAATTCTCTGATATAGTTTGTCGTGTCCACATCTTCAGTTAAGTCGAAGTAGTGCAAGCCTTTATCATGTGCTATTTTCGCAATTTTTTTATTCAAAAAATAAGGCAATGCTGATACAACCGCATCATATTTTGACATCAACTTAGTCATATAATCACCATCCGTTACATCGCCTATCTCTACGTCAAATGGAAGGACATAGTTATAATGAGGTTTTTTCTTGTCCAATCCTGTCACTTCGAAGTTCTTACTTAATAACACGCCTACTAAGCTACCTACTTTACCCAATCCTAAAACAAGTATTTTTTTCATTAATTTAATTTAATTTGAGTGCCAAGTTATCATTTAATTATAAACTTATTTAGATATCGAAAACAATGATTTCCTATGGGTTACTTCTGTACCCATTTGCCTACTAAATCTTCAAATTGAAAGTTATTTTTAATTTTTTTGAAGAACTTTTCTTTAGAAAATAACTCTGCTCCCATACTAATAATATGATTTGTTTCTTGCTGACAATCGATGAGATGAAAGCCTTTACAGTCAAGAATATCACAAAGAGATATTAGGGCGTATTTTGAGGCATTAGATACCTTTGAAAACATGGACTCACCGTAGAATATTTTTCCCAATGCAAGACCATATAATCCTCCTACTAACACATTATCATCCCATACCTCTATGCTATGGGCATAGCCCAATTTATGCATATTTGAATATGCTTCTATTATTTCCTCTGATATCCACGTTGTTTCTTGACCTTGTCTCTTGACTTGAGCACATTCTTTGACAACTTTTTCAAAACATTGATCTGTTGTAATATGAAGAGTATTCTTTTTAAGAAATGACCGCATACTTTTAGAAATCTTGACTTTCTTAGGAATCAGTACACATCTAGGATGTGTAAACCACCACAATATTGGTGGTTCAGAATACCAAGGGAAAATTCCCCATCTGTAAGCTGTCAGAATCGTTTCTGGTAGAAGGTCGCCTCCATAAGCCAAAAATCCATCTTTTTTAGATAGAAGAGGATGGGGGAATATCATCTATGGGTGAAAATAATGTAGTTAATTGCTTTCTTTCAGAGTCTCAATTACAGCTGAGAGGCCACGCTCTATAAGTGCATCTTTGAGGGGAGTAAGCTCTAGAAAACTGTCGGTTTTAGCAATTGCCTTGCCTTTGTAATGTATGATTAGTGACAGTTGTTCCGATTGTTCAAATGTGTGATTACAAACTTCTATAAAACACTGTATTACCCAGTCAAAAGTATTGTAGTCATCGTTATATACAACAAGCTGCGAAAGATTTTCGGTACTTGTAGACTCTAATGTCATTACATTTTCACCTTGATCAGGGGAGAAATTTGCTTTATTCATTGCTAATAATATTAAATCTAGTTATGCTATTCTATTTAATGTCGATTTGATCTTTTCAAAATTTGGAAGATCAGTTGCTTTGTCTAATACTTCAGCGTATTGTACAATGCCATTTTTATCTATTACAAAAGCTGCTCTTTTAGCTACTCCCTTCATTTCTAATACAAAGTTTTCATATATGGCTCCAAAAGCTCTACATGCATCTTTGTTCCAATCAGAAAGTAAAGGGAAATTATATTCTTGTTCTTTTTTGAATTTTTCCAAAGTAAAAAGAGAATCTACTGATATGCCTACAATCGCTGCATCCAAATTGTCATAAAAAGACTTATCATCTCTTACTCCACACAATTCCTCCGTACAAACTGAAGTAAATGCCAGTGGAAAGAATAAAATTACCAAAGGTTTTCCAACAAAGTCTTCAGAAGACATTACTTCTTTTGCAGTGTTCCTCAATGAGAAACTTGGGGCTTTATCGCCAACATTAATTTTCATTTCATTCTGAATTACACCTACAAATAAAAAAGAAAAAACGAATGTAGGTCAATTTTATTTCTGTTTTTAGAAAACAGCTTACATTTTCAAGCCTATTTTTTTTCTCAATGTCAACTGTTGGACGTTTAATTTAGTACAAACTAATGCCAAAAAAGGGAAGAGGCACATTAAAATTTAATGAATCTCTTCTCTAATAATTATATTTTATGGTCAAAAAAAATAGGTAAATCAGGTATATGCTTTTGAGACTTGTCTCAAAAGCAAACCCATTGAGTAGTTAAAAAAATCTTTTACTACCAAAATTGGTGTACTGGAGTAGTTCCAAAAATAGTATTTCAATGTACGCCGGGCAATCCTGATGGCATGGTATTGTCATCAAAAAATACAGGAGCTTTCTTTACCCTTGGGTATACTTCATCCAAAGTATTGGCATCATGAAGTCTACCATTTTTCATTACCTGGTAAATGGTATTGGTATTTCTAATATTTTCTAATGGGTTTTCATCCAAAATGACTAAATCTGCTAATTTCCCACTTTCTATGGAGCCTAAATCTTTTCCAAGACCCAATGATTTGGCTCCCAAGATTGTAGCTGCCTTCAGGGCATCATGATTTTTCATATTGTCACCATGTACTGCCCATAGCTCCCAATGGTACCCTAGCCCCTGTAACTGGCCATGAGACCCTACACCTACGAGCCCACCAGCTTCTACAATGTCTCTACAGGTCTCAGAATGTTTTTTGAACACATGTTCTTCGTCCATAAACCATCCTGGCCTTCTTCTTGTTTTATCATCTAGTTCTTTCTTAGGTGTAAAGTGATTGAGCTTTTTATCATACTGAGGGTTCTCTCTTGAATAAAAATAATTTTCTCCCCACGGGCCGCCATATGCTACCAACATTGTGGGAGTTACACACATTTGAGATTCAGCAATAAGCTTTATTATATCATCATAAATGGGGTAGATAGGTAGAGCATGCTCGTGCCCAGAATATCCATCAAGTAATTGTGTGAAATTTAATTTTATATCTAATCCTCCTTCTGTTGTAGGCATGAGGCCTTGCTCTTTAGCAGCTTTGATTACCCATTGCCTGTGCTGTCTATTACCTACTAAATACATTTTTATTGATTTGGTATCGTAATATTCAGAGTATTGTTTGAGTATGTTTTTAGTGTGATCATAATCTTTCATTCTATAAGCCCAATAGCCCACACCCGGGCC
>JAZGFD010000326.1:0-10353 GCA_036479115.1 Saprospiraceae bacterium | reverse complement strand
AATGAAGCAGCAAATAAATTATGTCAACTTCTCACTGACTCTCAGGCTATTTATCCAGGTACCAATATGAGATTAATTTACAAAACCGTTGCAACTCAAACTACGAAAGGCTTGGTTGTCTGATATTAGAGCTATTTTTTTTGCCTTAGCTCTGCTTGCTCATAAAAAATGAGTTTTACCGGGCTAAAAAATAATAAAATTTTATCTGCCTGTTTGACAGAAGGGTCTCAAAAACCCTCACCTGAATAGGTGCTTTTTCTTAAGTGCGAAGTTTATATTTCTCTGTTTGAAGATGCTACTTATGAGCGTGCCACTATTTAGTAAAGTTTGGATTATGTGCTATACATGGTAGGCATTCAAATGCATTATTAATCTGCCAAAATAAAAAAAGAGCCTTGAAGCATTGCTTCAAGGCTCATTCACTTTTTTAAGAAAAAAATAAAAATTATCCTTCTAATTTAAATGTAACAGGCAGAGTATATAATACCCTTACTGCCTTTCCTCTTTGTCTTCCTGGAGTCCATCTTTGAGGTAGATTATTCATGCCATTCACCACTTTCAGTGCTGCTTGACCACACCCTGCCCCTATGTCTCTCACAATCTTACCCTCTTGTACAGAACCATCCCTTTCTACTACAAACTGAATGTATACTCTCCCTTCTACGCCGTTTTCACGTGCAATTGCAGGATATTTTAAGTTTTTATAGAGATACTGTAGCAGTTTTTTCTCCGCACATGCCTTTTTTTCGGCAGCACTTCCTGAATCACATCCAGGAAATCTTGGCATTTCTTCTACTACTTTAAATATCTCATCCACTTCTGGTTCTGGTGGTGGTGGTGGTGGTGGTGGCGGTGGCGCCTCTTCTTCCACCTCTACGATTTCTTCAATCTCAGTATCTTCTTCTACTGTTTGATCTAAAAATACCGGTTCTTCATCTTCAATTATTTCTTCTTCGGGCACTTCCTCAATCACTGGTGGTGGTGGTGGTGGTGGTGGTGGTGGTGGTTCGGCTGTTCTTGGTGGCTCAATTTCCAACTCTTCCTCTACATCAAGATCATACATTGATACGTCTATATTTTGCTCATACTGAGTCCAAGCAAATGCCATTACAGTAAGAGCCAATGACGCAACAAGACCAAATCTAAATATAGTACTACTGTGTTTAAATACATTTGCACCTGGATATTTTGTTCGAGTTCCGATGCTTTTAGTGGTTTTATCTTCTGCGTATAATTCTTGATAATACTCAGGTGACTTTCCTCCAAAAACATTTCGCAACAAGAAGATTATCCCAATGATCAATGCTATGATTCCCAGCAATCCAATGAGTACCATATTGCCCGAAAGTGTAACGTCCATTTTGTCAGGATTTTATAAAATTAAAAAATACAATACCTATAAAGGCTCCCGTAATATTAGCAATTATATCATAATTCTCAAAAAAGCGATCAACTAAAAAATATCCTTGCACCAGTTCTAAGAATATTCCATAGAATATTACAAGGCCAAAAATCAGAGTTGTCTTATTTTTCAAGTTCAAAATGCCATTGTGCCTCATACATAATACTTGTAAAAAGAAGTACATAATAAAATGTACAATCTTATCAGCATGAGGGAATAACATATTCGAATCAATACTTATATCACTATTTGGCATGATAGAAGCTACGAATATTAGGAGTGCCCAACAGGGTGCGAGCCACTTTTCAAGCTTTTTAAAAAGAGTGCTCACGACTCAAATATTAGATGAAAAAAAATATCTTTTTGGTGTGTTACCCAATAAGGTTTTTATACTCTTTTGAAGAAAGAAGGGTATTAAGTTCTTCCATATCTTGGATTTCCATTTTAATAATCCATCCTTCTCCATAGGGGTCTTCGTTAATAAGAGCAGGGTTGTCATCGCCTTCTTCACTTATTTTATTGTTAAATTCTATAATTTTGCCTGACAAGGGCATAAAAAGATCAGATGTAGTTTTTACAGCTTCTATTGAGCCAAAAATTTCATCTTTTACGATTTCTTCATCCACGGTATCTACTTCTACAAATACAATGTCTCCTAATTCGTTTTGGGCATGGTCAGTTACACCTATTGTAGCGATGTTGCCATCAGTTTTGATCCATTCGTGTTCGTTAGAGTATTTTAAGTGATCAGGGACGTTCATGGTTTCTTTTTTTCTTTAATTATGTTTTAATAAATGATCTTACCCAATCCATAGTTACTGATTTTGGTCGTTCTATTGGAAATCCCAATGCTCTAGTCCAGCACATACTGGCCATCACACCCAATGCCCTAGATACTCCAAAAAGCACGGTATAATAACTATATTCTTTAAGACCATAATGGGTCAATATAGCTCCTGAATGTGCATCTACATTAGGCCAAGGGTTTTTTACTTTTCCTAAACCTTTAAGGATGGGAGGAACTACTTCAAAAAGCTTCCACACGATTTTTATAAGATTAGAGTCATTGATGTATTCTTCAGCAAAAATTCGTTGGGCTGTAAATCTTGGATCGGGCTGTCGCAGTACTGCATGCCCATATCCAGGTATCACCTTCCCTCTTTGTAAAGTAAGGTTTACATAATCTGCTACTTGCTCATTACTGGGCTCATCAGTTCCTAATTCTTCAATCATTCCGAGGATAAATTTTAACACTTCCTGATTGGCTAAACCATGAAGTGGCCCAGCTAATGCATTCATTCCTGAAGCGAATGAAAGGTAAGGATCACTTAATGTAGAATTAACCAAATGGGCGGTATGAGCAGAAGCATTGCCCCCCTCATGATCTGCATGTATGGTAAGATAAAGCCTCATCAGACTCCTGAACTCAGGGTTGTCAAATCCCAGCTGATGTGCGTAATTTGCAGCCCAGTCCAATCGATTATCAGTGCCAATTGATTCGTTGTTATGATGTATTTTTCTGTAGATATGAGCTGCTACTCTTGGAAGTTTGGCTATAAGATTCATGGCATCTTCATAGGTAGCATCCCAATATTCAGTTTTTTTCATACCTTCTGCATACCTTTTAGCGAATATACTCTCAGAATGCATACTTACTATAGCTGAAGAAAGCTGTGCCATGGGATGCAGATCATTGGGCATGGCATTTATTAAGTCAGTAGTATGGGCAGGCACCTCTCCTCTTCGTTCCCATTCATCAGCAAGCCATTTCACTTGTTCATCATTAGGTATTTCACCAGTTAACATAAGCCAAAACAATCCTTCTGGCAGCGGTTGTTTACAATTGTATTTGGATGGAAGAATTTTTTGAAGTTGGGGAATTGAGTAACCACGAAATTTAATACCCTCGTGAGCATCGAGATTGGAAGTTTCCCAAATCATGCTTTTTACACCCCTCATTCCTCCAAATATTTGGCTTAATTTTACCTCATCAGCCTTTTTATCTCCATGTTCCTTGAGAATGGATCGGTATTCGTGAAATAAAGCTATTGCCTTTTTTTCAAATTTCTTTTTGAGTGGATCCATTAGGTGTAATATTTAGGTAGCAAAGATGATAAAAAGAATAAATTAATGTTTGATATTTTGGACTTTCTTATTGTAGCTATATAATAGCCTTCACATTTGAGTTTTCTGAATTTTAAACTGGGTTATTTTTATCAAAACAAAATTGTCAAGCACAACAAGATTATTTTCAAAATTTGAATGTAGATAGTGCCTGAACGGAAACTGTCGAATTTTAAGAAATAGAATATTTTGGATGATAAATTTAGTCTTTTGAAATACGGTGATGCTTGAGTATCCGCGCGGTGAAAAAAATTAAAATATCGCCAAAAGAACTATTTCTATTTTGATGAGTTTTCGTTCAGACACTAGACATGAGGAAAAAGCCTGCCGACATCTGGTGATGGAAGAGAATAAAAAAGCCCATAATCCATATGTGATGGTCATAAGTTTCAAATAAAATAAATATGAATAAATGTTCTTAATAGATGATGTATTGGTTAATGAAGAAGTGTATCAGAAAAATTTCATCTGCAACATTGAAAAATGTAAAGGTGCTTGCTGCTGGGAAGGTGATTATGGCGCACCATTAGAAGAAAGAGAATTAGATATTATCAGAGCAGAATTAGATTCAATTAAACCATTCCTTGATGAAGAAGGACTCCTCCAAATTAAAAAAGAAGGTTTTTTTACCTATTTTAAAGACATTGGGAAAAATGGGACGACTTTATTATCTAATGGGCGCTGTGTATTTCTCACGATACAAAATGGTATTGGAAAATGTGGAATAGAAAAAGCATATGAAGCAGATTGCACTTTTTTTAAAAAACCAATCTCATGTCATTTATACCCAATAAGAATAGATCAAAACAAAGAAAATGGTTTTGAGGTTTTAAAATATGACAAATGGGATATCTGTAGTCCAGCATGTGCACTTGGAGATGACCAGAAAGTGAGAATCTTTGAATTTCTAAAAGAGCCATTAATCAGAAAATATGGCGAAAAATTCTATGCCCAGTTAGAGAAATTGGTGCAAAAATTCAGCAAATAGATACGTAGTGCCTGAACGGAAACGGTCGAATTTTATGAAATAGAATATTTTGGATGATAATTTAATTTTTTGATATTCGGTGATGCATGAGTATCAGCGCGTTGAAAAAAATTAAAATATCGCCAAAAAAGAACTATTTCTAATTTTGATGAATTTTCGTTCAGACACTATGTACTACGGGCTATTAAAAGACCTTATTACTGCAAATATTTAAGGAACTATATTTTCTGTTTGATAATACTACAGAAGGCAGTACCTTTGCGCCTCTTAAAATTGAATGTAGATAATAATAGATAGATGGCATTTATAGGAAAAATTAGAAGTAACATGTGGATAGTGTTTGTAATAATAGCACTAGCCACATTAAGTTTTATCATGATGGATGCTCAAGGCCCTGGTGGCGGAGCTGTGTCAGATACTACTCTTGGCGTGGTAAATGGCAAGAAAATAGACTACAAAGAGTTTGACATGACTGAGCGAGTGCTATTTAACAATAGTGCCCAAGAGCCCCTAATGAGAAGGGCGGGACTTTGGGATTATTTTATCAATAAAGCCATTGTTGAAGATGAGGCAGAAGAAATAGGAATGTCAGTAAGTAAAAACGAACTGATGGAATTGCAATTTGGACAAAGCCTAAGCCCGATAATTTTTCAAAACTATAGAACGGCTACAGGGCAAGTAGATATAGCACAACTTACCCAGATTAAGAATGCCATACAGACCAACAGTGCTGACATAACTCCTGACTTTAGAAGGTACTGGGCAGAACAAGAAAAACAAATTATTTCAACACAGTTACAGACTAAGTTGAATACATTAATGCAAAAAGGGCTTTATACACCTACTTGGATGGCAGAAGAGACTTATAAAGTGCAGAATACAACTTTGGATATAGAGGTAATAAAAATTCCATTTGATGATATTGACGGAAGTGGAATAAGTGTGACTGATGCCGACCTTAATGCATATATCAAAGCACACTCAAAGGAATATGAAAGAAAAGATGAAGAAAGAGTCATACAATATGTGACTATGGATGTAGTGCCTAACAAGCTAGATAGTATGCACTGGAGAGCGGAAATGGGCAAACTTATCACAAACTTTAAAACCACAAATAACGATTCTTTGTTTGCTTTTGCTAACAATGGTAATTATCAGAATTACTATTTGAAATCGGAAGAAATGCAAGAGCAAATAAGGTCTGTCGCAGCTTCTATGAAGATAGGGGAAATATATGGCCCTTATCTTTCTCTAAGAAACCTTCAGGCTGTAAAGCTACTTGACAGGAGAATTGTGCCTGATTCTGTGCGAGCAAGTCATATATTGATCAACGTAACTGCTGGCAATATTACCCAACTGAACAGAGCCAATGAACTTATTGATAGTCTTCAAGGTGCAATAAACAAAGGGTCGTCATTTTCTGATTTAGCAAGTCGTTTCAGTGATGATACAAGTAACAAGATCAATGGTGGAGATCTTGGCACATTTACTCAAGGCACAAGATTACCAGCCTTTAATGATATATGCTTTATCAAAGGAAGAAAAGGCGGGGTGTATAAAGTAGTTACTCAATTTGGTGTGCATCTATTAAAGGTTAATGATAGAATTTTTAATAATAGATCGTCAAAATATAAAATGGCCTATATTAATATCCCTATCATTCCTACTAAAGAAACACAAGACGCACTATATACTAACATGGTAGATTTGGTAAGTGAATATTCGTACTTGGATGGCCTGACTGAAAAAGTAAACAGTATAGCCAATTTAAAAATAGAAGAATCCAATTCTTTTAAGGTGAATGACTATACATTAGACCTCTTGGGAGCAGGCAATGTGACCAGAGATATAATTAAATTCGCTTTTTCAGGCGATACTGAAGTAGGAGACCTTTCTCATGATGTATATACATACACTGATGACCAATTGTACTACAATAGAAGATATGTAGCAGCAGGCCTCGGAAAGGTATTAGAACCTGGGCTGGCTTCGGCACAAGATGTAAGAGACATTATTGAGGCTACAGTAATGAACACTAAAAAGGCAAAAGCCTATGTTTCTAACCTTTCTGGCAAATCATTCGCAGCTATAGCAAGTGATTCAGAAATAGAGATAGATACAATCCTTAATGCTTCATTAAATAGTGTATTTGTAGCGGGATTAGGTAATGAACCCAAAGTAATGGGAGCTGCTACGCAACTGGCTATAGGAAGCACAAGTGCCCCAATAGTAGGAAATAGTGGCGTATTTGTCATAAGGAAAATAAAAGACGGCGCTGCTGGTGAGCCCACAGGGTTAGTAGGCCTAAAGTCATCTCTTTCTTCACAGGCAAAAGCAGCAAAAGACTTTAAACTAATCAATGCATTAAGAGAAAAATCTACTATAAAAGATAATAGATCTACGTTCTATTAATTTTAAGAAAATCAAGGGCTAGAAAATGGCATGATATTTTTTTAGATTCACTGTAAATACTCAGGTGGTATTTTATAGCCAGATACTTATCCAGAGCACGGCCGAAGGAAGGGAAAGCACAGATATAGCAAGGCTACAGCCTTCCCTGAGTATGTCGAGGGAGCTTGTAACCTGTCATTTGGTAGACGAGCCTCATTAGTACCTACTCGATTGATTTATCTTCTTTTATACCTCTTAGCGAATGTCGGATCATGATACATGATCACACCACCTTTTTTTCTGGAAAGAAAAGCAGTGAATATAATAAACTACAATGTGATTTATTACCCAGTTATAAATCAGTTAAGCCCTCTTATAAGTCAAAATTAGATTGGGTTTGATATAATGTTAAGAATACGTGCCTTTAATTTGGAAAATGAGATAAAAGGATGATATAATTTCTACTATTTTATCAAAATAATGGCCTAACACTTGCAAATTTGGTTAATATAGACTAACTTAGAATTACTTCTCAATATAAAACACAGCCAACTTGCACTTATTTAACGATTCAACTGAAAAATTGTGGAACCATATAAAGTACCTACACACAAGCCTGCATTAGAAAAAATATTGCCCCAACTTGGGAGTTCCATTGCTTACAAAAGGTTTAGCGACGAAAAACCTAATGGGGAAGCCATGTGGCACTATCACCCAGAGGTAGAGTTGGTATATATTGATAAAGGAAGCGGAAAAAGGCATGTGGGAAATAACATTTCCTATTATAACAATGGAGAAGTCATTCTTCTCGGGCCAAATCTCCCTCATTATGGTTTTACCGATAGACTCACCGACAACAACAAAGAAATTGTCATTCATTTTTTGAAAGATATCCTGGGCGACAAATTTTTTGCTATGCCAGAAATGAGAAATATTGAAGCGTTATTGGAACGGTCAAAACAGGGTTTGTCATTCAAAGGCCAAACAAAGATAGAAGTAGCTGAGATTCTAGACAAAATGGAAGACATGAATCATTTTGATAGGATGATCGGTTTGATAAATGTATTGCAAGTATTGGCTAAATCTAAGGAGTACGAAATTTTAAACGCATCAGCCGTTACAATAGAGACTGATCCTAAATCAAATGAACGTATCAAGACGGTATATGACCATGTAAGAGCTAATTTTCAACGGACAATCACTCTGGATGAAATTGCATCTTTGTCTAATATGACAGTACCTTCTTTTTGTCGATATTTTAAAAAGTTAACTGGAAAAACATTTACCCAATTTGTAAATGAATTTAGAATTTCTCATGCATGTAAATTGCTAGCAGAAACTCCCTATACCATTGCCCATATCAGCTATGAATGTGGTTACAATAACTTTTCTCATTTTAATAAGCACTTTAAGCTCTACACCAAGAAAAACCCATCGGCTTATAGAGATGAGTTTAGAAAAGTAGTAAATTAATATATATCAGTAAAGCTATTTCAGAGTCCAAAGTTAATTTGCTGATTTTAGAGTTAATTTCACATTTAAACACTTTCCAAAGAAGTGTCTCGCTAATTTCTTTTCTAGCAATAAGGTGGGTAAGAAAGGATATTTGTACATACTCATGAAGAGTCAGTTTTAGATAGAAAAAATTCTTTTATTACTCAAAAGCTCACCTCTTGAGTACTTACAGATTTTTTAATTAAAAATTATGTTGAAAAAATATTTACTATCTTTTAACCTTCTCAAGACCTTTCGAGATTTTCCTTTGAGCTCGGCATTTGCCTTAGTTACAACTATGGCTACGATACTGCTGGTAGATCATCAAGATCATAATCTTCTGATAAAAGTAGCAGGTGCTGGATATCTTTCTTTTTTAGCAGCAATATCTTGTGAAGTACAAAAGAAGATATCTGGGAAAATGTGGATTTTGATTGTTCCAATTTTAGTGTTTGTGGCTTGGTTTTTCTATCTACCTGACAATTTCGATGATATCCCAAATTATTTAGAGAAGGTTTACATCTATAGATATGTGGGTATGGCACTCATTTTACATCTTATTATATCTTTTATACCCTATCTAAGAAAATCAGCAGAAGAAGATTTTTGGGAATATAACAACCATTTGTTTCTACGAATATTCGAATCTGTATTATTCTCGATAATCACTTTTGTGGGACTTTCAGTAGCCCTTTTGGCTATCGATAAATTATTTGGTTTTAATGTTGATAGTAAGTGGTATGCTAGGATGTATATTTTTCTTATGGGTATTTTTAATTCCATATATTTTCTCAGTAAATATCCCGAGATTGATTATAATGAAGATACGCAGAAGCCATCCAGTGCCTATAAAGTTTTTTCTCAGTACATTCTCATTGGCATATCCTCTATCTATCTTGTTTTACTGTATGCCTATGCCACTAAGATAATAATAGAGGGGTCATTGCCAAAAGGGTGGATAGGGTACCTCACATTGTGCTTTTCTACAGTAGGTATCCTAACATGGTTACTAAATTATTTTAACCCAAAATTTAGTGAGAATAGATTTACCAAATTCTTTGTTCTTCATTTTTTTAAATTTTTAACCATTCCTATCATCATGCTTTTTATCGCGATCATTATAAGACTGCGTGAATATGGCATCACTGAGCATCGATATTTTGTAGCTACATTAGCTGTGTGGTTGGCAATACTTTCTATTGGCTATGGTTGGATCAAAGGTTTTCATATAAAGTTTATTCCAATTTCATTGGCGATACTGTCAATGGTGGCGGTATTTAGCGGCCCCACTGATATGTTTAGTGTCAGCCTCAAAAACCAACAAAACAGATTACATCGTTTTATAATTGAGAATAACTTATTGAATAATAGCAAATTTGATATCTCGGCCATTGATAAAATGGATGATAACCATAAATTTAGTTTGAAAAAAAGCATTATTGCACTTGGTGAAAGGTCTGATTTACAAATTATAGATGATTGGGTAGAAGAATCCCTTTTTGAAAATTATAATGATACTATTGATTACAATAGAGCTGTTTTTCTAAACAAGAAACTTGGTGTTATTAATTCCTTGGCTAACAAACAACCTGAGGATAATTACTTTAACATCAATGCAAAGGGTAGGTTGAAAATTGATGTAAGTGGATATAAAACTATGAGTCAAGTACAAATAGTAAGTAATGAATTTGAAAACGATAAATTTATTTTAGTAGAAAATGGCCATGAAATTCAGATTCCTGGCTTCCAAAAACATTCCTTGGTTGAAATGGTATTAAATATTAATAATAATATGAATTATGAGGTTCCTCAACCTCAAATGACTGTAATATTTAACAATAAATTAGATTCTGCCAAATTGGTAATTGAGTTTTTACACGGTAAAGTGGCAGGGAAAAAAGTGATGGTGGAAGGAGGGCAAGGATGGTTATTAGAAACTGAAAAGAACGAGAAT
>JAZGFD010000325.1:0-10091 GCA_036479115.1 Saprospiraceae bacterium | reverse complement strand
TTTTTCACAAAATGAGTTGTTTTGGATGAGATTTACATTTATTGAGATTCGGTGATGCCTGAGTATCAGCTCATTGAAAAAAATATAAAGATCGCCAAAAGAAACTTTTTTGATTTTGTGTGTTTCCTGAGTGGGCTCAATAATGTGCGTTTGGATAAAAACAGACATCATTATTTAAATCGCAAATCGCAAAACCTGTAAATTCATTTAACCGTGAAAGGGGTTAGGTCGCGCTATTGACGCCTTGACTTTCACATTTTTTTCTATAAAATGACCTGATACAATGAATACCTTGCAAATGAAATCATTAAGCATTCCTTCTTTATGCATAATCTTATCAAAAAGAATAACATTTTACTTTCCAGTTCTACTACGATTTGATTAGGATGGTAGCTCTAATTGTGTTTATAGTCATAATACTGAGCATTAGCATCTTGTAATGCTGGAAGCCCTGTTGAAGGGAGGAAATCCTTTTCTGCTGCATACTTTTTAATGCCTTGTTCGAATATTACTAGAACCGGAAATGGGGATTGTTCAAAACCAAATTTATATACTTTTTGTTCTTTGTTTTCTAGATTTTTAGAAAGTAGATTGTTGCCAGTGGTGGGGATTTGGAAGACGGCATTATTAAGATGAATTTTTAATTAAAATACTAGGTAAATAAAAACCACTACCTAACAATAAGATAGTGGTTTTTATTCTATTCAGTAATGAGTCGCTAAGCAACCATTATACTAATCAATATTATATACTGCACGGAAATATACCATGCCACCGTGATAACCAATAGGCGTACGTCGTGGATAAGGCATACCTTGTGATATTCGGGTGTCGATTTCATCTGGATAATTATTCAGCACGTTATTAGCACCCAGAATTAATCTCAATTTATCACTTGCGCTGTAGCTTAATTCTACATCTATAAGTATTTCATCTCCTACTTCTTCGCGAGTACCACGTTCATCAATAGTGCTGCCATAATAGTTTGCACGGATCATTCCGGATACTTTACCAAAATCATGGTTCATCATTAGACTGGCACGACTTTTCGGTAAATTATTTTCAAGATTAAAAATAGTACCATCAGATACCGGATTCTCGCCATTAACTTGTTCCTGACTTACTACTTTTGTTTTGTTATAGTTATAAGCCAAACTGAAATTAGTACGTCCTTCATTTGTCCTCAGGGATGTTACTAAATCCAGGCCTGTGGTTTTTGTATTGAGAGAATTAGAATAAAATGCTATGCTTGAAAAATTAGGATTCCCTATTACAGCAAGGTTTCTGGACTTAATAATACGCTTATCTACTTCTATCTGGTAAAAATCCAATGTTAGACTTAATGCCGAAGTAGGTCTTGAAGCAAATCCAAAACTGATGTTAAGTGCCTCTTCAGGAACAAGTGCCTTTCCTCCTAAGCTTACTGCTAACGGATTAGTAGGTTTTATTGTTCCTTGCTGTACTTGAGTTCCTGTCATACCATCGAATGTAGTGACAATAGTTACAACATTAGCCTGTCCTGAAGTCGGTGCTCTGAATCCTGTAGAAACTGCTCCACGGAGTGTGAATTTATCTGATATAGTATATCGTGATGCTATTTTGAAATTATCAGTAGAACCAAACTCAGTAAAATCCTCATGTCTCACTGCCATTTGAATTAAAAAGTCATCATTAACATCCCATTCTCCGTCTAAATAGAAAGCCCAGTTTTTACTGTCGAATGCCCCAGAATTTTCTCTGGCCGTACCTGAAAAACCATTCGCTCCGAGTCCTGGTGGTGCATAATTACTTCCTGTTTCAGGGTTTGTCAATGTAGATACATTTGCCCAAGGCCCTCCTTTCCATGATTGCTCATCTCCTGCGAACAATGTATACGTCTCACGTCGTCTTTCAAAACCCAGAGCAAGATTGAATTGGTCACTAAGTTCCTTAGAGACATCAAAATTAAAATTAAGATCAGATTGCTTTATGTCTCCAGGACGGAAAACTTGTTGTGAGAATGGGCCCCATGAAGAGTTCAAGGAATTATTCAGTACATAGTTAATTCTATTAGAGCCATATGTACCGCTGATATCATAGTTCCAACCATTGTCAAGTTTGCCTCTTATACCAATAACAGTACTGATATCTGTCTGAAAACCTTCAAAACGAGGAGTAAATCCTGCTGGAAAATCATCGCACCAGCAGAAGTTTCCTTTAGAAGGATCTTGTGGATCATTGGGAATGGGCTCTAGTACACCACTTCTTCCTGGAGGACGATAGAAAAAGCCATAATTACCATATGTATCTGAAAAGTTACCAAAGGAATAAGCTTCTACATTTTCGGATATTTCGATACCGGCATTCCATACTGTACGCAGACCACTGCTTTCTGGTCTACCCCAATTCATTGCTGGGTTTTGTACGCCTTCTACACCGATAGCAGCTGCATGTTGTACTCCTCGAGATAGTTCTTCATTGAATGCATATTCTCCACTGATATTCAAAAATCCTTTTTTAGTAAGTGGCAGACCGACATTGGCAGCAAACTTATAATCCGTTTCTGCTCCATAATTTTTGCCGTACCATTGACCGACTTGTGTCTGTATTTCTACTCCATGTGAAGCATCTTTTAATATAAAATTCATAACTCCTGCAATGGCATCTGACCCATACTGAGCAGAAGCACCATCGCGTAATACTTCTATATTCTTAAGCGCAATACTTGGTATTTGACCTATATCTGCTGCATGAGCACCAGCATTCATCGCTGCACCAAAATGTGAAATAAGGGAAGAACGATGGCGACGTTTAGAATTCATAAGAATCAACGTTTCGTCTGGTGGCAGTCCACGCATTGATGTAGGGCGTACAAATGCAGCACCATCACCTGTCAAAGGAGTAGCTGTGAATGAAGGCACTAGATTTTTTAATGTTTCTGTCAAATCTCCATTTCCCTGACGTTCTAATTCTTTACTTTGGAAATTATCAATGGGTACTGGTGAGCTTATGACTGTCCGTGGCCTTGATCGTGTCCCTGTCACAACGACCTCATCCATGAAGGCTGCTCCTTCGGTAAGAGAAATAGAATAATTAGAAGAAGACCCTATTGGAATCTCGATAGAGTTATAGCCAAGGTAAGAGATCACTATTATGTCACCTTCATTGGCATCAAGGGAAAATGTGCCGTCAAAGTCGGTTGCCGTACCTGTGGTTGTTCCTTTTATCAGAACAGTGGCACCTATGATTGCGTCTCCATTGGCATCTATAACTGTACCTGTGATAGATTTGAACGCATCGCTGTTGTTAAGCAGTATAGATTCTGGCACTTCAGATGATTCAAACGCAAAGGAGGTACCGATAGAAATAAAGAACAATACGCCTAATATCAACCACCATTTCTGATGGATAGGGTTCAATGAAATCGTAAAAATGGAAATTTTCATATGTAGAAATTTTTATTATTAAAATATGTTTAATATCAATTTTCAAATTGAAGTATCTCATACACTCCCAATCATTTGGGATATATAGATGAATAGTGCCGGAATAAATTCATCCTCCATTTGCGCCACTATAATCTGTAGATATTTGTGTAATAGAGCCTCATCAATGCTACTTTTTTATCACCTAAAAGAAATCTTAAAAATGTATTTGGCGGCCTCAATACTTATCAGTCCCTTGTAAAAATTGGACTTAAAACGAGAAAATTTTGTTATCTCTCAAAGCTACTTTAGATAAGCAGTCACAAAAACTATCGAAAAGATACAAAAATTGAGTGGGAAAACAATTATTTAATCGAATATATAAAATATTGGTTGTCAAGCACTTGGGTTAATTTTGGCTTTTGTTATTAACAATAAAGTAAAATATTTTGAGATCAACTCTTACTTTCTTCTATTAAAATGAAAATTGTTTATTGAATATAGTAGGACTAGTATTTAGGTAAAAGATCAAATAAAAATATTAATCAATTGTTTTAATCAATTGTTTTAATCAAATATTTATTGCATTTTTGATATTTCATTTACATGTTGAACTTGAATCACCATTTTTATATTGATAAGTTTTTGTTCATCCACTATTTATTTTAAACCTATATTTTCTATTTAATAATGTCAGAAAAAGACACTGAAAATATCATAAAAGAAGCTGCTCGTAAGATTTTTCAAAAGAATGGATTTGATGGCACTAAAACAAGGCAAATTGCTGAAGCCGCAGACATCAATTTGGCTTTGTTAAATTATTACTTCAGAAGCAAGAAGAAGTTGTATGATATAATAATGTTAGAGACCATACAATCATTTTTCTCAGGACTTATACCGATTCTTAGCAACAGACAAACTAATCTTAAACAAAAGATATCCTTATTAGTAGAAAGGTATATTGATATTTTATCAGCTAATCCCGATATGGCAAATTTTATTATCAATGAACTAAGACAAAATCCTAAGGATTTTGCGACTAAAATAGGAATATTAGAAATTGTTAAAAATTCTGTATTTGCCCATCAATATGTACAGGGGGTTTCAGGTGGTCATATCCCTAAGATTCATCCCATACATTACTTAATGAATCTTACAAGTTTAACTGTTTTTCCTTTTGTTTCATCTCCTATGATTTCTATCATTACAGGAGCATCTGATGAAATGTTAGGCGAAATTATGCAAGAGAGAAAAAGGCTTATTCCTTTATGGGTAGAGTCAATGTTGAGTGTACAATAATGAGCCCACTCCGAAAACGCACAAAATTAAAAAAGTTTACTTCGACAAGCTTTTGCATAAACACTTCGACAACTCTGCGTAAAGCTTTTGTCGAATTTTACATTTTTCTCAACTCGCTGATAATCAGACATCACCGAATTTTTAAAAAATGCATTTTTTTTTTTCAAAAACAATTCTTTTTCTGAAAAATGTTAGTTTCCAGAGTAGACTCAATAATCATCAGTAGCACAATACACAGTAATATTAAAACTGAAAATAAAAATGAAAACATATAAAAATTATCTCTTTATCATTTTCTCATTTCTCAGCTCTTATCTTGCTATTGAAGCTCAAAAATTATCCCATATTTCAATTGTTCAATGTTATGTATGGGCGGAGGAGAATTATCCGCTAATCAAACAGCTATCAATCATGGATAAGATTGCGGAATATGATATTGACAATGCATCTAAAGGCTATTTGCCTCAAATGAGCATTAATGGACAAGCCTCATACCAATCACAGGTTACTGAGCTAAAATTAGACTTGCCAAATGCTGGGATACCCGCTATTAATAAGGATCAATATAAAATCTATGGAGAAATATTTCAGCCCCTTACAAACTTTTCTGCTATAAAATCAAAACAACATCAAATCTTATTATCAACAGAATTACAAAAACAAGAAGTTAAGGTCGATCTATTTAAACTTAGAGACAGAGTGAACCAATTGTATTTTGGTATTCTTTTAAGTAGTACTAAGATCGAACAGTTAAAAGTACTTCAAACAGACATTGATTCCACTATCGTAAAGGTGGAAGCGGCGAGCAGTCATGGTATAGCAACAAGCAATGATGTAAAACTCCTAAAAGTGGAACGATTGAGTCTGAATCAAAAAATACAAGAAAGTATTTCTACTAAAACTGCATATATTAATGTGCTTGCTACACTAATTAATCAAAATATTTCTACTCATACTCAATTTGCCATTCCAAAAGCACCAAGTTTGAAATTAGAAATAAATAGACCTGAGTTAAAGATATTTGAGTTGCAAAATGAATCAATTATTCTTCGAAAAAAAGATATCTATAACAAACGAATACCTGATGTAGGCTTGTTTTTTCAAGGCGGTTATGGGCGACCCGCTTTTAACTTTTTAAGCAATCAGTTTGACGCTTTTTATATTACTGGTGTAAAAATTAATTGGAATCTTTCATCAATATATACTTCCTCGAATGAAAGGCAAATAATGAATTTGAATGTTGATAAAATCAACCTAAAGAGAGAAAATTTCATTCTCAATACAAATTTGGTTAAGAGCCAACAGGTTGAGGAAATTAACAAAATTAATATTCTTATAAGCACTGATATTCAAATAATTGACCTTAGAAAGTCAATAAAAAATACGGCTGAGATGCAACTCACAAATGGCCTGATTACTACATTAGACTATATTAATTATCTGAATAATGAGGCCATAGCGCAACAAAATTTGATATTGCATGAGACACTACTGCTACTTGCACAGCACAATCTGAAAATGACAATGGGCAATTAAAAACAATGACAATGAAAAATTTGACAATACTGATTCTGTCGACTTTGATATTAGTAAATATCATTTCTTGCAAAAAGTCACAGAAAAATTATGATGCTTCTGGTAGTTTTGAAGCAATCGAAAGAAAAATTAGTGCTGAGGCTACAGGTAAAATAATAAGTTTAGACATTGAAGAAGGCCAAATTCTGGAAGTAGGTGACACCATAGGAAGAATAGATATTAGCAATTTGGTATTGCAATCAGAACAAGTCATAGCAACCATGGATGCCTTAGGTAAGAAAACCAAAGATGCATCACCACAGACTAATGTATTACATGCCCAACTGGCTACACAAAATAGCCATACCGAAGCGATAACACAACAAATAAAAGTCATAGAGATTGAGATTATAAGATTTAAAAACCTTGTAAATGCAAATGCTGCACCTCTAAAAAAACTCGATGATCTTTTGGGGCAGAAGTCTATTCTAGAGAAAAAACAAAAGGCAGAGTATGCACAAGCCAATGCAATACAATCTCAAATAATCGCTGCTAAAAAGAATGTAAACCTCCAAAACCGATCTATACTAAGTGAAATATCACCCACTCAGAAAAGGCTGGATATTCTTAGAAAACAAATTAATGACGGCACAATAATTAGCGAGCATTCGGGCACCATCACCACGCAATATGCATATGATGGAGAATATACAAGAATAGGTAGGCCACTTTACAAAATAGCGGACCTTTCAAAAATAATACTGCGAGTTTATATCTCGGGAAACCAATTGGCACAAGTAAAATTAAATGACGAAGTGATGGTTCTGGCAGAAAATGGAAGTGGAGGAATGAAAGAAAAAATGGGCATTATCACTTGGATAAGCAGTAAAGGAGAGTTTACACCCAAAACCATTCAAACCGTGGATGAAAGAGCAAATATGGTATATGCAATTAAAATAAAAATAACGAATGATGGAACGTACAAAATTGGAATGTACGGAGAGATTAAATTTAAAAAAAGTGTTTAATATATCGGTTCTAGGCATATCTAAAAGTTACAACAATGGATCAGTAACAGCACTTTCTAATATCACATTTGACGTAAATAAAGGAGAATTATTTGGGCTCATTGGCCCCGATGGAGCAGGCAAGACTACTTTGTTTAGAATACTCACCACCTTACTTTTACCTGATAGCGGAAGTGCAAAAGTTAACGGATTAGACATAATCAGAGATTACAAGGAAATACGTAAAAAAGTGGGCTATATGCCAGGCAAATTTTCTCTCTATCAAGATTTGTCAGTAGAGGAAAATTTGAATTTTTTTGCTACAATATTTAATACGACAGTAGCTCAAAATTATGACCTGATAAAGGAAATATATGTGCAATTAGAGCCTTTTAAAAAACGAAGAGCGGGCAACCTATCAGGTGGGATGAAACAGAAGTTGGCCTTGTGCTGTGCACTCATTCACAGACCTCAAATAATATTGCTAGACGAACCCACTACAGGTGTAGATACTGTATCTCGTAAAGAATTTTGGATAATGTTAAAAAGGCTAAAAGAAGAAGGGATAACGGTATTGGTATCTACGCCATACATGGATGAAGCCAATCTATGTGACAGGATTGCGCTAATACAAAACGGAAAAATCATGTCTATTGATACACCAAAAGAAATAACGAAAAAATTCCCACGTACGCTATATGCTATCAAATCATATGAGATGAGTCGATTACTCAGTGACTTAAGGTTAAATAAAATGGTGCATTCGGTTTATGCATTTGGAGAATATCATCATTTGAGTTTTTCGAAAAGAATTAATGGTAAAAATGAACCACTTAACAACTTTTTAGAGGGGTTGAATCATACCAATATGAAATTTTTCCAAATAAAACCCTCTGTGGAAGATTGCTTCATTGATTTAATGACAAAACAAGAAGATCATGACGACTGAGAGAGTTATCATTACAAAAGAGTTAACTAAAAGTTTTGGTGACTTTACAGCCGTTGACAAAATCAGTTTTGATGTATATAAGGGCGAAATATTTGGATTTTTAGGAGCAAATGGTGCTGGTAAAACTACAGCAATACGGATGCTTTGTGGACTCTCTATTCCTACTTCTGGGGAGGCTACAATAGCAGGATTTGATGTATATCGAGATACAGAAAAGATAAAATCTAAGATAGGATATATGAGCCAAAAATTTTCATTGTATGAAGATCTTACTGCAATGGAAAATATCACTTTTTTTGGAGGAATATATGGCTTATCAAGACAAAAACTGAAAGATCAAAGAGAGTTATTAATAACACAACTTGGGCTAGAGGATCATGTTAACAAATTGGTGCGCTCACTGCCCTTGGGTTGGAAACAAAAATTGGCATTTTCGGTAGCTATAATTCATGAGCCATCTATTGTATTTATGGATGAACCTACTGGAGGTGTAGATCCAATTACAAGGCGACAATTTTGGGATTTGATCTTTGATGCGGCCAATAGAGGAATAACCATTTTTGTAACTACACATTATATGGATGAAGCAGAATATTGTAACCGTGTATCAATGATGGTAGATGGAAAAATAGCGGCATTGGATCAACCCAGTAATCTTAAAAAAATGTACAATGCAGAGACCATGGACGATGTATTTTACCAATTAGCAAGAAAAGCGGTAAGGAGTTGAGATCGGCACATTGTAACCTCTGAGTGTGGCTCTTGATATACAGTTTTTCCACTTGTTTTAATTACAATAATATGATTAGAAGCCACACTAAAATATTGTATACCAAATGATTATTGAATGAAGCAACTTCTAGTGTTTATTAAAAAAGAATTCCGTCATGTATTTCGTGACAACAAAACATTATTGATGCTTTTTGGCCTACCTATTGCTCAGATTATTCTCTTTGGATTTGCCCTAACAAATGAAATTAAAGACTCAAAAATTGTTATTTGTGATTATGCTAACGATGGGGCTTCACGTAGCATAATTGATAAAATAGCATCGTCAAATGCTTTCGATATTGAAAGTATATTTATAGATAAAAAGGAAATATCAGAAGCGTTTAAGCGAGGAGATATTAAACTGGCTATAGTTTTTCCTGCACATTTTGAAAGAGACCTTAATCACATTAATTATGCTGTGATCCAAGTGATTGCAGATGCTTCAGACCCCAACACAGCATCTACACTTACTCACTATATACGCAATATTGTAAGCAGCTACCAAAGTGAAATAAATGTAAATTCCGAGACATTAGCCACTATTATTCCAGAAATAAGAATGCTGTATAATCCCGAACTTAAAGGTGCTACAAATTTCGTCCCTGGTGTTATGGCCTTAGTACTATTGCTGGTATGTGTATTAATGACCTCTGTCTCAATTGTCAAAGAAAAAGAAAAAGGAACAATGGAAATTCTTCTGGTTTCACCAATGAATCCATTTGTTGTAATAATAGCTAAGGCAGTTCCATATTTTTTCTTGTCTCTCATCAATCTTACGATCATCTTACTGATGAGTATTTATTTGCTTGAGATGCCTATGAATGGAAATATATTCCTTCTTTATTTTGTAAGTAGTATTCTCATTCTTTGTGCCCTGTCATTGGGGCTATTCATTTCTAATATATCTTCTACACAGCAAGCCGCTATGCTGATTTCATTAATGGCCATGCTATTACCAGTGGTGCTGTTCTCTGGCTTTATGTTTCCTATTGAGAATATGCCGATGCCACTTCAGGTTGTTTCTAATGTTATTCCATCTAAATGGTATTATATCATAGTAAAATCCATTATGATAAAAGGACTGGGCATTTCGGCTATTTGGAAGGAAGTTATTATTCTTACGGCCATGACTTCAGTTCTTTTTCT
>JAZGFD010000324.1:0-43828 GCA_036479115.1 Saprospiraceae bacterium | reverse complement strand
AATGAAGCAGCAAATAAATTATGTCAACTTCTCACTGACTCTCAGGCTATTTATCCAGGTACCAATATGAGATTAATTTACAAAACCGTTGCAACTCAAACTACGAAAGGCTTGGTTGTCTGATATTGAGGTTTCTTTTATCAAAGTATCACAAACTGTCCTTAGTGTACAGAAAGACATGATCGCCAAAAGAAACTTTTTTTATTTTGTGTGTTTCCGGAGTGGGCTCATGGTTGTAATTCAAAAAATTAAATACTCGGGTGGGGCCAATTTTGAGTAGTTATTAAAATAACGATCAAATTAAAAAAGGGTTTGTTTTTTTCTCTAACCCTATTGTAGTGGAAGGCCCATGACCACAATATACTCTCGTGTCATCTGGCAATTTGAAGAGTTTGTTTTTTATAGAATTAATTAATGTATTGTAGTCGCCTCCAGGCAAGTCTGTTCGGCCAATACTGTTTTGAAATAGGACGTCTCCACCAATAACTATTTTAGACTCAGCGTGATAAAAACAGAGGCTGCCAGGAGAATGGCCAGGACACAAAAGCACTTGAAAAGATTCATTCCCCAATTGAAAAACATCATCTTCATTGATAAAAGAGGCAATCTCAGGAGACTCTGCATAAGCAATGTTGTATATCTTACTCACCATTTCACAAGAATCTAACACTGCTTTTTCGAAAAGATGTGCTTCCAAAGTCACAGCATATTTATCAGAGATGTACTGATTACCTAATACGTGATCAATATGACAATGTGTATTGACCAACCTCACAATATTGAGTTTGTTTCGTTCAATATATGACGAAAGAACTTCTTGTTCAGAGATGTTGCTACATCCTGGATCAAATATGATAGTTTCTTTATTGTCATTATTAACAACAAATGTGTTTTCTTGGAAAGTGTTAAATGTCATTGATTCGATGTATATCATATCTTTCTCTTGTATAGTAGCAAAAATTGGTATAATTTTCATGAATCCTGTAAAACTAGGTACTTTTAAATATTCTATGTTGAAAAGAAAAATCATACTGTTGTTTATTTTACCCATTCTAGGGTTCTTGTCTGTTGACACCAATGGCCAAAGTATTGATACAGAATTTGGAAAAAACAGAATCCAATACCATGACGACTTTAATAAGTGGTGGATGTATGAGACAGAAAATTTTGTCACCTATTGGTATGGCAAAGGAAGAAATATAGGACAAGCATCCGTACAAATAGCTGAATACTATCATGATGAAATTCAAAACCTTGTGGAGCATCGTATTAATGATAAAATAGAAATTATCGTTTATACTGATATCTCTGACCTCATTCAAAGCAATATTGGCACCGAAGAAGTATTTGAAACAAATGCTGGAGAAACAAAAGTTATAGGAAGTAAGATGTTTGTATACTTTAATGGCGACTATCAGCATCTCAAATCCCAATTAAGAGAAGGTATAGCTCATGTATTTATCAATTCGATGTTTGTCAAAACAAGCTTGCAAGAAATTATTACAAGTAATGCCGAGCTAGAGATTCCAGAATGGTTTGCCAAGGGTTTTGCCAATTATGCTAATTCAGGCTGGGACAATCAAGTAGACGACGAGTTGAGAGAAATATGGAGAAGGGATAAAACAAAATACCACAAATTTAAGAAGCTTCTTTCTGATCACACACGGCTGGCAGGGCACTCTCTTTGGCATTATCTTTATACATCCTATGGAGAAAAAATGGTGACCACATTGGTATACCTTATGAGGCTGAGTGGTGATGTAGATGATAGTTTTAAATTTATTTTGGGCAAAGAATTTAAAATTATTCAAAAAGATTGGGAATCATTTTATTCAAAACAATATACTGCTGAAGAAGGTCATATCAAAGAGTATTCAGATGAAACCTTGATTGATCTTGGATATAAAAATTTTTTCCCTAAGAGTGATTTTAAACTCAGCCCTGATGGCTCATATTTGGCATATGCCATCAATAATATTGGAAAATACCAACTGGTTATCCATGATTTAAAATCTGGGAAAAAGAAAAAAGTACTCCTTAAAAAAGGTGCTAAAAATGCAGTACAAGAGACAGACTATAATTATCCCTTAATGACATGGACTGGTGATAGAGAGCTATCAGTAGTATTAGAAATAAGAGATAGAATTCATATCAGAAAATATGAGGTGGAAAGCGGAAGTTTTATTGATCAAGACATACCAGAAAATATTCAAAGAGTATACTCTATAGATTATAAAGACGCTGAGACATTCATTTTTTCGGCCTTAATAGATGGTTATTCAGATTTGGTAGAATATAATACCAAGTACAGACAAGTCACTAAAATTACCGATGATTACCATAACGATCTTTCAGCTACTTATGTAAAATTAGGAAGCCAGAGGGGGATTTTGTTTGCTTCAAATAGGGTAACTGGAGATATTAAATCTGAAAGACTGGACACTACTCTTCCACTCAATGATTTTGATATTTATTTTTTACCATATACAGCTAATGGATATTCTAATACAGCTGTTAACCTCAGTGCATTTTCTCCCACCAATGACTTACAACCATTGCTTGCTAATGACCACTATATCACCTACCTCAATGATAAGAGTGGAATTTTAAACAGGCATATCATTGATGTGAATACCAATAGATCATATGCCAACTCAAATTATGAACATAACATTATCAATCACGAAGCACGACCTGAGTTAGATTTATATGTTTTTCAGGTTTACCACAATAAAGCGTATCAACTACATATAACTAAGCCACAATGGATCAGTAACATTACCTCCTATCTTACCTCTAATAACATAACATTAAAAATGAAATCTGAAGAGGAAACAGCAGAGGTCGATCAAAAACTTATGCCTAGTCAACTTTTTATTTCAAATTTTCCGGACCCAGAAAAAATTGAGTCTTTGGGTGCTAAAAACGTATTTTCCTTTGGCAAACAAACGGAGTCTTCTATCAAAGGGGAAAGCGAAAAAAGTGTTTTGCAGTTTTATGCTTCCAGAGCAGTAGCGAGTAGAAGACAATTTAAATTAGAAAAAGTAGAAACTAAAATTGATAATGAAGTTCTTTTTGATGGCCTAGAAAGCTACACTGATAATGGCAGAGAGTTTGACGGACAAAACCCAGGGATATTAATAAAAGCTACGACAAAGGATCTTTTTGAAGATTTTGAAATAACAGGAGGCGTGAGGATTCCTACTACATTCAACGGTACAGAGGTTTTTGTAACTGTTGACAATAAGAGGAATCTGATAGATAGGAGATTTGCCATTTACCGCAAAACAGAGCGTAATAAAATTCCTTTTGCTGTACAGCCTGAGCAAAAAGAAAAGTTTACCAGCCTTCTTGGCATGTATCGCCTTTCTTATCCATTTAGCGCCTATAGGAGTTTGAGAGCCACAGTTCAATTGAGAATAGACAATAGATTTTTACTCAATTCTGATTTTCCGTCATCGTCTACTCCATCAAACAAAGAGCAAAGAGCAAGTCTAAAATTTGAATATGTTTTTGACAATACACTTCCTATTGATATTAACCTACGTCATGGTAGCCGATACAAAGGATATGTAGAGTTACTTAACCGTTTTGATCTTAGCTTGAGTGATGGGTTTAATTTTGAATTCAGCCGAGGATTTACTACTATTTTAGGATTTGATGCAAGGCATTACGAGCCCATTTTACGAAATTCTGTATTTGCCATTAGAGCAGCAGGAGCTACATCATTTGGAAATGCAAGAATGCTTTATTTTGTAGGTGATACAGATGGATCTGTTTTGCAACGATTTAACAATGATATCCCTATTCCATCTAACAGGAATTTTGCCTTTATGGCTCACGCTCCACATTTGAGAGGTTTTGACCGTAATATTAGAAATGGCAATAGCTTTTTTGTAGTTAATTCTGAACTTAGAGTACCAATTGTTAAATATTTGAGTAACAGAGAAATAAAATCCCCATTCTTAAGAAACATACAACTTGTTGGGTTTTTTGATGTGGGCAGTGCGTGGTATGGCATCTTGCCAGGAGGGAGTGAAAATCCTATTAATAGCCTTACCATCACCAATACACCAGGTATCATTATAAAAGTGAATGTGGATAGAAAACCCATAGTGTATGGATATGGATTAGGAGGAAGATTGTCCTTACTTGGTTACTTTATAAGAGTAGATCACGCTTGGGGTAATGAAGGAGGTTCTATTCAGAATCCAAAATGGCATTTTTCTTTAGGGCAAGACTTTTGAGTGGGCCATTTATTCACCACTTTTCATCTTTTCGGCGTTTTCTGCTACTTGTAATGCTTCTACAATTCCCTCTATTGCGCCTTCTATAATTTTATCAAGGCTATAAAGTGTAAGCCCTATACGGTGATCAGTCACTCTATTTTGAGCGTAGTTATAAGTTCTTATCTTATCTGACCTGTCACCTGACCCTACCAGTGATTTACGATGCTCCGTTTGTTCTTTTTGAGCAGCATTTTTTCGTACTTCTTTGACTTTTGCATACAATCGTTGTAGGGCAATTTCCCTGTTCTTATGTTGAGATCTTGAGTCAGTACTTTCTGCTGCGATACCAGTAGGAAGATGTGTAAACCTTACCCCTGATTCTGTTTTGTTTACATGCTGGCCTCCAGCTCCTGATGCTCTAAAGGTATCCGTACGAAGTTCGTCCTTTTTAATATCAATTTCTTCCTCTTCATATTTTGGAAGAATAGCCACTGTTGCTGCCGAGGTGTGCACCCTTCCTTGTGACTCTGTTTTAGGCACTCTTTGTACTCTATGAGCACCTGATTCAAACTTAAGATGACCAAATACATCATTACCAAATATCTCCAAAACAATTTTATTATAACCACCTACAGATCCTTCATTAATGTCTAATACTTCGACCTTCCACTTTTTTGTTTCGAAATATTTAGAATACATTCTGTACAAATCACCAGCAAAAATACTGGCTTCATCTCCTCCTGTGCCTGATCTTATTTCCATTATTACATCTTTAGCATCATCAGGATCTTTTGGAATGAGGAGTATTTTCAACTTTTCATCTAGTTCCTGTTTTGTTCTATCGAGTTGTGACAATTCTTCTTTTGCCATGTCTCTCATTTCCTGGTCAGAATCAGTGAGCATTGATTTGGATGCTTCTATATTATCTAAGATGTCCTTGTATTCAATGTAGACTAGATTTACTTCTTTTAAACTTGAGTATTCTTTGTTCAATTTGGTAAATTCCTTCATGTCAGAAACTACCGTAGGATCAGATAGTTTTTCTTCTATATCAAGATAACGGGAGTGTATTTCTTCTAGTTTTGTAATCATAGCATATGGAGCCCACTTCCTTCAAAATGTGAGAAAAGGAAAATTTATTATTAACTAAATATTTTGATAATAGCTACTTTCTGACCTTGCTCTTTATATTATCTATGAGCTCTACCGAAGCAATGCTTCTTTTAATGTTGTATTTAATCAGATCGCGAAACGATGCTTCATTATTTAACAACCCACAACAGTGGGGGTCTGAATCTGCTCTCTGCAATACATGTTTTTCGTCTTCCTTGCTCAGTTCATTATCAAGGTAAAGGTTTACTTGGTGCGAAAAATGATCTAAGTAATTGTTCTGTTTCATGAAATAGATTTGAAAATATTTTTCAATAAAAAACAACTCCGATAGTTGACTACTCAGTTGATGATTTTTTTAAGTAAAAATTATAGAACGACTGTGTAGGTATTCTGATAGAGCATGTATAAAATATTATAATACGGCGAGAAACATACTCTTTTGCCTTTTTCAAATTTAATAATTATTCTTTTTCTATGCTTGCCTTTTTCTTGTCACCTCTGAAATCAGTATACCCTCTTTTTTCGGCATATTTTTTCAGTTTGTTTTTCAATAGGTTTCTTGCTCTAAATAATCTAGAACGTACTGTCCCTATTGGCACTTCAATGATTTTCGAGATTTCTTCATATGTGAAGCCTTCTATGTCGCACAACAGAATTACAGAACTGTAATCCTCCGGCAATGTATTGATAGCCCGTGTAATTTCATCACCCATTAGATTGCCAAATAGGTCATCCCTAAGGTCAAAATAACTTGAAAAGTTTGCATTCTCACCATTGTGATAAGATGAAATTTCCTCATAATCTACTTGTGTAGGCCTCTTGCTTTTTTTGCGATATTCATTGATATAGGCATTTTTTAGAATTTTGAAAAGCCAAGCTTTTGCATTTGTACCTTGTTCGTATTTATCAATAAACCTATAAGCTTTGAGATAAGTTTCTTGCACCAAGTCATTGGCATCGGCATCATTCAATGAAAGGTGGTAAGCAAATGTTTTTAATGCATCTATATGGGGTAGAAGCTCTTCCTCAAATATTTTGTCGTAGTCACTTTTTTTTGTCACCTATTTTTTTCGTTTGTCTATGATTGCCTCTTAACTAGGATGACTTTATCTCCTACCACAACGTAAGCTTGGTCACTCCCACTTATCTTAAGCGTTTTTAACCCCGTAAAAGTTCCAAAAGCCTGTAAAATCATATAATTATTTTTAATAAAAAAACAAGGTAACCTTACATGTTGCCTTCCTTTTCCCCTGATGCTTACACCTGGGTGGATATGTCCACAAAATATAAAATTTTTGCAGTTATTTAGTTGCTGGGGTGGCTTGTGAGTCAATCTGAAGGGTGTCACATCCAAGTATTCTTCATACACTTTTAATCCAGATGCCTTATAAAAGGTACTGTGTAAAATATCATGATTCCCAAGAATTAGATGAAAATGAGTATTTGGAAAAGCCTTGATAGTATCTACTACTTGTGACCATTCTTTATTGTGATCGCCATGAAAAAGGTCTCCCAAAAAATAAATATGATCAGCGGAATATATTCCCAAAAGGGAATGTAGCTTTTCATAGTCTCTTTCTCCGATGGCCTCTGGTATTGCTATTCCTTCTTTTCTGAAGTGTCTTGCTTTACCAAGATGTAAATCAGCTATAAATAGGCTAGATTGAACAGGTCAAAATATAGCTCGATTAGCCAAAAGATATAGTTTCTCGCCTCTGAGATGAATCGTTGTTTTATTATTAACCAATTAATATGTTACTATTCAGCAGGATCTGTGACAGGCTCTATTGTGGGTTCTTTTTTGTCATCACCCATATTATAGTGTGTAAAAATTTGTGCTACTATCTTTTCAGATACTTCAGGATTGTCTGCCAGAAACTGTTTGGCTGATTCTTTTCCTTGAGCAATTTTAGTGTCGTTATAACTGTACCAAGAGCCACTTTTTTGTATAATATCTAATTCAGAAGCAATGTCAACAATTTCACCATCGCGAGAAATTCCCTTACCATATGTAATCTCAAACAATGCAATTCTAAAAGGAGGAGCCATTTTATTTTTAACTACTTTTACTTTTACAAGATTCCCCACAACGTTGCCTTCTTTATCTTTCATAGCTGCTCCAGACCTTCTAATATCTAGCCTTATAGAAGAATAAAATTTTAGGGCATTACCTCCAGTGGTGGTTTCTGGATTGCCAAACATGACACCTATTTTTTCTCTTAGTTGATTAATAAAAATACAGCAGCATCCTGTCTTTCCGATCGTAGCAGTAAGTTTTCTCATAGCCTGTGACATTAGTCTGGCTTGAAGGCCCATTTTGGAGTCACCCATTTCTCCTTCTATTTCACTTCTGGGAGTAAGAGCCGCTACTGAATCTACCACTATGATATCAATTGCACCTGATCGAATTAAGTTTTCAGTAATTTCCAATGCTTGTTCACCATTATCTGGCTGTGAAATAAGAAGATTTTCTGTATCCACTCCAAGGGCTTCTGCATAGGAGCGATCAAAAGCATGCTCAGCATCAATAAAGGCAGCAATACCACCTTTCTTTTGAGCTTGAGCTATGGCATGAATAGCAAGAGTAGTCTTGCCAGAAGATTCAGGTCCATATATTTCAACGATCCGTCCTTTGGGAAGACCACCAATACCTAAGGCAATATCAAGAGTGAGTGACCCTGTAGAAATAACTTCTGTTTCCACTATTGCCTTATCACCGAGCTTCATTATGGTTCCTTTTCCATAAGTCTTTTCAATCTTATCAAGAGTGATTTGTAAGGCTTTGAGTTTGGCTTCTTTGTTTGACATACTACTATTTTAGAAAAAATTAATTAATGGGTTATTTGTAACTACCCAAGTACCACCTGAGTAGTCACGGTTATTTTAAACATATAACCAAAAGTAATATTTCTAGAGATAGTTACGAATAAAACAAAGAATTTATAAAACAACTTAGTATTGAGCTCCCTCTGGAAATAGGCAATTTTCATAAAAAGAGTTATTCTGGATGAGGTTTACATTTTTGAGAGTAAGTACTCAATATTTTGTGTACCCAGAAAAATTTGTTATCATTTTTAATTAAAAATGCCGCCAAATCACAACAATCGCTACCCTTCCAAGGGCGTTGCCCTTGACTATTTAGTGTCTGAACGGAAACTGCCGAATTTTATGAAATAGAATATTTTGAATGAAAATTTAGTTGTTTGATATACGGCGATGCCTGAGTATCAGCGAGTTGAAAAAAATTAATATATCGCCAAAAGTTTTATACAGAACTTATCGAAGTGTTTAAGCAGAGCTTGTCAGATTAAACTATTTCTATTTTTGATGAGTTTTCGTGCAAACACTATTTAGCTTAAATGCCTTCAGCCTTTCTATGTAACATTACGCCATAGTTGCTGAGCTATAAGTCAAGATGTTCTTTACAACATGGCGTTTTGGATAAAAAGTAACCCTAGGTAATGCTAGGTAACCCTTGACCAGTCTATTGTATTCTCCCTTCCATTCTTCATCTTCACTTATAGCATATTCTGTCTCTAAATGATCAGTGATGGAAAGTTCTTTGTAAATATATTTTAAAATTTTAAATGTGTAGTTCTGCTCCATAGGCAATTCAATATTGGTAAGTTTTATACAATGTGAATATTTAACATGGTATACCCTGAAAATATTGCGCCAAAAATATTTTATAGCTTCCTCTAAGCGCTTTGGGGGCTTAGATTGTGACTGTTCGAGAACAGTCGAACTTTACTGAAGTACTCAATTTCTGGTATACCGGAAAGATTTGTCATCATTGTGGCCAAGAATACCGCCTTCTATGATGATTTCAATACTGAGTACTATCTAAAATTAGTTGTAATTTCTTGATTATCAAGACGAATCTCTTTTTTCGAATCATAGCCATAGCCTGTGTCTAGCAATAAAATATCAAATTTTTACTTGCCTGTTTGGCAGACAGGTCTCAAAAGCACACCACCTGAGTAGTTGCTATGTTTTTTAAACAACTTCAAAATATCAAAAGCGTTATAAAAACATTTTTTAATTTTGATGACATTTGGTTCACCCACTAATTGGTTCAGCTTGTGGCAACAAATCAGATTTTTTGTTTTCAATTTAAAATTGATGCACTAAGGAGTTACCTTTTGTGTACTAAAGTTTTGTGTACTAAAGCTATATTATTTTTCAAATCACAATAAGTCAGTGAAAAAGCTATCCATAACAACTAAGTTAAGCTTTTGCATTGTGATCTTATCCACATGTGCAGCCATCTTTTGTTACCTAATTGCACCGGACTCTTCACCAAATGCCAACCTCCAAATAGCGCAAATAGCACTATTAAAACCAGGGGTAACTCAAAAGATTTATAAAGAAAAAATATTAGACAATAAAGAGGTAGGAATCTTAAATCAAATAAGAAAAGGGAAGCCTGACCCATACAAATACTATCCTATCGACAGCGCCATAACAACTGAGACCACCATGATATTGCACTTCGGTAAGGTGCAGAGGGTTGTGAACAAATCGTTAGATTCTTACATCATCACTAAGTCTTACATACTTGGCACTGATAAATATGGGCGTGATGTTTTGAGTAGATTAATTGTTGGGTTGAGAGTTTCTTTGTTTGTAGGGCTATTTGCAGTAATCTTATCAGTAATAATTGGAACATTTTTCGGTGTAGTGTCTGGATATTTTGGAGGTTGGGTGGATAGGTTGATCATGACTATAATAAATGTAAATTGGTCTATTCCTACCTTGCTTTTGGCTTTTGCCATTCTTTTGGTGATGGAGAGAGGACTCATGGCTATTTATTTAGCAATTGGGTTTACCCTTTGGGTAGATTTAGCTCGGATATTGAGAGGCCAAGTATTAGAATTGCGCTCAAAAGAATACATCATAGCAGCCCAAACAATGGGAATGACATCATGGCGTATTATGTGGCGTCATGTACTCCCTAATCTTCACGGAACTATCCTTGTAATTGCTTCGATAAATTTTGCAACAGCTATACTAGTGGAAGCGGGCTTGAGTTACCTTGGTCTTGGCGTGCAACCTCCTGTGCCTTCATTGGGTAATATGCTAAAAGAAAATTACGGTTATGCTACCAGTGGCAACGTCACTCTGGCTATCACACCCGCAATCGTTATTTTGATATTGGTCTTATCTTTTAACCTCTTGGGAAATGGGTTAAGAGACTATTATGACATAAGAAGGTGAAATTTTTTGAATATTTGATTGATAAAATCGTGATGATCTTCAATGTATCAGCACTTGAAAATATAGTAATTTATCAGCTGATTTGTAGCGAGAAAAGAGCCTTTTTTAATCAATCTTGAAACCACTTGAGAAGTTACAAAACATAATTAGTGGCTGAATGAGAACTATCATTTTTGATTTTGATAGGTTTTCGTTCAACCACTAAATATTTGCACCTCAATTATATTATAATTGAGCCCACTCTGAAAACAGATAATTTCACAAAATGAATTATTTTAGATGATAACCACTTTTTGATATTTGTGGATTCCTGAGTATCAACAGATTGAAAAAGGTGATAAGATCATTAAAAGAAGCATTTTCAATGGTTTTGGAGTGGACTCATAATTCCATTCACTTTTTTTTCCAATGTTCTAATTAGAAGAATATTGATGCACATCCATCTGAGGAAACGGAATACTGATGCCTTTTTTATCAAACTCTTTTTTGACATTTTCTAGCATGTAGAATTTCACATCCCAAAAATGTTCGCTTTTACAAAATGGCCGCGTAGCTAAATTTACACAACTATCGCCTAATTCAGCCACCACCACACCTTGAGCAGGATTGTCTATTATCCATGGACATTGCTTTCCTACTTCCAGAATAATATTTCTGGCAGCATCAATGTCGTCATTATAACCAATGCCAAAAGTGAGTTCTACTCCAGTAGTACCCTGCCCAGAAATATTGGTAATGGTGTTTCCAGTTACGTTGCCATTTGATATAATAATTCTCTTATTATCTAATGTTGCCAATGTTGTATTAAAAGCATTAATAGCTTCTACTCCACCAAGATGACCACCACCTATTTCTACCAAATCTCCTACTTTGAAAGGCTTGAAGATCATGAGCATAATACCACTCGCAGCATGACCAATAGTGCCATTCATAGCCATCCCTACGCCTATCATAAGTGCACTTAATATGGCAATAAATGATGTGACATTTACACCAAACATTCCTGCTACAGAAAGGAACAACATTACCTTCATTGCTATGCCTCCCATGGAAGAGAGAAACTTAGAAAGAGTAACATCCATACCTGTTTTTAACAAACCCGCTGAGAGGAGTTTTGATAGTTTTCCTATCACCCAAAGGCCTATTATCAGGGCTATAATTGCTTTGGCTACAGAAGGTGCATATTCTATTGCCATTTGGGTCACTTGGCTATAAAGTGATGTAATGTCTGTGTTCATTTGTTTTAGTTTTGTCAGAATGTCAAATCATTGACTTATCTTGGTTAAGAATAATAGATACTACCATTTGACTGTTAAGGATGTGTTAAGTCACTTTTAATATGACAATTAAAGAAGAGGCACTATCAAAACTCAAGCGCTTCTGTTCTTATCAGGAACGGTGCCACTCAGAAGTACGCACAAAACTTCTATTGTTAAAAGTATATGGCAACACACTAGAAGATGTTATTACAGAGCTTATTCAAGATAATTTTCTAAATGAACAACGCTACGCGGAGGCCTATGCAAGAGGCAAGTTTAGAATAAAAAACTGGGGCAGAATAAAAATAGCCAATCAACTTAAAGCTAGAAAAGTATCAGATTATTGTATTAATAATGGCCTCGCTGTAATAGATGAAAGTGATTATAAAATTACCCTGTTAAAGCTTGCAGAAAAATACCGCAGTGAAAGATCCTCAAAAGGTTGGTCACAAATAGAAATGAGAAAAAAATCCATTAAATACCTTCAAAACAAAGGATATGAATACCACCTAATAAAATCTGTAGTGGACCTTTCAAAATAGCCTACAATATTATCACAATTGGATTTTTGGAAACTTTAACTAGAGAATAACTACTGAGGTGGGCGGTTTTGAGGCCTGTCTGTCAAACAAGCAGGTAAAAAATTGTTATTTTTTTCAGATAAATCTCATTTTGTGGGGCATAGCAGAGTTATGGCGAAAAAAATAGCTGGAATAGTGGTAGAAAAAGAATTTTTTTTCCAAAATGGACTTTGCCTGAGTAGATACAACTAAAGTAGTTTACTCAAAAGGTTTAATTTTTTTTGCAAAAATGATAGTTTTCGTTCGGCCACTATATATTGCTGTTAATTAAAAAATATGTAACTACAGGTGGGCGCTTTTGAGGCATAAAATTGTTATTTTTTTTTAGATAAAGCTCATTTTTTGAGGTATAGTAGAGCTATGGTGAAAAAAATAGCTGAAATATGGTAGAAAAATTTTTTTTACCCAAAATTGGCTTCGCCTGAGTAGTTACAAAAAATATCAAAACATGAAATACATTTTAACTGCTGTGACCTGCCTGCTTTTTATTATTACAGTCATATCACAAAATAGCCTCCTCCCCCAATCACTAGGTGAAAGAGAGCAAAGTATAGTAATAGACGAAATACTAGAAGACAGGATGGATAACCTTTTGCCACAGCTTATGAACCGTACGGGTATAGATATGTGGATTATCATTTCCAGAGAATATAATGAAGACCCTGTGATGAAGACCATGTTGCCAAGTACATGGTTATCAGCCAGAAGAAGAACCATTATGGTGTTTTATCACAATGGAGCAGAATTACAGAAAATCGCAATAGCAAGATACAGCGTTGGCAGGCTTCTCAAAGGAGAATGGAATATAGATGTCTACCCAGATCAATGGGAAGCATTAATAGAATTGATCAAAGAAAAAAATCCAAATAAAATTGGATTAAATACATCTGAGTTTTATGGACTTGCAGATGGCTTGGTACATACCGAACATGAAGAGTTTATGAAGCGACTACCAAAAAAATATCTGTCGCGTATAGTGAGTGCTGAAGACTTATCTATAGCGTGGCTTGAGACCCGATCAAAGCGAGAATTACAAATATATCCCATGATATGCCGAATGGCACATGTTATACTTAGAGAAACCTTATCAGAAGAAGTAATACATCCAGGCATTACTACTACTGATGATGTAGTGTGGGCTTTACGCCAAAGAGTCGCTGATCTGGGATTGAAAACATGGTTTCACCCGTCAGTTTCGGTACAACGCAGCGACATGAAAAATAACGAATTTCTCAGATCGTTTTCTAAGCGACCAAAAAAAGATATTATCCAGTTTGGAGATATGGTACACGTTGACTTTGGAATAACATACCTGAGATTAAACACTGATCAACAACAGATGTTTTATGTGCTCAGGCCAGGAGAGAATGATGTGCCTCATGGTTTGAAAAAAGCTTTTGCTAATGGCAATAAATTGCAAGACATTCTTATATCTAACTTCGAGAAAGGAAGGTCAGGGAATGAAATTCTAAAGAGATCTTTAGCCACAGCTAAAAAAGAAGGCCTAAATGCATCGATATATACTCACCCTATTGGGTTTCATGGACATGCTGCTGGCCCCACTATTGGAATGTGGGACAAACAAAAAGGAGTAAAAGGCACTGGAGATTATCCCCTTTTTGGTAATACGACATACTCTATTGAGCTATTTGCTGCTACTGAGGTGCCAGAGTGGGATGGAAAAATTGTACGCATTATGCTAGAAGAAGATGGTGTTTTTAATGGGGAATCCTTCTATTTCTTAGATGGAAGACAAAAGGAAATCATGACTATTCCTGGCAAACATAAAATTGTGAAACATTAATATGAAGTAGCTTATATTTGCGCGATTTTTAACTACTCAGGTAGGCGCTTTTGAGGCAGAAAAAGAACTTTTTTTGCCCAAAATTACCACCTAAGTAATTATCGCGGTTTTATTTAAAGTCCAAATTTTTATTGATAAGGCATGTAACTTGTCAAGTGTTAAATGTTGGCTTAAATTTGTGGATATTTTGATCTAAATTGAGGCATATGTTCACAATCATTGACCAAAATTGATGTACCTGAAGTAATTACATTTTTTACTAAAAGGATTTTTTTAGCGAAAGAATTATGAAGCTTTTTGATGAAAATAATTTGACTGCTGTAATCACTAAGGTCTCAAAAGGTCTGTATAGGGCGCACATCCCAGAAATAGACGGCATCACTGCTGAAGGGCCATCAGAACAAGAAGCTGAGGCTAAGCTTTTGGAGGCTCTAAAAATAGTTAAAATGATATCCCAAAGAAACCAACGAAGGAAAAATAGAGATTGAAGTAGATTGAAAACGTATGTTAAAATTAATTGTTTGACAAAGTGCATGAAAAACTCAATAAGCGTATTGATATCTCTTTCTTAACCCACATTGCTCAGGCTGGGCAAATAAATATGGTCTAAACGTTATAAATAGGGACTAAAAATCAATAATTTCGATGCAATCAAGGTTGTCAATACAGTTTCAAGGTGTATAGGCTTTAGAAAGTAAGTTTTCAAATATCATTGGTACTGTCTCTTCCCAATAGCATGAAATACCATTTGATTTTAATTTGCACCGTATTGTATTTGCCTGCCAGTAATTAGGCAATACACAAAAAGTAATAACAAGTGGTTACAACAAAGCTTTTTACTTGAAACTAAACTGAGAAGACTACATGAATCTCTGGATATAAAACAGAGGTCATTCACAAAATTGAAATCTGTAGCACACAAACTGAAACTCAAAAGTATTTTATTTCAATCAATACGGGCTATTCGCTCTGGGTAGTGCTCAATGTGGGTTTTAAAGCAGCTAAATTTTTATTCCCTATAGTTGTCCTGCCAGCCAGAAGGGTTTAAATTTTTTATCAACCCTTAGCTGTACTTAGCAAAGAACAGCCACTATTTATTGTACCTTGGATTTAACCATTGAAAACAAACTTGTTGTGAAAACTAGATTTACACTTCTAAATATTGTCATATTCTTTTTTTTATTCTGCTCAGTACATGGACAAAAAAAGAATCTATACTCCGTCATCTTTGAGGCAGAAGGAACTTGTAATATAAAAATAGAGACTGATCTCAAGCACCTAATGAGGAAAAGCTCAAAAGAGCAATACCAAGAGGCTAATATTACCATTATTGACAATGCTTTTCAAGAGTTAGTGGTGTTGCCCACAAAAATAAGAGCTAGGGGAAATATGCGTAAAAAACAGTGCAAGTTTCCTCCTATTAAAATAGACTTCAAAAAAAGAGACTTGGACTCTCTGGGATTCGAAAAGGAAATAGATAAGCTCAAAATGGTATTCCCATGCAGAGGAGGCAAGGATAATCAAGAGAAGCTATATAAAGAGTATCTACTCTATGATATATATAAGATTATAGACCCCAGAGGAATGAATGCAAAACTGGCTAATATCACATTTATAGAAGAGAATGGAAAAGAGATCCAATTTGTGGGTATGTTCGTAGAAGAAGAAAAGGCATATTCGAAAAGAACAAATGCTATAATCGTTGAGTTTGGCAAGCTCAGAGTGGCCAGCCTTGACAGAGATTTGTTTTTGAAAATGAGTTTTTTTCAATATATGATTGCCAATACTGATTATTCTATAAGTAATTACCACAATTTAGAAATGGTAAAGTATCCTGATAACCCGAGAGTTGTTGCACTCCCATATGATTTTGACTATTCTGGATTTGTAGGTCACCATTATGCTGTGCCCCATGAATCTCTTCCTATTAAGGAAGTACATGAGCGTTATTTTTTTAGACATTCTGTAAAAGAAGAGGAATTTGATGAAATGGTAGGGTTTTATCTTTCAATAGAAAACGAGGTAAATACTTTGATTGATTCAGCAACGTATCTATCTGAAAAGAGTAGAATTAGAAGTAAAGCATATCTAGAATCATTTTTTAATATTATGAGGATGCCGAAATTTTTTAAAAGAAGTACTGTCAGATGATATTCTCATTTGGGATTCAGGCGTTCTGTAATTAGATCTCAAGTAACTTCTCAGGGGTGTGATTTTGAATTAAAAAAGTGCTATTTTATACGTTAGTGAATCTCGATTATGTTGCCTTATTCCCGATTTGGGAAAGAAATAGCTGATGTGTAGCAACGAAAGAACCTTTTTTTGCCAAAATTGATGCCACCTGAAGAGCGACAATTTCAATTTTAAGAACTTTTTAATGTATTCTATCTAAAATTCTTTACAACTTTGAAGGCAATCTATTTTATGAAAATGCATCACTACATTTTATTATCATTTACAATTGTATTGGGAGGAAGCCTTTCTGCTCAATCTGTCCATTCTCATCTGAGAAAAGGTGATCAACTTTATGTAAAAGAAAAATTTGCAGAAGCTGAAGAAAACTATCGCAAGTCATTAGAAAAAAAGAACAACCTTAAAGCAAAGTACAACCTTGGGAATAGTACATACATGCAAGATAGGTATGAGGAATCAATAGAACACTATAACGAGGCTCTGGCTTTGGCTAAAACAAATATTGAAAAGAGCAAAGCAAATTATAATTTGGGTAATTCTTTTTTAAAAAATGGCAATCTTGACAAAAGTATAGATGCATACAAACAAGCACTAAAACTCAATCCTGCTGATGAAGAAATTAGAAAAAATCTTTTCATCGCTAAGATGATGGAAAAAAAAGAGCAACAGCAAGAACAACAGCAAGAGCAAGAGCAAAACGAACAAAATCAAGATCAAAAAGAACAAAACCAAAATGACCAAAACCAAAAACAGCAACAAGAACAACAGCAAAACCAAGAAAGTCAGCAGCAGCAAGAAGACCAACAGGTGAATAACGACAATGAACAGGAACAACAATCAGAAGCTCAAGACTTGAGTAAAGAAGACGCATTAAAACTGCTAGAAGTGATAGAAAATGAGGAAAAAAATGTACAAGAGAAATTGAGAAAAATGTCGGGTAAAAAGAAGAATATTAAAAAAGATTGGTAAGCACAAAGAATATGAAATATCAGTATTTTTTTATTTTAATGTTCTTTTTTATCATGGCTACCATTTCAGGGCAGGTAGAAAATAATTTTACCATGGACCTAAGTAGCGATACTGTATTAATAGGGAATACGATCACCTTGTCATATTCTATTGAAAATGTAAATGGAGAATTTGTTGCTCCCGATTTATCGGATTTCAGAATAGTCTCAGGCCCAAATGTTTCATCTCAGTATTCGTCAATAAATGGCAATGTGAACCAGAAGAATAGTTACACCTACTTTCTTATGCCAATAAGACGAGGTGTGGCTAATATTGGTAAGGCCAGAGTAGGTTTTAAGGATAAGTGGATAACCTTAGACCCTGTTATAATCACTGTAATGGATAATCCTTATGACATGGATATAGGCTACGGAATGCCCTTAAAGCAAATCACAAATGGTATAAAAGGAGATACTCTTACAGAAAAACAAAAACTCTTATTGCAAAAATTAAAAACTGGGAAAAGCAGAAAGATTTGAAAAATTTACTTTTGTCAAATGTATTCATATTTATACTCCTTTTTACATTTCCTGTTGATGTACAGACTCAGTCATTTATTGCCGTTACAAATGCGGAGGAGATTCTGGAAGGTTATGATTTTCAAGTGACTTTTACTTTAGAAGGAGCAAAAGGCACCTCTTTTCAGCCACCACCTTTTAAAAATTTCACCGTAGTAGGAGGCCCTAGCACATCCTCTAGTTTGAGTATAATCAATGGCAGAACTACCCAATCTGTATCATTTACCTATGGCCTAATGCCAAAAATAACAGGCCAGCAAGATATTGGTACTGCCAGTATTAAAGTAGGTGGTAATACATTACGCACAAAACCACTTTCAATAAAAGTCTTGAAAAGATCTGAAAATAAATCAGACACTGATGATGTCCCTGATGTATACATGGAATTAGAGATTGGAGACACAGCGGCATATGTAGGCCAACAGATAATATTAAAATATGTGATTTATACTTCTATAGATGTGCGCTCTTATAATTTTATAAATGAAACCGAGTACAAAGGCTTTTATGTGGAAGAGATACAAAATTATAGAGTGAAAGGAGTTCAGATAGTACAAAATGGCAAACAATATATCAAACAGACCTTAAAGACTGTAGCCCTTTTTCCCCAACAAACTGGTAGGGCAGAAATAGGCCCAGCTTTGGTAAACTTAGGAATAGCTGTGAAATCAAATAGGCCGAGCTTTTTCTTTTCCACGTCTATGAAATCTCAACGATTGACCACACCAGCAAAAAAAATACGGGTACTTTCTACTCCAGTAGGAGCGCCATATTCTTTTTCAGGAGGAATAGGCAACTTTATAATGAGTGCTTCCATAGATAGAAATACTGTGCCTGAAGATGGAGCTGTATCCATGAAAATGAGGATAGATGGCGATGGGGACGCAAAATTTCTGGGTCCTCCAAAGCAATCATTTGAAGGTTTTGAAATATATGAGCCCAACCTTCTTACTGAAAGCAATGTGATGAATGAAGGGCGTATCAAATTCACTAAAATATACGAATACTTGCTTCTTCCCCAAAAGCGAGGGGCGCACCTAATAGCACCTGAGTTCTCTTATTACAATGTGGATAGTGCTAAATACCTTACTATATATGGGCCAAAATTTTCGGTAAAAGTTTTGCCAGGAAATAATAATACTGTTATCAGTACAGAAGATCTGAGCTCTAGAATGCTTCCAATAGCTACAGCTACAACGCTTTTCAAGCCCATTAATCCTATTTTTTCTTATTGGCATATTGGTATATTAAGTTCTATAGCCTTGGGTTTTATTGCTATAGGAGGGGTCAAATGGAACAATAACAGGATTGCGGCTATCGACCCCAAATTGTTAAAAAGCCAAAAAGCCAAAAAGGTAGCCACTCTCAAATTGGCTACAGCTAAAAACCAATTGGACATTGGTAATATTAAAGAGTTTTATAAATCATTAAGTGATAGTCTATTCTCATACATAGCTGACAAATTGGACATTTCGCCCAATTCCATTTCAAAAGATAATCTATCAGAACTCTTCAGCTTTACTGAGGTGTCTTCTGAAGTGGTAGAGACTCTAGGAGATATGATAAAAAGAAGCGAAATGGCGATATATGCTGGATTTTCTCCTGATGAAGCCATGAGTGATTATGATGCGAGTATTGTAATGGTGGCCGAAATCGAAAAAGCATTATAAACACATTGTTTATAATGAGATCAAATTGCTCAACAAACCCAAGGATTTTTCCATCCAACTATCCCTGTATAACGGTATATTTGCGGCCTTAAAAAATGGTAACTATTCAGATGGTATCAATTTTGGCTAATATAAGCCACTTGAACTAGCTACAAAAAATGACATTATTAATGAGGCGTACTAAAATCAATGAAGTACTTAAAGGACTGTTGATAGGACAAGAGATTAATGTAAAGGGTTGGGTTCGTACTTTTAGGAATAATCAATTTATTGCGCTAAATGATGGGTCTACTATTCATACCTTGCAAGTGGTAGTAGACCGTGATACACAAGATGACTTACTACTTAAAAGCATAACTACAGGGGCGGCCATAAGTGCAACGGGGAAAGTGGTGGAATCGCAAGGAAGAGGTCAAAGTGTAGAGATTCATGCCGATAAGGTAGAAATAATAGGAGAAGCAGACGCAGAAAAATACCCGTTACAGCCAAAGAGACACAGTCTTGAATTTTTAAGAGGAATTGCACATTTAAGATTCCGGACCAATACCTTCTCTGCCATTTTTAGAGTGCGCCATGCCGTAGCATTTGCCATTCATAAATTTTTTAATGATAGAGGTTTCGTTTATCTAAATACACCTATTGTCACAGGTTCTGATGCGGAAGGAGCTGGAGAGATGTTTCAAGTTACTACCCTTGATTTGAATAATGTGCCTAAGAAAGAATCAGGAGATATAGATTTTGCCCAAGATTTTTTTAACAAAGCTACTAATCTTACAGTATCGGGGCAATTAGAGGCAGAATTAGGAGCATTGGCGCTATCAGAAGTGTATACTTTTGGACCCACATTTAGAGCAGAAAATTCTAATACTTCTCGACATGCTTCTGAGTTTTGGATGGTAGAACCAGAAGTGGCGTTCGCTGATATTAATGACAATATGGATCTCGCAGAAGCTATGCTCAAATATGTGATTAAACATGTAATGTCACATTGTACAGATGATTTAGAATTTTTGCAGCAGCGACTTCTCAACGAGGAAAAAAACAAGCCCCAGAACGAAAGATCAGAGGTGCCCCTACTAGAGAAATTGTCATTCGTGCTAGAGCATGATTTTGAGAGGCTAACATATACAAAAGCCATTGATATATTAAGAAATTCTAAGCCTAATAAAAAGAAAAAATTCAAATTCCCAATTGATGATTGGGGCACTGATCTTCAGTCAGAGCACGAAAGGTTTTTAGTAGAAAAGCATTTTAAAAAACCAGTGATCCTAGTAGACTACCCTAAGCAGATCAAAGCTTTTTATATGCGTGTGAATGATGATGATAAGACAGTGGCTGCCATGGATATTCTTTTTCCTGGAATAGGGGAAATTGTGGGAGGCTCGCAAAGAGAAGAGCGGTTAGATGTATTGACCAAGAGAATGGCAGATTTTAATATTCCTGAACACGAAATGGATTGGTTTTTAGATACTCGTCGTTTTGGAACTTGCCCACATGCAGGGTTTGGTTTGGGTTTGGAAAGATTGGTAATGTTTGTAACAGGAATGGGCAATATAAGAGATGTGATACCTTTTCCTCGTACTCCAGGGAACGCGGAGTTTTAATAAAATTTTCATTTTTCTGAATTGGTGCTCTATCAAGGATATCCATGATGGCTGCCTTTGTGATTTATCCTTGACAGAGCACTTGTGCATTTTGGATAATGTGTAATTGGGATACTTTCTTATTAATGACCAATAGCTATATGTGTTGCGCTTATAGACTATCAAGTAAAAGCTAAAAATACCTCGTATAAAAAATATCAGATCACACTTTAAAATGAAAACCCGACGCCAACACTTATAATATTTGCCTTCAGACCACTATTTCGGGAATAGTGACTGTATTTTATATCTATGGATTTAATACTAAATAGTGGTTGTTTCATAAAGGGCATTTTTACATTTACCAACCCACCAGCTGGGCTATAGCTCACAGCTACTCCGAAAGAATTACTGCTCAGTGCCGATAAGTCATAATCAGAAGTATAGTATTGTTGATTCAAAATATGTTCTTTATAAGGTTTGAAATAATCCAAAGCCGTCTGAGTGTGAAAACGATAATAAGGAGCTATTGATAAAAATCGGTTCAGCTTTATTGGCAGCTCTATTTGGGCAGTATGCCCTTGCATACCCCAACTGTCCCAATAATAACGATAATAAGTGCGAAGTATGAGTTTGTCACTAAGATAGCTATTGAGTCTTAGCCCCATAGGCACTTTTAATCGGGTGTCAGGAAGGCGCTCAATTCGGGCGTTTTCTTGCCCTTTGAAATATACGCTATGGAATGGAGTGCTGAGTAAGCCATTCATATACGTGCCTTCTAATTGAATCTGTACCTGAGTTCGTTTATTGACTATTTGAGATATAGCAATAGAACCGTTGTAGGCGTTTCTTTTATCAGTAGGTACGATTGCTGTTCCTCTGAGTTCTCGAGGAAAGATCACATCCCATTTATCTACGAATGTTTGAAGGGCAATTTTTACCGCAGTGTTTTGATCTTTCGATTCTAATCCTACATTTATTCCTCCACTTAAAGAGAAGTAATCATACTCCGTACTACCACCTAGAAAAAACCCCAAAGTTTTGGTATCAGATATCTGAAAGGCAACACCTATGTTTCCATGCGTTCTCATATCAGAAGCAGAGTCTGATGATTTAATATTATCAATATTGTCAGTAGATGCGGAGGAATAGTAATCATAACCACCATCTACATTCAGAGTAAACGATGGAGTAACAGGTAAATTGATACTCACTTTTTGCGTAAAATCAGTGAGTTGTTCTGTACCAAGCCCTCCAGTTACTGCTGAATTGTTGCCATCTTGGCTGTAATAAGAGCTAAGAAAATCCACATCGATTGTTTTCCAATCAGGACGTACATATTCTTCTACTTCCACCTCAATGCTATCACGCTTAAGCGCATTAGTTCGAAATCCAGAAGTCAGCTTTTGTGCCTGTGCTTTCACATCTTGCGTGAGGACGATAAAAAACAATGCTATTGTTACTATTGCTAATTGCATCCACAACCTCCTCCTACTTTACCCCCATTTGCTCCTGAGGCACCTTCACGGTAAGTTTGAAAATTGGTTTCAAAATAATCTAGTTTTTTACCTTCCAAAACCATACATGGCTCGTTGAGATACATCTTTTGATAACCCCTTACCGAACTGCATGAGGTAATAATACAGGATGTGACAAGGATGATCACTTTGGTTACAATTAATTTTTGCCTCTGCATATTGATATTTTATATTGAATGAAGAATGAAAAATGTTCTTCTCTGCTAAATGAATTAATTACTCCGGCACATTTTTAGTTAAAATACTCTTTCTACATTACCCTTCGGCTACTGTTATTTAGAGGTTGAACGAAAACTCATCAAAATTAGACAATGACATTGCTCGTCGAATCTACATTGACAGTTGAGCCTACATTGCGTTGCCACATGTACGATTTGTGTTGCCAAAAAACAATTCATTTTGTAAAAAAGTGATAGTTCTCGCTCAACCACTATTTTCAATACGCAAGGAGCAGACACTTTTTTTATGTTAAAATTAGGCCGCTTTTGCGGAAATAAATTTTAGAAAATGATTGGAATAGTAAATTTGATTGTGACTATCTACAATGACACATTCTATACCTTTGAGAAGGTTAACTACCTTAATGCCTTCATCTATGCTCAATGCTGAAAGAGCTGTTGCCATCGCATCAGCAAATTCTGGATCAGGGCTTACTACGGTTACTTGCTGAATATGAGATACAGGGTACCCAGTACGAGGGTCTACAATATGAGAATGTTTTTTCCCATCTATAATCGTAAAGTGCTCATGATTGCCTGAAGTTACAATGGCTCCATATGGTAGGGTAAAATGCATTAGAGAAGCTTTACGGGTTTTTGGGTTTGGAATCTTCACTACCCACTCACTTTTCAAGGGAGGACAACCCCAACAAATAAGATCTCCTGATGCATTTATCAGACCACTCTGAATGCCATTCTCTTTCATTATTAATTTTGCCTTTGTAGCAGCATAACCTTTTCCGATACCGCCAAAGCCAATTTTCATGCCTTTTTTCTTGAGAAAGACAGTTCTTTGACTTGGGTCAATTTTAATGTTTTTATAACCAATCAATGACCTTAACTTGGAGACTTTTTCCCTAGAGAGGTTTTCATTTTTATCATTGTTGAAATTCCAATAATACCGTGCTAATGTTCCGCTGATATCAAAAGCGCCGGAGGTAAGTTCCGAGATTTTATTACTTCTTGATATCAGAGCGTACAATTCCTGGTCTACACGAACAGCAGCAATACCTGCCATTTTGTTTATTATACCTGTTTGGCTTGTGGGTATCCAAGAAGATATTATTGCTTCTATTCTTTTTATCTCAGCCTCAGCACCTCTTATGGCATTCCATGCTATTTGAGGCTCTTGGTGCACAGCAGTCAGCACAAAACTACATCCCATAAGCCTACACTGATAATGGTGGGCTTTCATTTTCGAAGGGTTGAAAATCTGGTTACTCATATTGACTTAATTTTTTAATTTGGCGAACCAAGTCATTGGAATCATACTTCTTTTGGTATTGGACGGTGCCTAATGTGCGTTGATCAGAACGGAGCAATATCATTTTTGGAAAAGCCCCTTCTTTGTTATAAATTTCAGCAAGTTTTTCATTGTGCTTTATTTGTTCTTTTGACAATCTATTTTTGCGGCTATAGGGAAAATCTAATTCTAGGATGACCAAGTTATTTATAGCATAATCTCTAAATATTTTTGTTTCAATAATATTTTTTCTCAGATGAATACAAGGTTTACACCAGTCTGATCCTGAAAAAATCATCAATATATTTTTTTCTTCATTTTTAGCTTTATTGAGACTTTCATCTATATTATGAAAAAGAGGAAGCCCTTGGGCTGAGAAGTGTACGATACTGATAACACTACATATCATCACCAACCAAAATTTGTATTTTTTCATTATAATAGTATTTGATCACTGTTCGATAATAGAACAAATTTGTTTTGTTTTACCCTACCGGAGTTAAGTTTAATAGGTTAGAAGATGTCAATTTATAGAATAATATTTAACATCTAAAACAAGATATAGGCAAATACTAAGGGGGTAATTTTATTTGTAGTTTTCGCAGACACCTGTGACGGCTATGAGATCAAGAGGCCTTTTGCAGAATATCACACAATCATTGAGGTTTATACGACATTTAGAAATACACTCAATTCTAATGAAGGATAGATGTAATATATACAAATGATATAACTGAACAAGTCCTTTTTATTTCTAAATAGGAGGGATGCTAAATGAAAGACTTAATAAATGTGATATGTGCTTTCGGTTTATAATAATTATCCTGCCTGTTTCGCTTAATATTTACTGTGTTCTCTAGGAGCCAAATTCTTGTAATATCTGTTCTACAAAAAAGTTTAAGGAAAGACAAATGACTTTTGGCATATATATAAAAATAAATTATAGATACTACTGCGTTAAAGAATACCTAATTACCTTTGGTTTTTAAAGTCTTCAATGAACAAATTTTTATTTTGCAATAATTTGAAGAAAATCGCACTAGTAATTAAAAGTTAAACGAAACGAAAAATATGCAGGCATCTGTAGACATAGAAGCGCTCAATCAGCAGATTACTATCGAGAGTAAATTTATCGATGATCTTACCGCCGAAGCGAATAAAGTAATTGTAGGTCAGGAAAAAATGATTGAAAGACTCCTTTTAGGTCTTTTGGCTGATGGCCACATTCTTTTGGAAGGCCTTCCTGGACTGGCAAAGACTCTGGCCATTAAAACCCTAGCAGCTGCTGTAGGCGGAGAATTTAAAAGGATACAATTTACCCCTGATTTGCTTCCTGCTGATATTGTGGGAACCATGATTTACAATCCCAGCCAAAATGAATTTTCTGTACGAAAGGGCCCCATTTTCGCTAATTTTATTCTCGCTGATGAAATTAATAGAGCTCCCGCTAAAGTACAAAGTGCCCTCCTTGAAGCAATGGAAGAAAGGCAAGTGACTATAGGAAAAGAGACTTTTATTCTGCCCGAACCTTTTCTAGTTTTGGCTACACAAAACCCTATCGAACAGGAAGGTACATATCCACTTCCCGAAGCACAGACTGATCGATTCATGATCAAAGTTAAGATCGATTATCCTACTAAAGCAGAAGAACTGGATATCGTAAGGAAAAGCCTCAGTGGAGAGACCAAACAAAAGATCAATAAGATCATTGGGCCTAAGCAAATTTTACGAGCTAGAGATATGGTGAAGAAGGTATACATTGATGAAAAGATAGAAGAATATATCATTGATTTGGTATTTGCTTCGAGGTATCCTAAAGATTATGGATTGGATAGTTTGGCTCCGTTAATTACTTATGGAGGATCACCTAGAGCAAGTATAAATTTAGCCATAGCCGCAAAAGCCCATGCTTTCATTAAGAGGAGGGGATATGTCATTCCTGATGATGTGCGGGCCATATGTCATGATGTATTCCGCCACAGACTGGGTCTCAGTTACGAAGCGGAAGCTGAAAATATTTCTCAAGAAGATATCATTACTAACATTCTTAATGAAGTAGAAGTACCATAAAACCATTATAGCACTTTTGCGTTTCATCATCACCATATCGGCACTATTATTTAGTCTTTTTACTATTGGGCAATCAGACATATCCAATTTGTTTTATTTGGAAGGAGAATTATATGGAGGCCTGCCAATACAAATATCAGTGCATACGGGTGCCGAGATCAGCGGATATACCAAATATGGATCAAATGGCGAATTAGAATATACTATAGAAGGCGAATTAACAAATGCTGGTTATATGTTGTATGAATTTGATGGTGATCATATTTTATCTGGCACTATAGAATTAAGTATTGACAATAAAACTGGAGTTTGGAATTCCATTGATTTTAATCAAAACATTCCCATTTCTTTTGTTAAAAAACCAGATCATAGCACTTTTGATTATTCCAGTCACCAGTCATACTTTGCTGTCAGTTATCCAGTAATAGATCATATTTTTGATAGAATGATGGGTAAAAAAATAAGCGTTATTCTGAGGGAAATTGCTGAAAATTACGGCATAAAAGAGATTACAAACGGGCCTAATACTCCTAACAATAGATTTATACATCGTACCATAGCTATTAACAAAGTGGCCCTAAATTCTGACAAGATCATATCAGGGTATCTTACTTTTTTTGACAATCAAAGTGTAGATGTAATTACACTTACCTATACCTATGACAAGAATAAAAAAGAAATGTTAGGTCTCAGTAAAATTTTTAAGAAGAATTTCAATTACAGCTTTTTTTTAAAACAATATATCAATCAGAAAAAGGAAAAAATGATTCCCATGCTGTCCTCGTTAGAATTGACATGGCTCAAAGCATCCCCATTTCACCACTATGTATTGACAGAATCAGGGTTGAAGTTTTTTAGTGAGTACAACGCTATTTTTGGACGTAAGAGCTTTACCATTCCTTATCATGAAGTGGCCTCATCAATAGGTCAAAAATCTATTACTAACTATATTAAAAAAAGAAAGTGAGTAAGATAGATGCCACCGAAATACTGAAAAAGGTAAGAAAGATAGAGATTAAAACTAAGGAGCTGAGTAAGCATCTTTTCTCGGGTGAATACAGCAGTACCTTTAAAGGAAGGGGAATGTCATTCAGTGAGGTAAGAGATTACCAGTATGGTGATGATGTAAGAAATATTGATTGGAATGTAACAGCGCGTACAGGGTCTCCACATATTAAAGTGTTTGAGGAAGAGAGAGAACTTACTGTGATGTTTTTAGTGGACATGAGTAAGTCCTCATTTTTTGGAACTCAGAATCAATTTAAAAGTGAAATAAATACTGAAATTTGCGCCACTCTAGCCTTTTCTGCATTAACTAATAATGACAAAGTAGGTGCTATCCTTTTTACTGATGAAGTAGAAAAATATATACCACCTAAAAAAGGTAGAAAGCATATTCTCAGGATAATAAGAGAGTTAATTTATTTCGAACCAAAAGGTACAGAAACCAATATTTCAGAAGCATTGGTATATCTTAATAATATCATTAAGAAAAGAAGTATAGCATTTGTCTTGTCTGATTTTAATAGTGATAACTATGATTCTCCTATTAATATAGCTGCCAGAAGGCATGATATAATTGGTATAAAAGTATATGATGACTTAGAAAAGGAACTGCCAAATGTAGGATTAGTCCAAACCAAAGACTTAGAAACAGGACGAGAACAGATTATTGATACATCATCAAGTAAAATGAGGGCATCTTATGCGCAGCATTTTAAACAGAGGCATCACTATTTCTACAATACTTTTAAAAAATCAGGTTCTGATATTTTAATAGTCAATACTAAAGAAGATTATGTTAAGAATTTGTTGAAATTTTTTAAAAGCAGACATAAGAAATGAGGCAGATAATTTTGGTCATAATGCTCCTTTTCTTAACCTCAATTTCAATGTTAGGGCAGGTAAATGTATCTATAGGTTGGGAAAGGGATACAATTGAGCTCGGTAATGAAGTAAATCTTTTGCTTTTTTTGAAAGTACTCCACGAAACAGAAATAAATACAGTAAGCGGCGGATTTTTGGATTCATTAATCTCTGGATTTCAGACGATTAAAATGCGAGAGGCTGACACCACCCGAAGCAAGGAATTTGAATATGCAGACGCGGAAGTTGTAAATTATGGACAATTTAGTATTGATGAGGATGATGGAGTTTTTACAGATTCAGAATTGTCTTGGCAAAGATCAGAAGTGGGAGGGGAAGTGTTGTTAAGTAATAAATTTAGAATGAGAATTTGGGACCCAGGGCAAATTATAGCTTCTAACCCTATTGTAGAATATACTATTCAGGGTCAGAATTTTATAAGCAATCAAAAATATCAGGCACCACTTTATGTAAGGCCACCTATTGATATAGCAGTGATGGAGAAAGACTCCTTTGACATTTCTCCTATTAAAACGATAATAAAAGAACCGATAAACTGGAGCGATTATAGACCTTATGCTTTAGCCTTTTTTGGAATAGTATTGGCCTTAGCATCATTCTTTTTTTATAAAAATTATCAAAAAAGGCGGAAAGCATTGCCCGTAGAGAAAGTGGAAATTATCATCCCTGCTCATGAGATAGCTCTTGACAAATTACGCGGTTTAGACCAAAAGAAATTATGGCAATCAGATATAAAAACATACCAATCAGAACTGACCCATATAGTAAGGGAGTATCTCGAAAATAGGTATCATATCCCTGCCCTAGAGACTACTACTGACGAGATCGTGAATGCAATCCAAAAGAAAGAATTGACTTCTGATGTGATTGGCGAGATGAAAAACATACTACAAGTAGCTGATCTCGTAAAATTTGCGAAATCAAAACCAAGTCTAAATATTCATCAGGAGTTTATGGAAAAAGCATTGGAGTTTGTACAAGAAACTAAAAAAATTATTATTGAACCCGAAGTAACTGATGACCAATGATGGGAATGCTCAGCGAAATAACATTTGTGAGTCCTTATTTTTTAGGATTGTTGGCATTGATACCATTTTCATTCTTTTGGGAAAGGAGAAATGCAGGCAATAGGAAAGTGCACCTTAGTATGCCTGATATTGAGTCAATAAAAAGTATTAAATCATTCAGAACAATAATTTTTCCTTATCTCAATTTTCTTAAAGCAGCTTCATTTGTACTTTTTGTAATTGCTTTGGCTCGACCACAACTTACCCTAAAAGAAGAAGAGATCAAAGCGGAAGGTATTGACATTATAATGATCATGGATATTTCCAGTAGCATGCTGGCTCAAGATTTTAAACCTGACAGACTGGAAGTAAGTAAAAAAGTGGCCATACAGTTTGTTGATAAAAGACCTTATGATCGCATAGGTCTGGTTGTGTTTTCGGGAGAGAGTTTTACACAATGTCCTCTTACAACCGACCATCGTGTACTCAAAGATTTTTTAAATGGACTACAATGTGGTCTTTTAGAAGATGGAACAGCAATTGGCATGGGATTAGCCTCAGCGGTAAATAGATTAAAAGACAGTGAGGCTGTAAGTAAGGTCATTATATTACTTACAGATGGGGTGAATAATTCAGGATATATCAAACCCATGACAGCAGCAGAAATAGCTCAAAAATTAGAAACAAAAGTATACACAATAGGAGTGGGAAGTATAGGGCAAGCACTTTCTCCCATCAGCCGTAGGAGCGATGGAAGGTATGTATTTGGTATGGCCAAGGTAGAAATAGACGAAAATCTACTCCATCAAATATCCGAGATGACAGGAGGGAAATACTATCGTGCTACAAATGAACAAAACCTAGAAGCTATATATGCAGAGATAGACAGATTGGAAAAAACAGAAATGGAAATTACTGTCTTTAAAAGATATTCGGAAGAGTATGGGCGGTTTTTATCATTGGGATTAATGTTGTTTCTTTTGAATGTGATATTAAAACATTCATTTTTTAAAACTTTGCCATAATATGTTCAGATTTGAAAACCCACAACATCTTCTACTATTAGCCATAGTACTTCTACTTTGCCTTTTGTATTTAGGGTATTCCTTTTGGCAAAAGAGAAACATGAATGTCTTAGGTAAGAAAGACTTATTAAACAGGCTCATGCCTAATTATTCTATTACAAGGCAGCGATGGAAGGTGGCATTATCCTTGTTATCCTTGTTATTTCTAATAGGAGCAATGGCTAATCCTCAATGGGGTACAAAGAAAGAAAAGGTAAAAGCACAAAGTTCAGATGTATTTATTGCTCTCGATATATCCCGTAGCATGATGGCCGAAGATATCTCTCCCAACAGACTAGAGAGGGCCAAACGATTGACACAAAATTTGATAAAATCTCTAAGAGGTAATAGACTGGGGATTATTCTTTTTGCTGGGAATGCTTATTTACAGATGCCCCTTAGCAATGATGCCTCTGCTGCTGAAATGTTTATAAGCAGCGCCAATACCAACCAAGCTACCACACAGGGCACGGCCATTAGTGAAGCTATAGACCTTGCAATGAAAGCATACGACGAAGGAGAAGCCTTTCAAAGAGCTTTGATTATCATTACTGATGGCGAAAATCATGATGACGAAGCGATTGCCAAAGTAAAAGAAGCGAGTGAAAAAGGACTAAATATATTCACCATAGGAGTAGGCACAGAAGCAGGATCATTCATACCTGTTAAATCTGCATCAGGCAATCAGTACAAAAGAGATGACCAAGGCGAACTGGTAAAATCAGCCCTTAACCCACAGCTCATAAGAGACTTGGCTAAAGCTGGAGGAGGGAAACATTATTTTATACAAGATGGCAACGAAATACTTATTGATCTTAAAAGGCAAATAGATCGATTAGAAAAGCAAGAAGTGGAGCAGCGATCATTTAGTGATTATGAAAGTTATTTTCAGTATTTGTTAGGCTTGGGTTTGTTGTTTTTTATTATAGAATTTTTTATCTCGCCTAAAAGGAAAATGAGCCTAGAGGGCTAATCAATTCCCCGCACTACATCAGATATAGATTGCCTGGTCACTTTTGACCTCACCCAAGAATAAATATCTAAATATAAAAATGCCCGTTTTTCATAAGGATCTTTTTGAAGTTCAAACAATACTTTACTAAATTCTTGAAAGAGAGCCTTATGATCAGATTTGCCTTTACTCTCTATTTTTTTAAAAAATTTGATACTTTCCACCTGTAAGTTGCTGCTGCTTTTTATTTTTTTAAAGCTGCCTTCCACCCTTTTTATGAGGTATTTCATAAGGTCAAAATTTTCAAGATCATAATGGGCCATAAGAAATAACAACTGACTATATATCTGTAAATCTATTCTCAACATCCCGATTTCTATTTGAAAGAGCTTATTGAGATAGGGAATTGATTTTTCAGCTTTCCCAGCCGCTAAGCAAATCCATGCAATTTTAAAATAGAAAACAATAATGCGGTGAGGATCCATGCGATTTTCATATCGCTTTATTCTTCTTATTGTTTTTGGTATTGCTTTAAGACCTTCTTCAAATTCTCCCGATAAAGCATAACTTGTCAATCTTCCATTGTGCACATATATGAATGAAAATATTCTAGAATTTTCATTAAAAGTAGCATATTTGGCTTTCCTAAATTTTTCAAATTCATTCAAATAATGAGCAAAAGAAGCCTTGTCTCTATTGTAATAAGCTGTAGTGAGAATGTAAAAATAGCCTCTCATCATTAGGTCAATATCCCATTTTTGGAAGTGTGGATTCTCCTTGAAAAGATTAACCCATTTTACAGAATATTCAAAACACTGTGTAAAATCAAGAATGATATAATAGTACCATACAAATGATTGGTATAAAAACACTTTCTCTTGAAAACTGAGATCATCAATTATATATAATGGTAAATTATCTTCAAAGAATTTCTGAACAGTCTGTAGGTCTTTCTCGCTCCGAATATGACCATTTCTGATATACCACCCATGAATAAGAATTTTAAGATTAGAAAGTCGAACCTCTGATATTACATTTGTAAATTTCTTTTCAGCTTCATTTATAAGTTCTACATTTTTCTCTGCACCAGTACGAGTGATGTGCCTGGCTTCGATGAGCTTTTGAAATTCTATAATTTCAAGTATAAGAAGAGCCAGATCATTTTTCTCCGCTATTCGTTTTGCTCTCAATAAGATCTTTAGACTTTGATGAAAAAGACCTTTTCCATAGAGGATTTTAGCAAAATCAATATGCTCTCTCACTTCTATTGAGGTATCCTTATTAATATGGATCAATCTAAGGCTGGTAACGATCTGTTTGTACAGGTGCCTTTTAAGATTTGAAAATTGTTGTTTTTTTATCCCTTTTAACCCAAAGATTAGAGTTTCTTCATGTTCTTCTTTTTGTTTGTCGATGGCATCAAAAAGTTGTAAAAATTTCATGTTTTCATCACCCCCTATCCTCTTGGAATAGAGACTAAAATTTCTCTTTTCGGCTTTTGTCAATGACTTTACTAAGCCAAATAAATCTTTATAATTAGCAATGGGCATAACAAAATAAAAAGTATAAAATATTGATTATCAAACTATTGTGAGAGTAAAAATAGTGCTAAAGATAACATAAGCCTGTGGTTTTACTTGTTTTAGTTTTTCTGATCTCCCTATTATCGTACTCGTAAAATTTTTAAACATAGTATATAATTGACATGATAATTAACAATGGAATCTATGAAAATCTGAGGTCAAGATATCAAATACTGAGCCCACTCTGAAAACAGGTAATTTTCACAAAATGAATTAATTTAGATGATATTGTCATTTTTTGAGATTTGTTGATGCCTGAGTATCAACAGATTGATAAAGAGGATAAGGCCACTAAAAGATTTTTGCAGAGCTTGTCGAAGTGAACACTTTATATTTTTTATGTTTTCGGAATGGGCTCAATACTCTAAAATTATTTATCTATGATTTGTAATAAGCTGAGGGTGTGGTTACAAATAAAGTATGCTCAGTATTTTATTATTATTTAGCCGTATGATAGGCAAGTACTCAATATTATAATCACCATTAGAAAGGCTGAAGAGCTTTAAGCTGAATAGCCAAGGGCAACACCCTTGGTTTAATAGTGAATGTTGTGATTTAGCGGCATTTTTGACCAAAAATGATAACAAACCTTTCTTGTTACACAAGATATTGAGTACTTACTATGATAGGTGCCTTTTTAGTTTCCTTAATTCAAAAATTCTTTTTCTCCAATACCTTCTAAGTCTAAAAAGAAAGCATATTCCAAAGCCGTTTCTTTATACCTTTTGAACCTCCCAGAGGCACCACCATGGCCTGCTTCCATATTGGTTTTCATCATAAGGATATTATTATCTGTCTTCATATCTCTGAGCTTAGCAATCCATTTTGCAGGTTCCCAGTATTGTACCTGAGAATCAAATAAACCAGTGGTAATCAATAAGTTAGGATAATTTTTTTTCTCAATTTGATCATAAGGAGAATAAGACAACATGTATTCATAAGAGTCTTTATTTTTTGGATTTCCCCATTCATCAAATTCATTGGTAGTGAGAGGAATGCTCTCATCCATCATCGTGGAAACCACATCCACAAATGGCACTGCTGCTATGACACCATTGAAAAGTTCTGGTGCTTGATTGACTACAGCTCCCATTAGTAGTCCTCCTGCACTTCCTCCCATTGCGTAAAGATGAGATGCAGAGGTACATTCTTTGCCAATTAGAAATTTACCACAATCGACAAAGTCATTAAATGTATTTTTTTTATTGAACATTTTACCATCCTCATACCATTGCCGACCCATAGCTTGCCCTCCTCTGATATGGGCAATAGCGAAAGTAAAACCTCGATCCAATAGGCTCAACCTTACAGATGAAAAATTAGGGTCTATTGTATACCCATAACTCCCATATGCGTATAGCAATAAGGGAGTGTCACTACCTTTACGCATACCTTTTTTATATACCAATGATATTGGCACCTTGGCTCCATCCCTTGCAGTCGCATACAATCTCTCCGTAGTATACTGCTCAGGATCATGCCCTCCTATTACTTCTTGTTGTTTTTTTACTTCTTGAGTACGTTTTACCATATTATAATCTATGGTGCTACTGGGTGTGGTAAGGCTAGAATACACAAATCTAAGTGTATTGGTATTAAATTCAGGATTGCTACTTGTATGGGCTACATAGGCTTGCTCTCCAAAATCCAGATAGTACTCTTCATTAGATTTTTGATTCATGATACGAATTTGCGTGAGGGCATTGCTTCTTTCACTTACTACCAGGTGGTCATTAAACACATCTATCCCTTCTAATAATACATCATCTCTATGTGCCAGCACTTCTTTCCAGTTTTTCTTTTCGGTGGCATTAATGGGAGTCTCCATGAGTCTAAAATTAGTCGCACCCCAATTGGTTACAATGTAAAATTTATCACCATAATGAGACAAGCTATACTCGTGTTTTGTACCTCTTGGGGTGAAATTTTGAAATTTGCCTGTAGGATTGTCAGAAGCCAAAACCTGATAATCACTTACTATGGTGCTGTTGTTGTAGATTATTACATAATCTTCTGATTTGCTATTGTATACTCCTATGTAGAAAGATGGATCTTTCTCATGATATACCATGACGTCTAAGGTATTGTTATGCCCTAATTTATGCCTCCATATCTTTTCAGAAAGAAGTGACACCTTATTTTTAGTACAATAGAAAAAAGTGGCATTATCCTTGGCCCATGCGCTGCCAGGTTGTACATTTTCAATCTCATCAATGAGAATTTCTCCTGTTTCCAAATTTTTAAATTTGTAGGTATATATTCTTCTACTGAGTACATCTTCGGCAAAAGCGAGTATCTTATTATCAGGACTTATATTTAGCCCAGAAGCGTTATAATAATCATGGCCTTTTGCTCTATCATTGGCGTTAAGTATTACTTCTTCATCAGCTTCGAGTATGTCTTTTTTTCGGCAGTATATTGGGTATTCTTTGCCTTCTTCGTATTTAGTATAGTACCAATAACCATTGTTAAAATAAGGAACTGATTCATCAGTTTGCTTGATTCTTCCAACGATTTCGTTATATATCTTTTCTTGGAATTTAGTGGTGTGTTCCATCACCTTTCCAGTATAGTCGTTTTCATCATTCAGGTAGTTTAATACCTGTTGGGTCTGGTCATCTGGGTTTTTGGCACTCTTTTGATCATCAGTGAGCCGCATCCAGAAATATGGATCATTTCTGGTGTCGCCATGAAGCGTGAGTAAAGAGTCTTTTTTATGAGCAATTGGGAGAGTAAGTCCATCCAGATTTTTGATCATGGAATCTTTATTTGTGGGCATACAAGCAGTAGTTAAGATGGATAAAATTGTGATTAATAAAAAATAATTTTTCATGTTTGATCTTTTTTTATGCCTTTAATATTTATTGATTTATAATAATGATCAAGCTGATTTCGTGGTACTATGTGGTGAATTTATATATTTTTTTTCGTTTGTTCAGCCTGATATATGAGGCACCAAGGAATATACTCCATAAAAGAGAGGTATTATTTCTTTTGTTGGTGAAAAATTCATATTTGGTAAACATATTTACCAATCCAATTGAAATTAAAATTCAATTGACAGGAAAGTCAAAATATGTTTCTGGAAAGGGTTCGTCTTTTAAAGTATAATGCCACCATTCTTTACTATATGCTTTAAATCCATGTTTCTCCATTGTTGATTTTAAATATTCTCTATTTCGTTTTTGTTTGTTGGTAAGATTTGTATAATTGTGATGAGACTTTCGTCCAAAAAAATCATAGACTCCACCCATGTCCAACTCTTGTTCTGACTTAAGGTGAATAATAGTTAAATCCAAAGTGCTGCCTCTACTGTGTCCTGATCGAGCAGCTATATAACCTTGATCAAAAAGGTCAGATTTTTTTACATCAGGATAGTATTGTTTCTTCATTATTGTATCAGTGAGATCAGCTGCCCATTCTATAAAATTATTTACTGCTCTTTGAGGACGATAAGCATCAAATATTTTTAATCCGAACCCGATAAGATTAAGCTCATTTTGAACATTTACCAATGAAAAAAGAGCTTTTTTACTTAGAATGGCTACAGGCTTTTGGTAACCGTTAATTGGGCGACCCATGAAGTTATCATGAGTATAATACTTGATATCCATTACGATATTAGGTATTTCACTTTGGATGGATTTGAACTGATCAGGCAGGATATTATTTGAGCGTGGTGATTTGCAAAGTAAAAATATGAAAGAAATTAAAAGTGCTAAAATAACAGCAGGAAAGAAACGTGTAATATATTGCATTGGTTAATTATCTTGTCACTGGTGCTGTGTCAAGCTATAACTGATGGGTGATTTGGAATTTTTTAAGCCTGCATATCGTTGGAAAATCATTCATTTAGCTCGCTAAAATCGCAAGTTTTCCGTCTTGTTCAGCCTCAAAATATTCATCAAATCCCACCCACCATTTAAGACTTGACACAGCACTGGTTTAATGTCTGCTTTTGACCAAAATTGGCTCAACCTGAGTAGTTACAATATTTATAGTCTCCTTTGTACGGCTCCTTTTTTTATTATCATTTGTAGTGGTCTGCTTTGCACTTAACAGGTATACACGCAGGGTTTAACTATATAACTCTAGTTGCTGTTTTTTTACTTTTTCAGATACGAGATATTCATCAAATGACATCAACTGATCGATGATGCCTTTTGGTGTGATTTCGATGATTCGATTTACTGTACTACTCAGTAGCTGATGATCATGGGTAGTTATTATAAAGTGACCAGGAAATTCTTTCAGGCCATTATTAAGAGCCGTAATAGATTCTAGATCGAGGTGATTAGTAGGTTCATCAAGAAGTAGGAAGTTAGGATGTGCCAACATAATTTTAGAAAGCATACATCTCACTTTTTCTCCACCTGACAATACTGATGATCTTTTAAATACTTCTTCTCCCGAAAACAGCATCCTACCCAAAAAGCTACGAATAAATTGTTCGTCTTTATTTTCAGAATATTGTCTCAGCCAATCCATCAATTCTATGTCCTGATCGTTGCTAAAAAATTCTTCATTTTCGTTAGGTAAGTAAGAGGTAGTAATTGTCTGCCCCCATTCGATGACACCACTATCAGCGGCTTCCTTTCCTGCCAGTACTTGATAAAAAGAAGTTATTGCATTAGAGTCTCTTGAAAGCAAACCGATCTTCTCATTCTTGTTCATAATAAAATCCACCTTACAAAAAAGGGTTTCTCCGGCTTTATTATTCTTGGATAAATTAGTGACTTTGAGGATTTGGTCCCCTATTTCTCTTTCAGGTTTGAAATGAATAAAAGGATATTTTCTTGATGAAGGCCTGATGTCTTCAAGGTTCAATTTTTCTAGCGCTTTTTTTCGCGAAGTAGCTTGTTTTGATTTAGATGCATTAGCCGAGAATCGCTGGATAAATTCCATCATTTCTTTTCGCTTCTGTTCTGTCTTTTTATTCTTATTGGCTATCTGTTGTGCCATAAGGGTACTGGATTCATACCAGAAAGTATAGTTGCCAGTATAAATTCTAATTTGCCGAAAATCTATGTCTACCACGTGTGTACAGATCATATCAAGGAAGTACCTGTCGTGTGATATTACGATCACAGTATTGGTATAATCAGCCAGAAAATCAGCTAACCATGTAGCAGTTACAGCATCCAGATCATTAGTAGGTTCATCAAGAAGTAATAAGTCAGGGTTGCCAAAAAGTGCCTGAGCAAGGAGTACTTTCACCTTTTCAGGGCCTGACAATTCCGACATTGTTTTATTATGTAAATTTTCTTTTACTCCAAGATTACTAAGAAGGCTTGCAGCATCACTTTCTGCTTCCCATCCACCCATTTCTCCATAAGTGTTTTCGAGCTCAGCAGCTTTAAGGCCCTGTTCATCTGTGGCGTCGGGATTCATGTAGATGGCAGTTTTTTCAACATTAATATCATATAGCTCTTTATAGCCCATAATTACAGTATCCAAAACTTGGAGTTCTTCAAATCCAAAGTGGTTTTGGCTCAACACTGCCATACGGTTTCCAGGATCAATAGATATATCTCCTCGCGTGGCATCTATTTCACTCGAAAGAATTTTCATAAAAGTGGACTTGCCTGCACCATTGGCCCCAATTACTCCATAGCAATTGCCACGGGTAAATTTGAGATTTACCTCATCAAAAAGCACTCTCTTCCCGTATTGTAGTCCTAAGTTATTTACTGAGATCATATGTAGATATTAAAATATTTTGCACTAAGCCCTATAAAAAGTGTGCAAAGATATGTAGAATGATGATCAGTTATCGAGTAAATAATAAAATGTATATTGTCTTAATATTTTTATAAAAATTTTGAGATTATCATTTGGCAATCATACTAATATTAGGAATATATAAATGAGTAGTCACGAAAAAAATCTTTTACCCCAAAAGCACATTGCCTAAATAAATACAGACAATTTTAACTTTCATTTTTTTTACTTATCACCCATAATCCGATGAAAGTTAATATTCCATTTAGCGCTATTATCATACTACCAAATTTAAAACCTCCCAACCAAGATGCTGAATATGTATTAATAAGATAAGAGAGCAAAGGCGCTATGAGGCAGACGAGTAGTATCCACTTATCTCTAGTGATTCTATTGGTAATCATACCAAAAGAAAACAAACCCAAAAGTGGACCATAAGTATAACCAGCATATACAAAAAGCTGATTGATTATAGCATCATTGCCTGTGGCTCTCACTCCAAGTATTACCAGTAGTAGAAGTACTGAAAATCCAATGTGAACCTTCACTCTTGTTCTCTTTTTTTCACTTTCTGATTTTTTAGATGTTTTAAAATTCAGAAAATCAATGCAAAACGAAGTGGTCAACGAAGTAAGGGCAGAATCAGCGCTAGAATAAGCTGCTGCTATAAGGCCCAATACAAACAAAACACCAATCGTAGGGCCTAAATGCTCTAATGCAATTGTAGGATAAAGAAGATCTGTTGTCTCTGGGGTTGAGATTCCATTGGCATTGGCATATACATATAGTAAGGCTCCAAGACTTAAGAATAGAAGATTGGCAAAAATCAGGATGGCACTGAAAGTAAACATATTCTTTTGAGCATCACCAAGAGATTTGCAGGTAAGATTTTTCTGCATCATGTCCTGATCGAGACCTGTCATCACCACTGCAATGAGCGCACCGCTTATAAATTGTTTGAAAAAATTATTGGTATCACTCCATCCTCCTTCAAAAAAAAACATTTCAGTATAGCCAGCTTTTTTAATCTCTCCTATCATACCACCCATACTTAATTCTAAAGCATTGCCTATACCAACAATAGTAAGCACAACGGCTAAGATCATACAGGTAGTTTGGATGGTATCTGTCCATACTATAGTCTTAATACCACCTCTGAATGTATAGACCCAAATCAAGGCAATGGCAATGGCTACAGTGCCAGCAAATGGAATACCAAATTGATCCATTACAAACTTTTGAAGGACAATAGCCACTAGGTAAAGCCTCAAAGATGCACCGATAATTCGCGAAACTAAAAAGTAAAAAGACCCTGTTTTATAAGCCGTTATTCCATACCTCTCATTGAGATATTCGTATATAGTGGTGAGGTTCATTTTATAGTAAAGAGGCATCAATACCAAAGCGATAAAAGCATAGCCTACCATATACCCAAATACCATTTGCATGTAGCTAAAATCCATATTGAGGCCTTCTGCTCCTACAGCTCCAGGTATAGATATCAGAGTCACCCCACTAAGTGTAGCACCGATCATCCCATAGGCCACTAAAAACCAAGGTGACTCCCGATTAGCACGAAAAAAAGTATCGTTAGAACTGTCTTTTCCTGTAAAATATGAAATGACAATGAGTACAATAAAATAAGCCGATATTACTAGTAGGATGGTACTTACTGAAAGTGAGTTTGTCATAATACAAATATGAGAATTCATTTTGAGTTTAAAGGGAGTAAATAGAGTAGAATTTTATTGTATAATAATATTATACTCGATTTACAACCAGAACAACTTTTTGTAAAATTTTTTATTAAAAAAAAGAAATGTAGCAACTATTTTTTCAGTTCATTTATCTCACCCTGCTGTCGCTGTATCGTTTCATCTTGTCTAATCATATGCAATGTCAATTCTTCTATTTTTGCGAGTAATTTCATCGTAAATGACTGAATACCAATACCTTCTGATCTAATATGGGCTGCTGATGGTATGCCGGGTAAGTGTTTGTTATTACTGATATACTGTTTCACATCATGCAGAGGTAGGAGATTGTAATCACTATTAAATACATAATCTGCGGTATGTACAGTGTTGCCACCGACTTTGATTTCTCCAGTATTGCCTTTCATTTCAATCACTGATTCTCCTTTCGAATTTTTTATAATGAGGTCGCCGTCGGAAGCGCCTCCACCGAGTATCAATTCCCCTGTTTTTCCAGTAGCTTGCACAGTCACTTGCCCATTCCCGTTAAGGAGTCTCATTTCACCGTCATGTCCTTCTAGTTCTACTCTTGTTTTTCCATCAGAAGTCTTGAGCCATATATCTCCATCATGAGCGTCTCCTCCCAGAGTCATATTGCCTTCTCCTCCGTCAATATGGATATTAACTTTTCCATTTTCATCTTTACATATTACATCACCTTCTGACCCCTCTCCACCGAGTGTAATATTACCGTTGCCACCGTCTATATGTACAGTACATCCTCCTTTGATATGTAGTAGAGATACATCACCTTGGCTGCCATGACCTCCTAAAGTGATGTTACCGTTGCCTCCATCAGCATGGACAGTGCAGTCTCCTTTAGGGTTAAGTAGGCTTAAATCTCCTTGAGTACCATGTCCTCCAAGAGTGGCATTGCCATCACCTCCGTCTAAATGTACGGTACATTTATTAGCAGCATGAAGGAGGGAAATATCACCTTGAGAACCATCTCCTCCAGCAGTAATATTACCTCGTCCTCCATCGAGATGGATAGTAGAGTCGCCATTAGACATGAGCAGGTCAAGATCACCTATGGTGCCATTTCCGCCCAATCGGATATTTCCATTAGAACCTGTAATTTCGATGGTGGTTTCACCATTAATTCCTCTCATTAGTATTTCATCAAATTCTTGTGCCATTGTTTTTATATTTATTTGGTTAGTAAAATGGGAAATAATATTGAGTAACTTCTCAGGGGGCATTATTTTTGGCTAAAAAAGGCTCTTTTTTCGCTAGACATCAGCTATTTCTCTCTCAAATCGAAGATATGGCAACATAATCGAGATTCACTAACGTATAAATAAGGTAAGGAATTTCTCAGGTGGACGCTTTTGAGATAGAAAATTTACCCCCACTTGAGTAGTTACTAAGTTAGTAATAGCCCTGATATTAAGAGGATAATAGGAGGTACTCAATATTGTAATCATCAAAGAAAGGTTGAAAGCCTTTAAGCTGTATAGCCATGGGCAACGCCCATGGTTGAATAGCCACGAAAGGCAACGCCTTTGGATGAGTAACGATTGTTGTTAATTGGCGGTATTTTTAATTGAAAAATGATGACAAATTTTTCTGGTTACATAAGATATTGAGTACTTACGAAAGTTCTTTTTCTACTATATTTGAGCCCATTCAGGAAACACACAAAATCAAAAAAGTTTCTTTTGGCGATCTATATATTTTTTTAATTAGCTGATACTCAGGCATCACCGAATCTCAATAAATGTAAATCTCATCCAGAACAACTCATTTTGTGAAAAATGTCTGTTTCCGGAGTGGACTCATATTTCAGTTCTTTTTTTTGCCATAACTCTGCGATGACCCCAAAAATGAGTTTTATCTGGCAAAAAAATAACAATTTTTTACCTCCTTGTTTGGCAGACAGGTCTCAAAAGCGCTCACCTAAGTGGTTGCAAATTTCAAAAGTAGTTTTTAGCGTATTTTTAGCCCGCACAAAGTTGAAATGAACAGAAATATTAATCTCTACACTTGGTACTATGCTGCCACTTCATTTTTGGCTTGGATGCCAGTATTCTTTTTATATTTCAGTGAGCGATTGTCATTGAGTGAAGTGTTACAACTTGAGGCCATTTATTATATAGCAGTGGTGATCTTAGAAGTGCCTTCTGGCTATTTTTCTGATAGAATAGGCAGAAAAATGACTCTTTTGATTGGTTCCATTTTCCTTTGTAGCGCCATTGTTTTTTATATGTTGGGAAATAATTTTTCATTGCTGTGTGTAGGTCAATTACTTTTTGCAGCTCATATGGCTTTTGTATCAGGCACCAATACAGTCTTTCATTTTGAATCGCTAAAAAGTGCAGGAGTCGCTAATGAATATGGCACTCGTGAAGCACAAGTAAATAAGTGGGCATTGATTTCAGGAGGGCTAGGCGCACTTTTGGGAGGCTGGCTGGGCGGATTTGATTTGGTATACGCCTATTGGCTCAGTTTGGTGGTAGCATTTGGAAGTTTTGTAATTACCATTTTATTTTATGAGCCCCAGGACGGTAAAATTGATCAGGCATCTGGTAATTTTCTTATTCAACTAATAAAAAGCACCTCATTTTTAAAAAACCCAAATATCGGGTGGCTATTTGGGCTGTATGCTGTAATGTATGTGATGGTACATGTGCCATATGAATTTTATCAATCTTACCTCAGTCTTTTAGAGCATTCTCGTCTTTTAAATTATTCATCGGCACCTATGATGTCAGGGGTGCTTTATGCCATCGCCATGTTTGTAGGGGCATACTCAGCAGGGCAGAGTATAAAGTGGAAAAATACATTGGGTATGAAGCCTTTTTTATTTCTAATGCTAGCTATAATGATTTTGATAATAGGGCTGATGTCGATCACATTACATTCTTACCTCATCGTCGTAATTATGATGAGGAGTTTTGCATGGTCAGCTGTGAAAGCGCCTATTTTTGAAAAACTTACTCCACAGATTGATGCAGGACAAAGAGCTACATTTCATTCTTTGATGAGTCTTGTGTCTCGTTTAGGGTTTTTTGCACTGCTTTTTGGACTTTCTTTAATGATCCCTTCTGAAGGTGCTGCTACATGGCCCGAACTTTCATTGATATTAAAAGTTTGTTTGGGGGTAGGAATAATAGGTGCCTTGCCACTGATATTGACATCTCGACAAAGATTAATTAAATGATTATTATAATTATTAGTCCGATGAGTTCGATGTTATTGAGATATAAATCATATAAGAACTTCTGCACATTTTATCAATCAAAAATATATACGAAAATTATAATCATCATGAAAAGGGTGAAGGCCTTTAAGCTGATAGCCAAGGGCAACGCTCTTGGAAGAATAGCCCAAGTGCAACGTCCTTTGTTGAGAATTGAATGTTGTGATTTGGCGGCATTTTTGACCAAAAATGATGACAAACCATTCTGGTTACACAAAATATTGAGTGCTTATTTTAGTGAAAAACCTGGGGTTGATAATTGAGCCACTTATAATATTTAAGGTAACTACTCAGTTGGGTGCTTTTGAGATAAAAATTTGTTATTTTTTTATTAGACGAGGCTCATTTTTATCAGAATAGCAGAGCTATTGTTATAAAAATAGCCGAAGAATAATGAAAAAAGAACTTTTTTTA